>JANNGR010000433.1:0-1725 GCA_031403955.1 Betaproteobacteria bacterium
GGCTCACGCCCCACCCGCTACGAGCAAGGTTTCACCACCCCGTGGCTGGCGCTCAGCCATGCCCTCAACCCGCAAGACCTGGCCTACCTGAGTTGGGGCCAGGGGGTGGAATCCGAGGTGGCGCCCAACCGGTCGCGCTACAGCAACGCCGGCCAGGCCTTGCCGGCACTCAAAAGCCGGCAGGTTGAAGCGGGGTTCAAGCACGCCGGGGCCACGCTGGACTGGCACCTGACGGCGTTTGACATCCAGCGGCCGGTCTGGCGCGACATCGGCGCCTGCGCTGCAGCCGGCACTTGCACCCGCCAGGCCGATGGCCAGGCCCGGCACCGAGGCGTGGAGGCCGAGGTGGATTGGCGCGTGGGCGCCTGGAACCTGCGCAGCAGCGCGATGGCCCTGCAAGCCCGCCGCGAAGGATCGCAAGACAACACGCTGAACGGCCTGCGGCCCACCAACGTACCGGCCCGCAGCCTCAAAACCCAGGTGGCTTACAACATGGCGGCCGTGCCCGGTCTGGCGCTGCTGGGCTTTGTGACGTATGAAGGCGAGCGCATGGTGCTGCCCGACAACAGCATCGCCACGCCCGGCTGGACCCGCCTGGACCTTGGCCTTCGCTACCGCCAGCAGTGGGGCGCGCAGACGCTGATCTGGCGCGCCGGCATCGACAATCTAGCCGATCACCGCGCCTGGAAAGAGGCGCCGTACCAGTACAGCCATGCCTACCTGTACCCGTTGGCGCCGCGCAGTTGGCACGCCTCGGTGCAAATGGCGCTGTGAGTTGACCCGAGAAACCCGGCTATACTCATAGGCTAAATTCCTCGATAGCTCAGTTGGTAGAGCGCCGGACTGTTAATCCGTAGGTCCCTGGTTCGAGCCCAGGTCGGGGAGCCAATAAAATCAAGGGGTTACGTGCGAACGTGACCCCTTTTTCTTTGGCGTGAGCCCGAAATATCAGACAGTTGTCTGATATTTCTGCCGTGCGGCAGTCGCTCACACGAGCATCCGACGCGTGCAGCCGACCGCTCCTCGCTGCCATCTGGCTCCGCTGCCCGCCTGTGCCCGTGCCAGTCTTGCGCCCCACACTGCCCCATCAGTAGCCGGCAGCGCGAGCCGGACTCTGGTTGGCGGATGGCACCTCGGTGGCGTCACAGGCCGCACGACCATTCGCTGCGGCAAGGTCCATCTCCAAGGAGCCCCGCTCGATCACGGTCGATCTGCAACCGCACTACGGTGGCAGGAGGAGTTGAACCCGCGACCGCTAGAGTGACAGGCCGGTATCGGCGGAATGCGGCGAACAGCCACGAACACGACTTCCTTATAAATCAAACACTTACAGGTCAAAGCTGTTCGCACCTGTTTGCCGGAATTCCATTCTGACCACGTACCGGTTTGCCCCTTGGTTTACCCTTCACGTCGTACCATCGGCCGCCGCAGACGACATAGCTAGTGTGGTGAGTCAATAGAACTGCACTTATTTAACGCCGCGCGAGCACGGGTCACCTTGGCGAGGATGTCGCTTGCTTTGGCGGTCCAGATGACTGGTTTTGGCTGTGCGTTGTGCTCGGCGATGTATTTGTTGATGGCCTGCTCCAGATCGGGCACGCTGGTGAATACACCGCGTCGAATGCGCTTGTCCGTGATGTCGCGAAAGAATCGTTCGACCATGTTGAGCCACGAAGAACTCGTGGGCGTGAAGTGCATGTGAAAGCGCGCATGCTTTGCCAACCA
>JANNGR010000434.1:0-1910 GCA_031403955.1 Betaproteobacteria bacterium
CCAGCTTACCACTGACCTCGTACTTCTGACCGTATGCGTTTCAGGTTAGAGCTTGACCGTCACACACTTGACCTGCGTGTAATGCAACAACGCATCGACACCTTTTTCGCGCCCGATTCCGCTCTTCTTGTAGCCACCGAACGGGGTCTCAACGCCGCCGGCGTAGTATTCATTCACGAATACCTGGCCGGCTTCCAGTGCCGCGGCCACCCGGTGTGCACGCGCCAGGTCAGTGGTCCAGATACCCGCCACCAGACCATACTCTGAATCATTTGCAAGGCGTATCGCGTGATCCTCATCGTCAAACGGAATGACCGACAGGACCGGGCCGAATATTTCCTCGCGCGCGATCCGCATGTCGTTCGTCACACCGGTCATGACGACCGGGCGGACGTACCATCCGTTCTCCTGGCCGGCGCTGTTTTGCAGTACGCCACCAACAAACGCACGTGCGCCCTGCGACTCGGCCAGCTGGCAATAGGTTTGGACTTTTTCATACTGGGCCCGGGTAATGATCGGCCCGATCATGGCATCGTCAGCGCTGCCTACCGTGACCGTTTCCAGTTCGCTCTTCAGTCTCTGGACGAACGCGTCGTGGATGGACCGTTCGAGCAGACAGCGTGACCCGGCTGAACATGCCTGGCCAGCATTGAACAAGAATGCTTTTAGGGCACCCGGCACAGCCAGGTCCAGATTGGCGTCGGCGAACACGATATTCGGTGACTTTCCGCCAAGCTCAAGCGCCACGGGAATAATTCGCTCGGCGGCTACTTTCCCAATTGCCTGCCCGATCCGCACTGAACCGGTGAAGGATATCTTGCGCACCGCGGCATGCGCCACCAGTGCAGCGCCGGCCTCTTCCCCGGTACCCGTCACCACGTTCAGTAAGCCTGGTGGTAGAGCGCATTCCTCAACCGCGATACGGGCCAGTTCCAGCAGGCTGACCGACGTGTATTCGGACGGTTTTGCGACAACCGTATTGCCGGTCGCCAAGGCCGGCGCAATTCCGCGCGCGGCTTGGGTAAGCGGGCTATTCCACGGCAAAATTATGGCGACAACCCCATATGGCTCATGTCGCGTGTAGGAGTGGTAACCCGAGCCAAGATCGATGACTTGCCCATGACCTGTGTTCACCAGACCGGCGTAAAACTCGAAGTAAAGAGCGGTAGTTTCTATGTCGGCTAACGCGTTTGCGCTGGACCTACCGGTCTCGCACTGGTCGATACGTGCGAGATGCGCGCGATGCTCCCGAACTTTGAGTGCGATCTTTGACAGGATGCGACCGCGCTCGATTGGCCGCCGATCCCGCCAGGCGGCCCAGGCTTGGCGCGCGCCGGCCACGGCAGCGTTGACGTCAACGCTATTTCCGCGCGCGACCGTAAACGATTCTTGGCCCGTTCGTGGATCGAATTCGCGCAGATACTGCCCCCCGGCGGGCGCGACGCATACGCCGTTGATATAGTGATTCCATTGGGTGTCCATCATCATTCCTTAGTTGCTCCAACCTGCCGTACAACTTTTGTACGGAGTACAAGCTCAGTCTTTGAAGGACTATTTTGCACCAAAGGTGTTAGTGGATCGCCGCATACATGATCTTCTCTTCGGTCGCCTCGACGGCCGAATACTCCTCGACAACCTTGCCCATGCGCTGCACCAATATGCGGTCCGAAAGCGCCATGATCTCCGGCAGGTAGGACGAAATCACGACCACCGCCTTGCCTTCGTCGGCGAGCCGATTGATCAGCTCATGGATTTCGGTGATCGCACCCACGTCCACGCCGCGCGTCGGTTCGTCGAAGATGATCAGTTCGGGGCTCCTGGATCAGCGACTTGGCGATCACCACCTTCTGCTGGTTACCGCCCGACAGCTCGATCGCCTTCACGTCGCGGTTGATGGCGCGGATGTTCAG
>JANNGR010000435.1:0-11019 GCA_031403955.1 Betaproteobacteria bacterium
ATCAGGAACCGCCTGCGTCAAATGTCCCCCTGTTGGGCGGTTTCTTCGTTGCGCGGATTGAGGAAGGAGTCGATCAGGATCGCGACCAGCAGGATCACGCCCTTGACCAGGTTCTGTGCCGAGTGCGGTACGTCAAGAATCGTCATGCCGTTGAGCAGCGTACCGATCAGCAGCGTGCCGATAACGACGTTGAGCACCCCGCCACGCCCACCCGCCAGGCCGATGCCACCCAGCACGACAACCAGGATCACGTCGTAGATCAAGGTCGAGTTGTAGATGCGCGTGGGCATGCTGTTGATCGACGCGGCCATCACGATCCCGGCAAAGACTCCGATCAGCGCCGCCAGCACGAACTGCAGCACGATCACCGGGCGGGTCGGTATACCGGTGGTGCGCGCACCGAATGGGTTGTCACCGATTGCATAAACGTAACTGCCCAGTTGCGTCCGGCGCAGGAACAGCGACACACACGCCGCCACCGCGGCGAACATGATGACCGGCATTGGCACGCCCAGCAGCGTACCGCCGCCGATCCACGACAGGGCGTTGAGCCTCGGGGTCCAGAGCACGACGTCGATGGAGAAAAAAGCGACCTGCCCGAGGCCGGCAAGAAACAGGCCTGACGCGAGCGTGGTGAACAGCGAAGGCACTTCGGCATAAGCGGTCAACCAGCCGTTGAACAGCCCAAACACCAGCGCCAGCGCGAGCCCGGCGAGGAAGGCCACCGGCACCGAGTGCCCGTCCTGCACCATCTGCAGGATCAAACCGACCGGCACCGCCAACACCGCGATCATCGATATGTCGATGCCGCGCCCGATCACCACGACGGCCATCGCCAAGCCGAGAATGCCCAGAATCGCCACGTTCTGAAGCAAGCCGAGCAGATTGCCTTTGGTGAAGAAGCCCGGCAAGAAAAGCGCGAAGCCGATGAACATCAGCACGAACAGCGCAAAGACGATGTTCTGTTGAGAGGGGCGAAACTTCTTCATGGTGAGTCTCCCCTAGTGTGCTGTCCCGTTGATAGCTGCACAAAATGAAGGCGATGCCTTTTGTGGCAGGGCAAGGCGTAAACCGCATCGATACCCGAAGGTATCGAGAGGATTTACAACGCCGCCATGGCGCGAAAGGCGCGGCTTCATGTGTAGTTATTTGCGGGACAGCACACTAATCTCAGCGCGGTCGGCTTCGTGACACCCAACTGCTCGGCGCTTTGACGCACCGGCGTGACCTGACAGTGGTTCTTGTTAAACACTTGAGCCGTAGTGCCCAGCGCGACTTCCCGCTTGACTTCGTCGTGATCGTCACGGTGCTGGCCTGGCAACCACCAGGCAGGGGATTTCCCGAGAAATTAAAAACATGCCGGGATAATACACTACCTGCCAGTAAAGTACAGTACTTTTTGGTAAGTGATTACCCGTGCAACTGCTGAAAAGGCGCGCCACGCGGCGGTATGCATCGCAGGCGCCAGGTCGACTCAAGTCAAGCCTTGGCCATCAAGAAAACTCAAGAAGCAAATTGTCTCGGTGAAAACAGTCAGCCCAGTTTGATGCCCGCCGGGGTTTGCGTTTGGTTATGTGCTCAGCGGTGCCGCTTGAGCGCCTCGGTGCCCGCTATCGACTGATTTGTCGTCCAGCCAGTCCTTCGTTCCCGTCATCCCCGGCATGTCGATGTCCGGGTAGAAGGTGTCGTTACCGAGGGCGTCCATCGCCTTCCAGAAGCCTGGCGAGACGTTGAGCGCGCCGACGGAATCCGCGTCGAGAACCATCGCCTGGCGGCGGTAATTCCACTTCTCCGGACACAGTTCCGATGCATTCTGCACGTGCGCCTTGGCTCCTGCGATGTCGCCTGACTCGAATAGGTGGTGGCCGATACGCACGTGTAGCGCGGCCTTCAGTTCCTCCGGACGACGCGGATTCAAGCGGCGGACCACCTCTTCCGGCGGCAGGGCGTAGGCGCTCTTATCTCCGTTGGCGACCCAGTCCTTAAGGGCAGCCACGTAGCGCTCGCGGTTGTCAACCAGTGACCCCGCGTCGTGGTCGGGAATCTTGAAGGTGTCGGGGTCCATCGAACGGAAATGGTCGCTGACGCCAGCCGGCTCGGGCGGGCGGACCATACGGCCCTGCTCGTCGATCCAGACCGCCATCGGCACATTGCTCATGCCGTAGCTGGCCGACAATTCGTGCTCCTCGTCGATCAGGCATGGGTGCGACGGGGCTTGCTTGGCGCTCCAACGGTCCTGGCTCCAGCCACGAAGACGCCGAATCTCCTCCGGCCGCTGATCCAGCGCCTGCGGGCGGATGCGATCCTGGACGGCGGCCGAGCCGGCGGTGTCCAGCGCGACGGAAATCATCTCGAAATTCTTGTCCTTTAGCTCGCTGTAAACGGTCTCCCAGACCGGCGGGTCAAACGAGCAGCCGCAGTACGAGCCCCAGGTGTAGAGGAAGACCTTGCGCCCGCGGTAGTCGGACAGCGAATGTTGTTTGCCGTCAATGTCCGGAAAGGTGAAGTCCGGTGCCTGCACGCTCGCAGGCCCTACCTGGGCAGCAGCCCCGAATGCCCAGATCCCGCGCTCGGCGTCGCGCACCAGCGCTCGCCCCTCATGCCGGGCAAACGCCGCCAGGTCGATGCGGCCCTGCGCGTCGGTCCACTGCCCATCCGCCCGAAGCGGGATGCAAGCCTCATCGCGGCACAGACCCTCGGGCTTCAGAACCCAGCCGGTAGCCGCCTGGAGGTCGGACGGTGAGACCCACAAGTGTTCCTGGTCCTCCCTCGTGTTGGCGGCGAGCTCGTAGGCAGCGCCGCGTTCGTAGATAAGCTTAGTCATGTGTGGTCCTTCTCAAGTGAATCAAAGCCGACTGGCCGGTAGGATAATGTAGTCCCTCAGTATTTGAGTGTTATCTTCCGCGAAGTGTACGTCAAGCATCGCGGCGCGCGGCTGCTGGGCCGAGTTCTGGGTGATGCGTATCACTGCCCGCTTTCCTGCTGGCGGTACCAATCAAATCCGGTCTGATTCAATGCCTGGCAGGGTTGCCTGCGCCCATTCCCTCAGCAGGGTGACAAAAGTCTTCACTCGCACGGGAAGGTTTTTCCTGGTGGGGTATACAAGATATATATTCAGGCTCGGCGGCTTGTATTGCGGCAGCACCGCGACGAGGTTGCCTGAAGCCAAGTCTTCGGAAACCATGTAATAAGGGTGCATCGAAATCCCGTGTCCCATCAGTGCGGCGCTCTTCAGGACATCGCCCAGATTGGATCGGAGCGTGCCTCTGACGTGAACGGCGGATTCGAGTTCTCCAGATTTGAAAGACCACACGTGGTTCGGCGATTTGATGTGGTGCAACAAGCAATTGTGTTCGGTCAAGTCGGATGGCTTTTCCGGGAACCCTTTTCGGGTCAAATACGACGGCGCCCCGACCAGCACCTGTGGCGCCGTAGTGAGAGGAACCGCGATATAGCTGACATCTTCCGGTGGTGGTCCGATGCGAACCGATACATCCAGGCCTTGCGCGATCAGGTTTGCGGAACCCAGGTCGATCGAAACCGAGAATTGGACCTCTGGATGACGTTCTACAAACTGGGCCATCGGTTTGATCAAGTGTGCGGCTCCGAAAGACGGCGGAGTGCCCACGTGGATAAGGCCTTTGAGTTCGCGATTTCGCGACCTGCTGCCGAGTTCCATTTCTTCGTATTGCTCCAGCAGGAGTTTCCCGCTGGCGACCGCGGCTTCTCCCGCCTCTGTCAGGCGTACTTGCGTCGTCGTCCGGTTGATGAGACGGGTGCCGAACAGTTCTTCGAGGCGCGCAATTTGCCTTGTGACATTGGCTTTTGAGATGCCGAGATGCTGGGCGGCGGCAGTGAAACTGCGCGCATGCGCGACCATCAAAAAAACTTCGATGCTACGAAGTCGATCCATTCGACTCAACCTTCAAAATGTTGGTCGGACCTTGTCGGGCCTATTCGCTTAACGCGATGATTTCAATCCAAGAATTTATGCAGTGTGGGGCCGGAAAAGTCCGTGCCCATGCAGATGGGGCAATAGGGTGGAATTGCGCCGCGGATGGATTGATCAACCAAGCCCTTGGATTCACCGGCCGTTGAAATGTCAGTGCATTTTAGACCTGAAAGTGTTCTGCCCGAGCGGGGGCGGACGCCGACTGCATTGGCATGCAGAGTGCGGCACGCGGATAGTTCAGAAGCAAATCAGCTCAAGTCATTTTCCGAGTCGCTGACCGCACAAGTTGCTCGACCATTTCGTGCGGACTCGCATTTCCCGCGGCAATCTGTCTTGCGTGGTTCGCAAGTGGCGAGACACCTTCCGCGGGGGTTACAAACGGCTCTATCAGCTTGGCCGTAAGAAGCCGCAGCAGTTGCTGTTCGATATGCTGTTGGCGTTTGCGCGCGATTCGCGAAGTGCTCCGCGCCCACTGCAGAAAGGCTTCGGTCGCGTCGGCCAATGCCGCAGTGCCGGTACCTGTCGTCGCAACCGTTTCAAGCACTGGTGGTCGCCAGGTAGTGGGTTCCGCGCCGGGATTCCCGTGGCGCAAGTTGAGTGCCTGAACGCCAACCGAAAGAGTGCCAGCCGAAGGACTGATCGTGGCCAGCCGCCAGTTGTTGGTACCGGGCTGCCCCATATACCGCGTAGCGAGCGCACGATCAATCTCCGCCAGCGTGCCCCGCGCACCTGGGCGATCACTCTTGTTCACAACGAAGACGTCGCCGATTTCCATCAGGCCGGCCTTGGACGCCTGCACTTGATCACCAAGTCCCGGCACTGAAACCACGACCACGCAGTCAGCAAGATTCATCACCTCGACATCGGCTTGCCCGACGCCGACAGTTTCTATCAGTATGCGTGTGAAATTCGCATGCCCAAGCACGGGCAGGATGTCGGCGGTCGCGCTGCTTACACCTCCCACATGCCCACGCGATGACAAGCTTCGAAAATAGATGGCTGGATATTCAGCGCTACGCTCCATGCGGATTCGGTCTCCCAACAACGCGCCGCCGGAATACGGACTGGAAGGGTCGACAGCAAGCACGGCCACGGCTTCACCCGCGGCTGCCCAATGCGCGGCCAGCGCATCCACCAGCGTGGATTTTCCGGCTCCCGGCGGGCCGGTAATACCGATGACATGGGCTGACCCCGGATTGCGGTAGGCAGAGCGCAGGATCGCGTCACTTGTCTCGAGGCGATTCTCGACCGCGCTAATGTTCCGTGCGAGTGCCCTGCGGTCGAGCTTGGGACTAGTCACCCATCGACCTCAATCAACAAAGCATCGCCTTGTCCGAATCCTCCACAAATTGCCGCGACCCCACGTCCACCCCCACGCTCACGCAATGCCGCGACAAGGGTCATGGCCAGACGGGCGCCACTGGCTCCCAGCGGATGCCCGATCGCGACGGCACCGCCGTTGATGTTGGTACGCGCGCGCAATGCCGCGACGCGTGTGTTATCGCCGCGGCCGAGTTTCAGTGTGCTCACCAACGGTGTGGCGGCATAGGCCTCGTTGATTTCGATCAGGTCAATCCGGTCGATGTCGAGGTCCGCTGCCTTCAGCACGGTGTCAATTGCGACCGCCGGGGTGTAAGTGCCGGAGGTGGCGCTACCGCAGACCTGCGCATAACCAAGGATACGGGCCAATACCGGCAAGCCGTGCGCCCTGGCAAATTCCGGCGCCATGATCGCGATGAACGCCGCGCCGTCGTTGAGACCCGGGGCGTTGCCTGCCGTTATGCAAGGGCCGCCGTATACCGGGTTGAGGGTCGACAGTTTCTCCAGGGAGGTGTCGCTGCGCGGCGATTCATCGGCATCAACGACGATCTTCGTTTTCCGCGGTCCGTCGACTGTCAAGGCCATGCGTTCGGCGCTGAAGAAGCCGCGCTCCTGAGCCGCGAAGTAGTTGCGGTGGCTTGACACCGCCCATGTGTCCTGGTCTGCCCTGCTGATTCCCTGGCGCAGCGCCTCTTCGCCCGAATACACCGCGATCGGCCGATCGACCGCCGGTCCGCTAAGCCGCAACGGGTCGTCAACCGTCACGCTGCCAATCCGGGGATGTTGCCGTGGCCACAATAGCGGCGTTCGACTCAGGCTCTCGAAGCCGCCGCATACCAATGACAAGGATTGTCGCGCGAGAATGTCCTTCCAGCCGAGCCCGATGGCGGTCATGCCCGAGCAGCAGGCGCGGTCCACACCAAACGAGGGCGTGGTTTCCGGCAATCTAGAAATCAACACCGCCTGGCGCGTGGCGGTCAACGTCGCGCTTCCGATCAGTCCCACGCCTGCGTAGAGCGCATCGATTTGCGGGTTTCCCGCACGCAGGACCACTTCGTCGATAGCCAGGGCGGCCAGCCGTGGCGCCTCAATGCCAGCCAGCTTTCCTTCAAGGCGACCAAAGGGTGTTCGTACGAATGCCACGACTACTGGCGCATTGCGGTCATCCATGTGCGTCTCCGTTTTGTGCCAGGCGCTGCCTGAGGGCGCGCTTGTCTACCTTGTTGTTCGGATTTTTCGGCAGCGCATCCACGAACATGAAGCGCTTGGGCGTGCGCAAGCCGAGTGTAGGTTTGCAAAAGGCGGTCAGGGTCTGCGCATCAATTGCCGCCTCCGGTACCGGAGCTACGAAAGCCACAACCGCCTCGCCCCAATCGGGGTCGGGCACGCCGATCACGGCTGCCTCGATCACCAAAGGGTGGGAAGTCAGCGTCGCTTCAACCTCCTGCGGGTAAATATTGAACCCACCGCTGATGATCATCTCTTTCGAGCGGCCCACCAGCGTGATCAATCCGGATGCGTCCTGGCGCGCAAGGTCTCCAGACCACAACCAACCGTCCCGAATTGTCCTGGCGGTTTCCTCGGGCATGTTCCAGTAGCCTTGCATGACATGTTCGGAGCGGACCGTCAGTTCACCCGATTCACCCAGCGCGACTGGCGTACCGTCGGGCGTGCGCAATACAACCTCGACCATCGTATAAGGTCTGCCGATGCATCCAATGCGTAGTTGGACCGATCCATCATCGGCAACTGGCTGGAAGTGGTCGTTTGGTGCCAGCGTGGTGACGGTCATCATCGCTTCGGTCAGGCCGAAGTTTTGCGTCAGGATCGGACCGAATCGTTTCAGCGCCTTTTGGAGCGTGTTCTGCGGAATCGGTTCGGCACCGTAACCGATCGCCCGAAGTGCCGAGAGATCGAAGCGATCGATATCCGGATAGTTCACCAGCCGTGTCAAGAATGTCGGCACACAGGTGAAGACCGTCACCCGCTGGTGCTCGATGCAGCGAAGCAGTCCTTCCACCGTGCCGCCCGGCACCAGCACACTGCGGGCGCCGCGCAGGAACCATGGAACAAAGTAGGTGCCGCTCGCATGGGTGAGCGGACCCACGTGCGCGAGTGTGTCGTCATACCGTATATCGCGGTCGATCAGCATGTTGCGGCACACCGAAAGCCAGTTTCGATGGGTCAGCATGACACCCTTCGGGCGGCCCGACGAGCCTGATGTGTAGTTGATCGAACAAAGGTCCTCGAGTTGCGCGCGATCCAGCTGATCGGCCGACAGCGTGGACTGCACCAAGCTTGACCATGCAGGCCCGTGCGCGGACGACTCTGCATCCACTTGCGCCAACCACAGGCCGGGAAAGTCCATGGCCCCTTCCTGCGCGCGCGCGCGCGTCGCGGTGTCGTAGAACAGCGCCGCTGCGTTGCAGTCGTCAAGCATCATGCGCACATCTGGCGCTGTGGCGCGCGCATTGACCGGTACCCGAACCATGCCAGCGCGCTCCAGCGCGACCTGTAGCAGCAGGCATTCCGCACGGTTGCTCAGAAAGACTGCCACCCGTGCTCCGGCCGGCAGCCGTACCGCCAAGCCGCTGGCAATGCGGTCACAGAGTGCGCTGAACTCCGCGTACGACCAGCTTTGCGGCCCGTCGATCAGGCAGGTGCGATCGGCAAAGCGCCGCGCCGCCTGCCGCATGAAAGTGCAAAGCGTAGGGGCCTGACTCATGCCGCGGGGCGCACGATGGTGTCACGCAGGTAGTCGATGATTTCCTGGATCGGCGTTCCGGAAAGAAACACGCGCGAGATGCCTGCGTCCTTCAGAATCGGAATATCTTCCTGGGGAATGACACCACCGGCAATTATCCGGATATCGTTGCCACCTAACGCATCGATACGCTCCCTCAGGCGCGGCAGCAATACCTTGTGCGCGCCGGACAGTATGCTTATGCCGACCACATCGACATCTTCGTCGACCGCTGCGTTGGCAATCTGGTCCGGGGTACGCCGCAGCCCCGTGAAGATAACCTCCATTCCGGCGTCGAGCAGTCCGCGTGCCACCACGCGGGCTCCGACATCGTGCCCATCGAGACCAACCTTCGCGATAAGGACCCTGATTCGCTGTGAGGTCACGATCACTTCGCTTTCTAGAAATCGGTGGACGGGGAAAAGGCACCGTAATGCGATCGCCAGACATCACAGATTTCGCCCAGGGTGGCGTAGGCCCGCACCGCCTCCAATGTGCTTGGAACCAGGTTGGCGCCAATCCGGCAGGCTTCGTCGATTGCCGCCAGGCACCGTGTCACGCGGTCTTGATCGCGTGATGCCTTGACCGACGCCAGGCGTTCCAGTTGCCGTTGGGATGTGGCCGGATCGATGCGAAATGCGGTGTTTGGCACATTGGGCTTTTGTGGCCACATATTCACCGTGACCCATGGGCGCTCACCGGAATCGATCGCGCGTTGGCGTCGCACGGCGCCTTCATTCATGATGCGCCGACCAAGACCGCTATCAATCACGCGCAGCGCTCCGCCCGCGGCTTCAACCTGCTCCAGCCCGCAGAGGATTTCCTTTTCGATCGCGTGCGTGAGCGATTCCACGAAATACGACCCGCCCAGCGGATCTATGGTCGAAGTAAAACCGTGCTCATGGGCCAGGATCTGTTGTGTGCGCAGGGCGACGCGCACTGATTCTTCCGTGGGTGTCGACACAGCTTCGTCGTAAGAGGCAATGTAGACGTACGACGCGCCGCCCATTACATAGGCCAGCGTGCCGTACCCGATCCGCACGGCGTTGTTGAGCGGTTCCTGCAACGCCTCCTGCCCGTGGCCGTACACCGTCATGCGCAGCGCAAGGGCTTCCTGGCGCTGCGCGCCATAACGCTCGCGCATCAGTCGCGCCCAGACCCGGCGCAAGGCACGCAGATTGGCAACCGAGACAAAAAAGTCGTGGCGCTCATCGGGAAACATGTGAATCAGCGGCGCAATGTCGTCGATTGCATGCCCTTGGCTGAGTGCGAGATCGATGTAGTGCAGCGCATTGCCAAGCGCTATGGCGGTCGCCATGCTCGAGCCAGCACCACCGGCGTTGATGTGGTTCACGCAAACAGTCATTGGCGACCAATGGGGCGCGTGTCGCGCGCACCAGGTAACAGCATCAACCGCAAGGCGAGCCGCCGGTGCCGCCGGGTAAATCTGGGTGCCGCGGGCTATATATTCCTTCAATGGGTCGTTTTGCAGATTGACCACATAACGCTCCCAGGGAATGCCGCGTTTCTCGCCCAATGCGGCAAACATTGCCAGCACAATCGGGCCGATGGAATTGCCCAGGGTGCCGATTCGCTTTAGCTGGTCGATCGGTATTGCATCGAACATCGCCTCGACATCGGCCAACGTGTCGATAGCCACTCCGACCAATCCGACTTCGGCGGTCGCCATCTCATGGTCGGAGTCGTAACCACATTGGGTCGGCAGGTCGAGCGCCACCAGGATCTGCTCAACACCCATGTCGACGAGCTTGCGGAACCGCTTGTTGCATTCCACCGCTTCGCCAAAACCCGAGTACGCCGACACCACAAACGGCTCGGTGCGATACATGGTGGTGCGATCACCGCGGGTGTACGGATAGTCCCCGGGGAAGCCCAGATCGCGTTGGTAATCGAAGTCGATATTTGCAAGGTCAGCCGGCGTATAAAGCTCTTTGACCTCGATCCCGATGTCGGTACGGAACGGGCGGCGCTCCGGGGTGCGCGCGATGGCCGGAAGATAACGCTCACGGCGCCAGCGTTCTGCCGCGATTGCGACCGCGGAATCGGCAGTCGCCGGCACCTTGTTTTGCATCGCCAAGTCCTTCTCCATCTTGCCGTCCTCATATGACTTTGCAATTATGAAGTAGCGATTCGTAATTCGGGCCGTTGGGCTGTTGCAGTATGAGAAACACATTGTTCAGCGATATGACAGTTTCAAGACTGCGTGGCGCCGGTAGACTCCCAACCCATACTCAATTAGGAGACAGGTGATGCGAGATCTTTTGTCGTCGATTGTTTTTCTAGCGTCCCTGCTTGCGTCTTTTGCATCGTTCGGTCAAGCCTATCCGAACAAGCCGATCAGGCTGATTGTTCCGTTTGCGGCTGGCGGGGGTCTGGACGCAACCGCGCGCTTCGTCGGCATCCACTTGGGAAAGTTTCTCGGCCAGCAAATCGTGGTCGATAACCGGCCGGGCGCAAACGGGCAGCTCGGCGTGGTTGCTGCGGTCGCGTCGGCACCTGACGGATACACCCTGCTGTTCGTCAACGGCAGCCCGCTCTCGGTTCGGCCGCATCTTTTCAAGACCGGCTACGACCCGATGGTCGACCTAGCGCCGATCAGCATGATCGCGACCAACGATTTCCTGATCGCGGTGAATCCCTCAGTCCCTGCCAAGGATGGCAAAGAATTTCTCGCGGCTCTCAAGGCTTCTCCCGGAAAGTACTTCTACGCGTCCACCGGAGTTGGAAGCGAAGGCCAGCTGGGGTTTGAATTGCTCAAGCAACTTGCCGCCGTCGATATCGGGCATGTACCGTTTACCGGCGACGCGGTCGGTATTCCCAATGTGGTCAACGGGTCGGTCCAGATGATCATGACGCTTTATCCGACAGCCCTGCCGTTTCTGGAAAGCGACCGGCTTCGCGCCATTGCGTCCACCGGTGAGCAGCGTCTGGTGCAGCGCCCTGACCTGCCAACCATGACCGAATTGGGCTACCCGATTATCGC
>JANNGR010000436.1:0-2917 GCA_031403955.1 Betaproteobacteria bacterium
GCTGGGATCTCGGTGAGGGTCCGGACCCATTCGCCGGGGGCAGTGTGCCGGCCCCATACCGTTTACCGACCCGATTTATTCGTATCAGCAGGCGGGCAGCCAGTCGATCACCGGCGGATATGTCTATCGCGGCCCGAGCGAGGGCCTGCACCAGCGCTGGGGAGTGTGTTTGGCAACTGTATTTGGCCCACTTCGGCAGTTTAATTTGGCCCACCCCCTTGGTTTGGGCTTGAGGTCAGGGTTTTGCTTCTGAACTCTTATATATAAGTCGTCGTCGGAGCTGTGGAAATGTGGGAATCACGCCGGGTTTGCGTGATTCCCAAGGACGGTGGAAAGCGTTGAAAGCCTGCTTTTGGCTTTCCACGCTTTCCACTGGCCGGCATTTCCATAGCTAGGGGGTTGCCTCCGAAGCCTTTCCTCCCTTCTTTTGCTTTTCCAAGCTGCGGCGGAATCGGTAAGACTCCTTGCCGGTCTCCAAAATATGCGCTCGATCGGTAATGCGATCCAGCAGGGCCTTGCACAACCGCGCATTGGGAATCACCTGCGTCCATTCCGAAAACGGCAAGTTGGTCGTCACGATTACCGCCGTTCTTTCGGCCCGTTCGGCAATCACTTGGAACAGAAACTCCGCGCCGACCTCTGCCAAAGGCACGTAGCCAACTTCGTCAATCGCGATGAGATCGTAGCGGCTCCAGCGGGCCATCACCCGACGCAACTGGAGTTGGTGTTTGGCTTCGACCAGTTCATTCACCAGTGCCGCAGCCGTCGTGAACCTAACCCGGCGCTTCTGCCGGCATGCGGCTACACATAGGCCGCTCAAAAGATGGGTTTTTCCCGTCCCGCAATCGCCTATCAAAACTACGGGTTCCGCTCGTTCGATGTAACCGCCCTCTGAAAGCTCGCGCATCTTTGCGGCGCTCACCATAGGGGTTTGCGCGTAGTCGAACTCTTCCAGCGTTTTGACTCGCGGGAGGTGTGCGTCTTTGATCCGCCTGTCTACCGTGTTCCGCTCCCGCTCTTCAACCTCTGCCGTCAACAACGCTTCCAAATAGCCGGTATGTGTTTTCTTCTCCTTCACCGCCTGCTCTGCCAGACTGCTGAATTGCATCCCCATCATCGGCATGCGCAACGCCTTGCAGTACTGCTTGATGGTGGCCTCTTGTAGCTGGACAAGTTGCGTGCTCATTGCGCGCCTTCCGCCAGGAGCAACCGGTCATACTCGTTCATCACAGGGAGGGGGCGTTCGTACCGTTCCAGCAATCCCACGTCGATCACTTCGCAGACCGTGTGCTTCAACTCCCCGGCATGCAGCAGGTGGCGAACGGCGGCCGGATCGGTGCAACCCGTTGCCAGCGCCTTCTCAATCGCGTGCCGCAGCCGATCATGGCCATGCTGCCTGGTCAGCATCAACATCTCGATCATCTGTTTGGTTCCGCTCTGCTTGCCATGCCGTTCCACCAGCGACTGCCAGATCTGATCGAAACTCGCTGGCCAGAGGCCGGCTCGGCGTTGCTGCTCCAGCGGTCGCGATCCCGCCAGTGCGCCCGGCTTGCGATAGAGCACATCAAGATAGTGTTCCAGGTCGAGGACCTGCTGCTGGCGCCGATAACACCGCTCGTGGCGAGCCACACAGCGGCCGTCGTGCCAGAGTTCCACCCAACTTGCATAGACCTTGGCGTGCACTTCCGTTCCTGCTTTCAATGGAGCCGAGTAGGCGTTGGTCAGAACCTTGGCGCAACCCAAACTGTTTACCGTGGGGAAGCTTGTTTGCGCCAGATCCATTCCCTCCGTGGCCAGCGGCAACAAATGCTCCCGCTCCACTATCAGTCCAGCGCCCACACTCTGCTCCCGCCCTGCGATCATCCGCCGCTCATCTTCGCGGCAGTTGGCGACGAGCTGCCGGTTCAAGTCGGCGATGTCGAGAGCCTGGGGCACCGGAACCCAGTGATTCCGGCGAAAGTAACCAACCTCCCCCTCCACGCCGCCCTTCTCGTGTCCTTCGCCTGGCGTGCAGAACTCACTCTCGTATCGCCAATGGGAACGGAAGGCGATGAACCGCGCCGTCTCTTCTCGCCGTTGCCCTCGCAGAATCTTCTTTACCGCCGAACCCAGATTGTCGTAACGGAGCCGGCGAAACACGCCGGTGAAATAAGCGAATGCCCGCTCGTGGCCCTCCAGAAAAGCCTGCTGCGTCGCATGGAGAAAGGCACAGTGGAATGCCGCGCCGCTGGCCATGCTGCGCATAGAGAAGCCTTGCAACTTGGTCCGCTCCCCGGCCAAGTCGGCGTAGGCATCGTACCAATCCACTTGTGCTTCCACCCCCCAGTCGTAACTCTGGGGAACGAACGTTTCGTGGACGGTCAAGCCCAGGGCGAGTTTGCGCTCCTGAACGTAACCGCGGACCGTTCGTTCACAGAGCTGAACCTCCGGCATCTCACGTTGAATCCGCACCCAGATCCGATGGGCTGTGTGTCTCTGCTTCCGTGGTGCCTTCTTGTCTGCCTCCAGAATCTGATCTACGAACGCCATTGCCGCCGCCAGTTTCCACCGCGGCCGCTCCACTTTCTTACGCACCACGGGCAAGGCGCTGCCAATCGCCTCACGCACCATGCGCCGGTGTATGTTTAATTTTTTGGCGACGCCGGATATCGTTGCGACGCCAAACTCATATTCTCTGCGGATCTGCTCGAAAAGCTCCACTCTTGTTTTCCACTCCAACGAGTTCCTCCGCTGCGGGCGGTCGCCCGACTCAAGAGTACTCGTTCGTCTGGGGGGTGGGCCAAATTAAACTGCCAAACTGGGCCAATTCAGAATACCGAAATCATCTGCGGCTGGATCTGCTTGCGGACGGATCCGGTACACGCGCCCAGGGATCTGCTCTTTTGCGCTGCCCCGCAAAATTACTGTTGCCGTTTGG
>JANNGR010000437.1:0-13573 GCA_031403955.1 Betaproteobacteria bacterium
GGATCGGGATCGCGGCGGAACTGATGGCACAGCACGCGAAAGGAGCCTGGCGTGTAGCCAAAGGCGCGGGCCACTTCGTGGGAGGCAATGTCATCCATGAAGAAGGCGCGCAGTGCTTCGTACTGGCGCTGGCGGGGATGGGAGGCTTCGGCGAAGAATCGTCGGCAGTCTGTTAATTCTTTAGGTGCTCCTAAACCCATAAATGCATTATGTTATTTTGGAACAGTTCTGTCAACAAGAAATCTCATCGAAATCACGCAATCAATCAAACCTCAAGCTGCATGCGGCCTGGCGGGCGATTGGGGGGAACGCAGAAAGAAACAGTGAAAACGACGACGGCCTCGTTCGAGGCCGTCGATCTGACCGGTTAGGCGCACCAAGCGTTAACGCAACAAGCCTAAATCACCTGACGATGCGAGGAGAAACCCGCCTGGATTTGGGCGCCCGGTGTTAGCCGAATTGCAGTCCGTGGAAATCCAGGCTAGAGTCAGGGAAGGCGGGATTGGCGACCGAAATTTGGCCCAAATTCGGGATGCCCGCATTCGCATTTCCCCCGAAGCCCCGCCAGCACTGGACCTCCCGAGCCAAAGAGAAGGCCAGAGCAAGTCTTGCCTTTGGTGAGGAGGATCGAAAAACCAAGGTAAGTTGTTGATGGGAGACATTTCTGGTGCCCGACCGCGCTCAGTTGGCCACATGTCATGGGAAGGTGTGCTACTGGGGCCGAAGCGCTCCGAGCGGGCATTTAGAGTCTCGGCAATCCGTCATTCGCATTAGTCCCAATTTGGTACTAGAATCGCCAGCATGCGAGTGATTGCCGTGAAGATGCTGTCGGACTTCTATCGGCAGGACGCCTATCGGGACTGCGCTGGCCCGGCGAAGGCATGGTACGCACTCGCCACGGTCGCTCAATGGGCGCGGCCCGCCGACGTGGTTGCGGAGGTTCCAAAGGCCAGCATCCTCAAGGACGGTCGCGCCGTGTTCAATTTGGGTGGCAACAAGTACAGGCTCGTGGTCTGGATCAACTACGACTACGCCACGATTTACACCCGGTTCATCGGCACCCACGCGCAGTACGACCAGATTGACGCACAGACGATTTGAAGGAGGCCATCATGGAAATTCAGCCGATCAAGAATGCGGTCAGCCATGCTGCCGCTCTCGCGCAGATCGAGGCACTGATGAGCGCGAAGCGTGACACGCCCGAAGGCGACCGCCTCGACGTGCTGGTGACGCTCGTGCAGGCCTATGAAGCGAAACACCACCCCATCGACCCGCCCGATCCGATCGAGGCGATCAGGTTCCGCATGGATCAGTCGGGTATGGTCGTGAAAGACCTCGTGCCCTACATCGGTCCGATCAATCGCGTGTACGAAGTGCTCGCGCACAAGCGCCCGCTGACGCTGAACATGATCCGACGGCTCACAAAGGGCTTGGGCATTCCGGCCGATATCCTTATCAGCCAGCACCAGGAAGACGTCGAAACCGCGTGAACACGTGGGGGGGCACCGCCAGCCGATTACCTGCACCAACCGGGCGACGCCCGTGACGGCCTGACGGTCACCGTGCTGCTGCCCGATAGCGCCGCGCGTATCGCTGCGCAGTTCGGCGAGAGCGGCGTGTTCGACCACGGCAGCCTGGTCCGCGCCTTGCACAGCATTCGGACCTGAAGCGCTTGAATATAGTCACGGCCGAGGCCGAAGGCGCAATCGCCGAAGCAGGCATCGCAATGAAGGAATCCGCCAATGTCTGAAAACAAGAACTGGACGCTCTGTCCGGAGGCCAATCTGGTCTACGGCATGCACTCCGGCCTGGCCCTGCTCATGGACGTCCATGCGTGCCGGGCGTTTCGTTCGCCACCATGCGCGGCACTTCGGCATTGAGGCCGGGCGTGTCGGCGCCTGTGAGGGCTCGTCCGGCGGACACCTTGCCAGCCGACTCGGCACTCTGGCCAGTACCGGCGACCCGCACGACCCGGACCCGGTGAACCGCGAAAGCGCGCGCGTGCAATGCGTGGTGGCACGGGCCCCGCCGGTACACCTGGCGGGCTTTCTCGGCGGGGGCAGCAGCAGCATCGTCACCGGTTTCCTGGGGATGCTCCCGCGTGGCGAGGCCGACGGTGCGTATTCGACGGAGCACCATACCGCCGCACGCTGACGCATGCACGGCACAGGCGGACCCAGCCCGTGAATGAACCCATGATTGCGTCGGACAATCGCATCATCGGCCTGTCATGCCGACCTACGCCCTTTCGTGCCGCTATGGTGAGTGGCTGCAGATCCATGCCACCTGCACGAAGTTCCATGCGCCAGGTATTACCAAAGTAGTGTTACGATCGATTGAACCTGCCTGAGGTAACTGCCATGCCCACCCTGTCTGTCAAACTCCCCGAAGAAACCAAGCAACGCATCCAGTCGGTCGCACAAAGCCAGGGGACGACCGTGCATGCCGTGATGGTCAGCGCAATTGAATCTGCACTTTCCACTGCCGAACATCGGAATTCCCTGATTGCCGCCGCTCTGCGGGCCCGCGAGCCCAGCGCGAGCAGGACTACCACTGACATCGTTTCGGCAACAGCAGCTAAGGCCACCCCGGTTTGGCCGCCCTGGTTCTGGACCACGACCACCGGGCGTTTGCCACCGACCGTGAGGCCGGCAGCCGCGGTCACGGCCTGGTCTTCGGCGCAGCAGGAAACCAGCTTCAGGCCCGACTCGCCAGCTTCGAGGCGCACATGCATGGCGAGCTGCACCCAGTCGGGCACGGTGACGACATGGTCGCAGCCGGCCGCACGCAGAGCATCGAGACAGGCCGATGCGGGGATGTGGGGATCTGGCAAATGCACGGGGGTCCTTGTGGTGCGCCGCCGGTTATTCCGCCTTGATCTGACCCTTGCGAATCACATCGGCCCAGGTCGCGATGTCGGTGCGGACCGTCTCTGCAAACTGGTCGACCGATTTCGGTTGCATGGTCGCCAGGCCCAGGGACTCCCAGCGCTTGGCATAGTCGGGCGACTGGATCGTGCGATTGACGGCGGCATTCAGGCGCTCGACGATGGCGCGCGGTGTGCCTGCCGGAGCGACCAGGCCGTACCAGGTGGCGATCTGAAAGTTGACGCCCTGCTCGGTCAAGGTCGGCACGTCCGCCAGGGACGGTTCGCGATTCGGGCCGCTCACCGCCAGCGCGCGCAGCTTGCCGGCCTTCACCAGCGGCAATGCTGCCGCCGGGGCCGAGAAGCCTGCCTGCAAGCGGCCGCCCATGATGTCGACATTCGATTCCGCAGCGGACTTGTACGGCACATGCTGCATCTTCAGACCCGTGCTCGGCAGGACCATTTCCATGCTCAGGTGGCCCGCAGACCCGATGCCCCTGGAACCGTAGGACGTGGAGTCGACCGGCCGCTTGCGCAACTCGGCGAGAAACTCCTGCATGTTCCTGGCCGGGAAGTCCTGGCTGACCACCAGGAAATTGCCACCCGAACCGATCTGCGCAACAGCGGCGAAATCCTTCGCGCCGTCGTACCCGGCGCTGGCATACAGACTCTGGTTGACCACCTGTGCCGCTGCATAGGTGAACAGCAGCATGTAACCGTCAGCCGGCGCTTTTGCGACTTCCCGGCTGCCGATCATCCCGTTGGCGCCGGGCTTGGCTTCGACCACGAACGGCTGCTAGAAGATGCCCGCGAGTGACTCGGCAAAGACCCGCGCCACCAGATCGGTCCCGCTCCCGGTACCGCTGGGAACGACCAGCTTGACCGGCTTCAATGGCCAGTTGTCCTGGGCGGCGGCGGGCAGTTGCCAAGCGAGTGCGGATGCAATTGCCAGGTTGACCAAGAACGCGTTGGCGCGGCGTTTCGACACCACCATGGTTTGTCTCCAGAAGAATTTTTGTCAGACTGGCAGATTCTGGGTGTGCCAATCTGTGGTATCAACATATTTCTCTTTCTGTCTGATATTCAGAATACCTGCAATCCGGAGGACCACTTCTCATGACCTACACCACGCTTCGTTATGACGTCCAGGACCGCATCCTGACGCTGACGCTCAACCGCCCTGAACTCCTGAACGCCTTCACGGTGGAGATGTCCCACGAACTCGTTCACGCCTTCCGCCGCGCCAGTGACGATGACAATGTGGGGGCGATTGTGGTCACCGGGGCGGGTCGCGCCTTCTGCGCCGGCATGGATTTGAGCGCGCCGGGCAATGTGTTCGGCCTGGATGAAACGCTGCGCCCCACGCTCGAGGACATGCAAGAGCGCATGCACGCGGCAGAGATCGAGGACGGTGTGCGTGATTCCGGCGGCAAGGTGACCTTGGCCATCTTTGATTGCAAGAAGCCCGTCATTGCCGCGATCAACGGTGCGGCGGTTGGAATCGGCGCGACCATGACATGTGCGATGGACATCCGCCTGGCCTCCGACAGGGCCCGGGTCGGTTTTGTGTTCAACAAGATCGGCATCACACCCGAGGCCTGCTCCAGCTGGTTCCTGCCGCGCCTGGTGGGGCTGCAGACCGCGCTGGAGTGGTGTTACACCGGCGACATTCACGATGCGCAGGCGCTGCTGGCCGCGAGGTTCATCCGATCGGTGCATGCGCCAGACGACCTGTTGCCGCAGGCCTATGCGCTGGCGCGCAAGATGATTGCCCACAGCCCGGTTGCCATTGCCTTGACGCGCCAGATGCTGTACCGCAATTCGGCACAGGACCATCCGGTCAAGGCGCACCAGATGGATTCCCTGGCGATCTTCTACGCCAGCCAGACCAGCGGCAAGGAAGGCGTGCGCGCCTTCCGCGAGAAGCGGCCACCGGTGTTCTCCGACCAGGCATCGTCGGATATGCCCGCGTTCTACCCGTGGTGGGAGTGAAACACGCGGTATGCCATCCGGCGACCGATTGATACAGATGGCCTCTTTTTTGAGTAGCAGAGTCACCGTCGCGATGGTCAGGACCGGCTTGATGCAATCCGCGCCTGCTGAGCGTAAGAATCGCGGATGACCGTCACCACCATCACGACCGTCACGGCGAAAGGGTAGGCACAGCGTGCACACCCTTTGAAACTTTCCTGCACTGGCCAGTCAGGGCCCGTCCGGCTGATGCATCCACGCCGGAATGTCCCGCTCGCCCTGCAGCACACGCCACACGTCGATGTGGTCGTCCGCCTCGATGTAGAAAACGAGGTGTGGACCATTCCACTGACCGCCTATCTGGCGCAACAATTGGCGACCCTGCCGCGCACCAATGAATTTGTGTTCGCAAGCAACGCGAAGGGGGGGCGCATCACAGAACCCCGCGCGAGCCATGCGAAGGTGTTACAGGACGCGGCAATCAAGGGGCTGACCATTCATGGATTGCGCCGTTCGTTTTCGCTGCTTGGTGAGGCTGCAGGGGCTCCTGCCGGTGCCATTGCGCAAGTCATGGGACACAAGCCGAGCGCGACCGCCGAGGGCTACCGTCCGCGCAGTGTGGATGCCTTGCGCCCGTTTCTGGCGCTGGTGGAAGGGCACATTCTGGAACAGGCCGCCGTGCCATTCGTGGCGGATGCGGAGCCGGGCAAACCGCGCTTAGTTGCCGCCATGTAGCATTGCTTTTCGCCTCAGCTAGTCCGACGTCGAAGCCCGGACGAAAAGCGGGAACCCTTCACCCGCCTGCTGGGGCACCGTTGAAGGCTGCACTTTGAAGGGGTGCCATGACAACGCCAAAGAAACCGGGGCTGCCAGAGCCCGCCGCAGAGGACTACGCCACACGGCGAACCGTCAGGTTGGCACGGCTTGCGGAGTTGAGCAAGCTCGGGGAATCGCATACGGTCAGCATCGTCAACCGGCCACCCATTTCGCTGGAGAATGCGCTGACCGCCCTGGAAGCGCGCAAGGCGGAAATTGAGACATACAAAACCGAGCACGCGACGGAGCTTGCAGCGGAAAAGGCGAAACGTGACGGGCTCAATGCGCGGCTCGCAGCCCTGCCCCAAGTTGAACGCCGACAAGTTCTGGATGCCGCCGGCATGAAGCACGTTTCAGCCGCACCGCCGCCTCTTACGCGTACAACCGGTTCGGGCGACGTGTCCCCTGCGCCAGAGCCCCTGACCGTGCCCGTTGTGCCTGCGAGCGCATCCGATGGCGTGGAGCTATTGCCAGCGCACGAGCCCAAGCGCAAGCCCGCTACGGGGCCGGTATTTAGCATGAGGAAAGGGGCAATGATTACCCAACACAAACAGCGATGGCCCACCATTGAAAGTGACATGAGCGACGCCAGCACAAATGGACTTCATGCTGCCAAAGCGGGTGCAAGGGGCTGGACCGAAACTGCTGCGCTGGATTGGGCGAGGGCGAATAACAAGCTGCTAGGCGCAGCAAAACCTGCCGATGAACTGGCGCAAGCAATGCACAGCATGGGAAGCCTGCCGAGGAAAGAACACATATTGAAAGGCTGATTCTCCGGAGTTTCTCAGCGATATCTCCGGGCTTTCTCCGGGGTTTGTCCGTTGATTCGTCATGAAAAGAATGGGTTTCCAGACATCGCAATTCCGCGCTGTTGTTTGGAGAATCCATGCAGAGCATTCAACAGTTTCCGCCGCTCGATGAGGTAACGAAGCCCAACCTGACGACGGAAGAGGCCGCGTACTACCTGAATCGCCAGTCACCGACCTTGCGCATCTGGGCCTGTAAGGAAAATGGCCCGATCAGGCCCAGGCGCACGAATGGCCGACTTGACTGGCCAACCTCTGAGACCAAGCGCCTGGCAGGGGTGGCGTAAATGAGCGCCACAAAGTGCAACGGGCCGGAAGCTACGAACGACCGACCCGCCAAGCCACACACACAACACGCTTCTATTTTAGGAGCAACGCCCGCGCAGGTAAACACTGTTGACCTGGCACGGCAAGCAAAAGACACCGCCGCCCTGACAGCAAAGTTTTCCCTGGCTGGGCATTCTGTGCACCGAGGCGATGACGGCGATTTTCTCGTTTGTCGCTACGGGCTTTCCCGCTGGTGCAAAAACTTCGCTGAACTGCAAGCCTTCGCGATCAAGCTGGGGCTGAAGCTGTGAACGGCGACACCGACCGCGCCCGCGATGCGCTGCACGCGATACCGCCGGACCTGCCCCGCGACGCATGGGTGCGCGCAGGCATGGCTGCCCAGGCTGCCGGGCTCGACTTCGAAGCCTTCGACCAATGGAGTGCGAGCGCGCCGAGCTATACCGCCACCGACTGTCGCGACACCTGGCGCAGCATCAAGCCGGGCAAGGGCATAACGGCTGCAACGCTTTTCAAGATGGCCGCCGACCATGGCTGGCGCAACGGCCACGACAAGCAAAGCCGCGCCAAGGACGCGCCAAGGCCCGCAGAGCCGCCGCGCAAGGTCGCCCCAGGCAAGAGCCCTGCTGATGTGTTCGCACGCTGTGAAGCGGCTACAAACGCGCATCCGTGCATCATGGAAAAGCGAGCCGCCGGCGTGCCACTGGAGAGCCTGCGCATGGTGCCTTCCGGTGACGCTCTGACCATTCAGGGTGAATCGATGGCCGGGGCTTTGGTGATTCCAGTGACGCGAGCCGATGGCACGATCTCGACCCTGCAACTGATACCGCCGCCCGAGGTGGGTGAGCGCCTGAAAGCCAAAGGCAAGCCGGGAAAATTGAACCTGCCGGGCTATCCGCTGCAAGGGTGGTTCACTGTGGGCGAGCTGGCGCCCGGCGGTGTGGTGTACGTGTGCGAGGGCGCCGGGCAAGCGTGGGCATGCTGGCAAGCGACCGGGCACGCTGCGGTGTGCTGTTTCGGCTGGGGCCGGGTGAGCAAGGTGACCGCTGAACTGCGCCAGCGCGACGCATCCGCCCGGCTGGTACTGGTGCCTGACCGGGGCAAGGAACAGGACGCCGACAAGATAGCCTTCGATGTTGGGGCCGCTGTTGCGCGTATGCCGGAAGGCTGGGAAAAAAACTGCGACGTGTCCGACCTGGCCCAGCGTGACGGGCTCGACGTGCTGGTTCTGCTACTCGAAGGCGCGAGCGAGCCGCCCAAGCCCGAGCCGCCACCGCCGCTGCTGAAACCCGTATCGGTGCTTGACGTGCTGACAAACCCATCGCCGCCTCCGCAGTTTGTGTGGGATGGATATTTGCCGCGCGGCACGGTTTCGTTATTGGGTGGCCACGGTGGCACGGGTAAAAGCGTTTTCAGCCTGATGCTGGGTGTTTGCGCCGCACTGGGTAGGCCGCTTTTCGGGGCTGATACCGCGCCATGTAGAACCTTGTATTTGAGTCTGGAGGATGGGCAGCATATCGTCCGACACCGCCTGGCGCATATCTGCCGGACGTGGGCGATAGACCCCGAACAATTGCGCGACCTGTTGATAGTTGACGGTACAGAGCACCCCGAGCTATTCGTCGCTGAAAACCGAGGGGCAGGCGCAACGACTGCAACCTACGGCGAGCTGCACAAGCTGGTGCAGGATGAAAACATCGGCCTGGTGACGATCGACAACGCCAGCGACTCATTTGGCGGCGACGAAATCCAGCGCAGACAAGTTCGTGCCTTCATGCGCTCTTTGGCTGAAATAGCGCGCTCGACCAACTGCGCCGTGCTGCTGCTGGTCCACGTTGACAAGGCCACAAGCCGCAACCGCGCGGCCGCAGGCGGCGAAGCGTATTCAGGCTCGACCGCATGGCACAACTCCGCGCGCAGCCGGTTGTTCCTGACACGCGCCGAAGACGGCACTCTGACGCTTGAGCACCAGAAATCGAATCTTGGCAAGCTGCGTGAGTCGCTTACGCTCACCTGGCCGGACGGTGGCCTGCCCATGCTCGATGCGCCCGACTTGTCCGGGTTTGCCAATCGGGCGCAGGGCCGCGCCGACGACGCCCGAGCCGCCACCCTGCTGAAGCTGATAGCGGAGCTTGAGGGCCTCGGGCAGTATTGCAGCCCTGCGACGACTTCACGAAACCATGTTCACGCGATGCTGCGCGGCGAGCCCGCATTCTTGAGCCTCAAGCTGAAGGCGGACGACACCCGGCGAATCGTAAATCAATGCCAGCGGGCGAAGTGGCTTGAGCCGCTCGACTACCGCAGTCCGGACCGCAAGCCTCACCAGCGATGGGCGATAACGCCAGAAGGCAGAATTTTTGCTGGACTGCCTGCGCCAACTGCGCCAACTTGCGCCAACTTCAATGATGGCGCACATGGCGCGGAAGGGGGTGCGCCAACTGCGCCAACTTCCATAGGGGGTGTGGGGGAGGGGGCGCGCACACAAGATGGCGCGGTGGGCGCAATTGCCGGGGTTGCCCATGCTTGATTTATTCGGCCTGGAGCAACAAGCAAAGCGAACCAACAGCAAGCCCGAAGCCGCCGCCCTGGTGGAGGTGCTGAAGGCACTGCGTGCGCATCCTGCCGTTGCCTGGTGCGAGCGCATGAGATCGGGCGCCGCCCGCATTGGTGCCCGGTTCGTGCGTTTCGGCTGGCCGGGTTGCCCTGACGTGCTGGGGCAACTGAAGGATGGCCGCCTGTTGGGGGTAGAGGTGAAGGGACCGACCGGACGCCTGCGCCCCGAGCAATCCGTTTTCCCTGGAGCGCATCCGCTGCGCTGGTGGTGTTGCATTCATGGCCCGCGATTGCCGGGACGTGGTGCGCGAACTTGAGAAAGGCAAACCATGAAAAAAGCATTCAAACCCGAATTGGCCCAAGCCATCAACCGACAGGCGCACATGCTGGCCGCGCAGTCGTTCGCCGCCATCCGCATGCAGTTGGAGGAAAAGGCACGCACGTTGCTTAAGCAAGGGACAAGCCCGGACGAAACATTGCGGGTAATCCGCGCCGCTGGTTTGCAGCATGAGGCGTCCGAGCCGTGAGCATTGAGTTTTCGGCGTCCCTAAAAGCGCGCGCACGCAGGCACGCGCGAGGGGGTTTTGTTAGTTCCCAAAATGGGCAACGAAACAGTACGCGCGTACATGTGCGCCCGTGCGCGAGGGAATTTTATTGACCAGTACGCAGTACGCACACATGCGCATGCGCCCGCGCGAGGGGTATGCTATCAAAAGTCTAGCGTAGTCAAACACTTACCTTAAAAACGGGACCCATGCCCAAACAACACCGAACCAGAATCGACTACATGCCCGGCAATGCTGCCCTTGAGGCGCTGACGCTGGCCGCTGAGATGTTTCCCGAAATGCGCCCGCAAGCACTACTAGACACGCTGGTGATTACTGGGTTGTGCGCGATGCACTGGAAAGCCCCAGCGCTGTATGGCAGTGACCGCGATGATTGGAAGCTGCCGGATGGTCTCAAGTCCGCTGGGGTGGAACCGGGAAATCGCCTTTAAATAACGGCAGAAAACGGCTAAGAGACCGGGAACGCATCAGCACAGTGCCGAAAAGTGCGAGCCTCGGACCGGGACTGCAACGCCAAAGTAGTGAGAAATAGATAGCCGCGACCGGAGAAAACCGGGAAACTAGGGTTAAACAAACGGGCGGAAAAGGCTGCCGGGCCGGGTATTTCGAACTGATGGAGTGAGAGCAATGGCTGAACGCCCTACCGGTGAGGAAATGTCAGAATCCGAGCGACTAGAAGTGAATCGCAGAACTGACGTTGCACTTGCTGTGATACCGGTAGCGTGCCGGTACCTGAAGGACCGCGCGCAGTTGGAAGAACAGATAACCGCGAAAGCAAAGAAGTCCAATAGTTACTGGTACGGAATTTTTTTGCTGGGGGTCTGATACTCCACTACTTCCTCGCCATCGATGGCTTCAGATTTACCTGGGGCCTTTTCATCACGGTAATGGCCGCCAGCAGTTGGGGTGCCAACGCCTACGAAATGAGCCGATTAAAGGCCCGGCTTGAACGATATGTGGATGCGCTTGCTGCATTGGAGGTTCATTGGGTCGGCGCGACTGGCAACTCCGATTTCTATTCCATCGGAAAATTTGATACACAGTGGCGGATTGACTGGGAGGATGACGCGTTCTGTGATTGGTGGGCAGACCAGCGCCAAAACATCCTCGATAGGGCCTGCGGATACGACAAGGGAATGAAGATTGGTAAGGAGTTTGGCATGCTGGATGCCAACGCGAGTGAACGACGTCGCAAGATGCGTGAGGCGCGAGATTTGCCAACAACGGGGCCGGCCCCGTTGGGGTAGTTTGACCCTAACGACCAAGGACCAATGACCAATGACCAAGGTGTGAAAATGTTCTTCTTCACTTTATCCTTTTGGTTCTGGACTGCGGTGATATTGGTGGTTCTGTGGTTCGGCGTTCGCGTGCTGGTAGTAGCACTGGATGCGGCAACAAGGGAGTCCACTGCGTTTACCAAGCCTTGCTTGACTTGTAACCAACCTAACCGGCTAACCGCCGCCGATAGCGCAAGGGGGCGTCAGTGCGAACAGTGCAACAGAATCGGCGATGCCCTCGACATGAAAAGGGGAAGTGACTAAACCTGCCGCGCGCGTTTTCATGTTGGCTGTTTTAGCGCTCGATTCGGGAAATTGTCTTACATCTGCCGTTACATCCCAAGAAAATAAAAAAGCCTACTACCAAACTAATAGCAGGCTTTCTTTATCTGGCTTGGTGCCGGAGAGATGAATCGAACACCCGACCTTCTCATTACGAATGAGCTGCTCTACCAACTGAGCTACTCCGGCGAGGCGGCAAATTATAGTCCGGCGTTTTCTTCAGCTTGCCAGCGCGCGGCTCACCACTTCGCGCACGTCATTGCTCAATTCGGTCTTGGCCGCCACGCGCGCGATGGCTTCGCGCGCCGCGCCGCGGTAGGGTTCGGCGAGTTTGCTCCAGCGGTCCAGCGCGCGCGCCAGCCGTGCCGCTACCTGCGGATTGAAGGCGTCGAGCTCCAGCACCCGCTCGCTCCAGAACACGTAACCGGCGGCGTCCGGGCGGTGGAACGCGCCCGGGTTGGCGCTGCAATAACTGAATATCACGCTGCGCGCCCGGTTCGGGTTGCGCAGGTTGAAATCCGGGTGCTTCATCAACTGGCGCACCAGGGGCAGGATGTGGCCGGAGCGGTCGCGTGCGCCAGATTGCAACGCAAACCACTTGTCCAGCACCAAGGCGTCGTCCTTGAACATCGCGTGGAACAGCGCCAGCGCCTGATTGCCCAGTTCGTGGCCGCATGACACCAGCGCGGCAAGTGCGTTGAATCGGTCGGTCATGTTGCCAGCCTGCTTGAAACACTGGTACGCCTTGGCGGGCCAAACATCCGCTACCGCCCCGGCTTGCGTGGCGGCCAGGCAAAGCATGCCCAACGCCATTGCGCTCAGCGCGCGCCGGCCCGACGACACCGGGTCGGGCCGGTACGCGCCACTGCCTTGGTGCGCCTCCCAGACCGACTGCCAATCGCCTCCAAGCGTGGTGGCCAACTGCAAACGCATCGCTTCGCGCACCGCATGCACCTGCTGCGGGTCCACCACTTCGAGTTGTTCCGCGATATAGGTTTCAGACGGCAATGTCAGCACCAGTTCCTTGAATGCCGCATCCAGCGCCGGGTGGCGCAATATGCCGCGCATGGCCTCCAGGTACGCGTGATCAAGCACCTGGTGCCGTTCGCCTTTGGAGATGGCGTGCAGTGCGCAGCGCAGCGCCAGCCTTTGGCCTGCCTCCCAGCGGTTGAAAGGGTCGGTATCAAAGGCCAGTAAATGCAGCAGTTGCGCGTCGCTGTAGTCGAACTCGAGCAGCACTGGCGCGCTGAAGGCCCGCAGCATCGACGGTACCGGTTCAACATCCACATTGATAAAGGTCAGCGTCTCACTGGCCTGACTCACGACGAAGGTGCGCGGCTCGGTGCTGGGCAGCGTCTCGTCGGCCAGTTGCAGCGGCAGGTCGCGCCCATCGAGCCCGACCAGGCCCAGGTTGACCGGTATCACAAACGGCTGCTTGACTTCTTGCCCCACGGTGGGCGCACAGGTTTGTGCCAGCGTCAGCGTGTAGCTGCGCGCCTGCGCGTCGTAATGCGCGCTGGCATGCAGGTGCGGCGTGCCGGCCTGGCTGTACCAGTTTTTGAACTGCGGCAATAACTGCACCAGGTCCGAACCGGGGTTGGCATCGGCCTGCGCCTGGGCGAAATCGTCGCAGGTCACCGCATGGCCGTCATGACGCTCGAAATACAGCTTCATGCCACGCGCAAACCCGGCGCGACCAACCAGGGTCTGCATCATGCGCACCACCTCGGCGCCTTTTTCGTAGATGGTGACGGTGTAGAAGTTGTTGATCTCCACGTAACTGTCGGGCCGCACCGGATGGGCCATCGGGCCGGCATCCTCCGGGAACTGCGCGGTGCGCAGCACGCGCACGTCTTCAATGCGTTTGACGGCGCGCGCCGACGCGTCATGGCACAAGTCCTGAGAAAATTCCTGGTCGCGAAATACCGTCAGGCCTTCCTTCAGGCTGAGCTGGAACCAGTCGCGGCAAGTGACGCGGTTGCCGGTCCAGTTGTGGAAATACTCATGGCCAACCACGCTCTCGATGTTGGCGTAGTCGGTATCGGTGGCGGTGGCCTGGTTCGCCAGCACGTACTTGGTGTTGAAGATGTTGAGGCCCTTGTTCTCCATGGCGCCCATGTTGAAGTCGCTGGTGGCGACGATCATGAAACG
>JANNGR010000438.1:0-5813 GCA_031403955.1 Betaproteobacteria bacterium
CTGAACTAACCAATAACTTCAATAACTTGCGGGACAGACCGCAGCCGCGCAGCGGCAAGCTCTGTCCCCAACCGACTTTGAATATAGCCCACAATGGTCTGATTCAACGCCATCACGGGCCATCGGTCAAGGCCGTATTCCGTATGCTGGCCCTGGCACAACCACTGAAAGGCGCCCATGCCCGGTTATTCCGATCCCGGCTTCGACACCCTCGCATTACACGCCGGCGCGGCGCCCGATCCGGCGACCGGCGCGCGCGCGGTGCCGATCCACCTCAGCACCTCGTTTGTGTTCGAATCCAGCGACCACGCAGCGGCTTTGTTCAACCTGGAACGCGCCGGCCATGTCTACTCGCGCATCAGCAACCCCACCAATGCCGTGCTGGAGCAACGCGTGGCCGCGCTGGAAGGTGGCATTGGCGCCATCAGCACCGCCAGCGGCCAGGCGGCTTTACACCTCAGTATTGCCACCCTGATGGGCGCGGGCTCGCACATTGTGGCCTCGACCGCGCTCTACGGTGGTTCGCAGAACCTGCTGCATTACACGCTGCGGCGCTTCGGCATTGAAACCACTTTCGTCAAACCCGGTGACATAACCGGCTGGCGTGACGCCGTGCGGCCCAACACCAAGCTATTTTTCGGCGAGACGGTAGGCAATCCGGGTCTGGAGGTGTTGGACTTGGAGACCGTCTCGGCAATCGCCCATGAAGCCGGCGTGCCGCTGTTGGTGGACTCCACCCTGACCACGCCGTGGCTGCTGAAGCCGCTGGAGCATGGGGCCGACCTGGTCTACCACTCGGCCACCAAATTCCTGAGTGGGCACGGCACGGTTATCGCCGGCATCGTGGTCGACGGCGGCAGTTTTGACTGGGCCAAAACGCATGCGGCCAGCGGCAAGTTCAGTGAACTGGCGGCTCCTTACGACGGTTTCCACAACATGGTTTTTAGCGACGAATCGACCGTCGGCGCGTTCCTGTTGCGCGCACGGCGCGAAGGCCTGCGCGACTTCGGCGCCGCCTTGAGCCCGCATTCGGCCTGGCTGGTGTTGCAGGGCATTGAAACCCTGTCGTTGCGCATGGCGCGCCACATGGCCAATACGCAACGGGTGGTCGAATTCCTCTCCAGCCATGGTTTTGTAGGGCGTGTCGGCCATCCCTTGCTGGCATCGCACACGAGCCACGCGCTGGCTGAAAAGCTGCTGCCGCGCGGCGCCGGCTCGGTATTCAGTTTTGACCTGAAGGGCAGCCGCACGCAGGGCAAGGCGTTTGTCGACGCCTTGCAGGTCTTCAGCCACCTGGCCAATGTGGGCGACTGCCGCAGCCTGGTGATCCACCCGGCCAGCACGACCCATTTCCGAATGAGCGACGAAGCGCTGGCCCTGGGTGGCATCACGCAGGGAACGATACGTTTGTCGATCGGGCTGGAAGACCCGGATGACCTGATTGACGACCTGAAGCGCGCGCTCAAGGCGGCGGCAAAGGCAGGTGCGTGATGGAGTTCAACGTCAACGGGCACCAAACCTTCTGTTACACCGGCGGCAAGCCGCTGGACCCGGCCAAACCGGCGATCATCTTCATCCACGGCGCGCTCACCGACCATAGCGTGTGGATTTTGCAAACGCGTTACCTGGCGCACCACGGCTGGAACGTGCTGGCAGCCGACCTGCCCGGGCACAACAAAAGCGCCGGTCCGCCTCCCACCAGCGTAGAGGCAGCGGCGGATTTTGTGCTGGCGCTGATGGACGCGGCCGGCCTGGCGCGGGTTGCGCTGGTGGGCCATAGCTTTGGCTCACTGATAGCCCTTGAGGCGGCCGCGCGCGCGCCACAGCGTATCAGCCATCTGGTGCTGGTGGCCACCGCATTCCCGATGAAGGTGTCAACTGCGTTGCTGGATGCGTCGCTGAATGAACCACTCAAAGCCATCGACAGTGTGAATGTGTTCTCGCATTCGATGCTGGCGCCGCCACCCTCGGCGCTGGGGCCGGGAACCTGGCTCTATGGCGGCAGCAAAGCGCTGATGCGCCGCGTGTTGGCCAGCAATCTTTCGGTGAATCTCTTCTACACCGACTTCAAGGCCTGTGATACCTATACCGGCGGCGAGGTTGCGATGCAAAAAGTCGACGCCCCGACCTTGTTCGTATTGGGCCGGCGCGACCAGATGACACCAACCAAAGCCGCGCAGTCGCTGATTGACCACGCAAAAAAAGGCCAGGTCGTGTTGCTGGACGCCGGCCACCAGATGATGACCGAGGCACCCGACGGCGTATTGTTTGCCATTCGCGACTTCCTCGCGCCATGAGCGGCAGCCTGTTGGTCACACCGGTCATGCTCGATGCGCGGGTGCAGGAAATCGCCGCCAGCTTTGACTTGCGTGTTTTGCCAGCCGACTTTTATGCCAACCCCTACCCAGTCTACGACTGGCTGCGCGCCAACCAGCCGGTCAAACCAATGCCCGACGGTTCCTGGTTCCTGACCCGCTACGCGGACCTGGTGGCGGTGTACCGCGACGCGCAGACTTTCAGCTCGGACAAACGGGTGGAGTTCGCGCCCAAATTCAGGCAATCGCCACTGTTCGAACACCACACCACCAGCCTGGTGTTCAACGACCCTCCGCTGCACACACGGGTGCGCAAGCTGATCATGGGCGCGCTGACACGGCGCGCCATTGCCGACCTGGAAGGTGGCTTGGTGGCACTGGTCGACCGGCTGCTGGACGGCATCGACTCGCAAGGTGGCGGGGACCTGGTGGAAGATTTCGCCGCCGCGATTCCGGTCGAAGTTATCGGCAACTTGCTTGGTGTGCCACACGCCGACCGTGGCCCGCTGCGTGGCTGGTCGCTGGCCATCCTGGGCGCGCTGGAACCGGCGCTAAGCGCCCAACAGGAGGCGCTCGGCAACCGCAGCGTGAGCGACTTCAGTGCCTACCTGAAAGGCCTGGTGGCCGAGCGGCGCAAACATCCCGGTGACCCCGAACACGATGTGCTGACACGCCTGATACAAGGTGAAAGCCAGGCGGGCCAAACAGATGGCGGACAACTTTCAGAGCTGGAACTGTTGCACAACTGCATCTTCATCCTGAACGCGGGCCATGAGACCACCACCAACCTGATCGGCAATGCGCTGGTGGCGCTGCAGGAGTGGCCACCGGCACGCGCTGAGTTGTTGCGACAAACCCGGCGGCTGGCCCATGACGCAGCCGCGCTGGGGGCCTGCTTGAGCACCGCCGTGGAAGAATTCCTGCGCTTCGAGCCGTCGAACCAACTCGGCAACCGGCGCGCACTGACGGCCTGCACGGTAGGCGGCACGCGATTGCCGGCAGGTGCATTGATGACGTTGTGCATTGGCGCCGCCAACCGTGACCCGGCGCAGTTTGCGCAGGCCAATCGGCTGGACATAAACCGGCAAGACAATCGCCATCTGGCGTTTGGCTTTGGCATCCACCAATGTGCCGGTTTGAGCCTGGCGCGACTGGAGGGGCGGATTGCGATTGGCCGCTTTTTGGCGCGCTTTCCGGGCTATCGGCTGACCACGGCACCGGTACGCGGCGCGCGGGCGCGGTTTCGGGGCTTTCTGAAGGCGCCGTTTGTAGTCGGATGAACGGCTGCGCGCATTGTTCTCAACCAGCACATCTGACCACCTGGCTTGGCGGCTCTGCCCGGTGTCGCTACAACACCTCGCGCAAGCGCAACGATTCCCATCCCGCGCTGCCCCACAATTTCTCGGTGCTGTCGGTCCTTGACAGCAACAAGGCGCGCACCAGTGGCTCCATCGGCGTGTTGTCGGGGTCGGCCAGCAATACAAAACGCGCTTCCTCGTGGCCGGGCCCCTCATCCAGCCGTGCGGCCCAGTCCAGCTTGACCAGCGCCTCCAGCGTAGGTTCGATATCCGGGGCACGGACCTGCAGCGCCACCGCCACCTGGCTGGCGGTCAGGCCCTTGTCCGGTGTGCCGCGCGCATTCAATAACACGCGTAGCGTCTCGATCGCTAGCTGAAATTGCCAGCCGGCCCCCAGGTTACGCCGCCCCGTGCCGGACTTCCAGCCTGGCAAGTAGGCGGTGAAAACGGCACCCAACAACACAATTACCCATGCCAGGTAGATCCACACCAGCAGTATCGGCACCGTCGCAAAAGTGCCGTAGACCACCGAATAGGTTGGCACATTGCCCAGGTACGACACCAGCAGCTTCTTGGCCAGCTCCAGGCCGGTGGACACCAACAGTCCACCGATCCAGGCGTGTGACCATTTCACGCTGGTGTTGGGAACATAGTGGTACAGCGCCGCTACACCACCGGCCAGCATCACATACTGGGTCGCGTCCAACAACAACGCCATGCCGCCGGGCATCACGCCCAACAAGCCTTTGGAAGCCGAAACGGCGACCGAGGTCATCGTGACGCTTGCGCCCAGCAGCAACGGGCCCAGCGTCATCGCCGCCCAGTAGACCAACACGCGTTGTGCCAGCGGCCGCGGCTGGCGCACCCGCCAGATGCCGTTGAGCGTGCGGTCGATCGTCAGCATCAGGGCCAGTGCCGTACCGAACAATACCGCCACGCCAAGCGTTCCCAAGCGGCTCGCCTGGCCGGAAAACTGGGTCAGATAACCCAGCACCTGACGCGCGATGGTGTCCGGCACCAGGCTCTCCACCAGCCATTTTTGCAGCACCCACTGCAACTTGCCGAACATCGGAAAGGCCGAAAAAACCGCCAGCGCCACCGAGATCAGCGGAACCAGCGCGATGGTGGTGGTGAATGTCAGGCTGCTGGCCGTCATGCCCAGGCGTTCCTCGCGAAACCGCTCACGCAGAGTGATGGCGCTGTTTTTCCAGGGAAAGCTGTACAGCCGGTTGGTAAAGGCGCGAACATGCCAGGGTGTAGACATGCTCGTTATGATGCCACTGCAATGCACACACCTGACAAGGCAGTCGGCCTGACACGAATTCTCGCGGTGGTCAGCCTGCTGGGTCTGATCGTATTGGGCCTGACGTGGGAGTTGTGGCTGGCGCCGATCCGCCCCGGCGGCTCCTGGCTGGCGCTAAAAGTGTTGCCGCTGTGTATCCCGCTGGCCGGGCTGCTGAAGAACCGCATGTACACCTACCGCTGGGTCAGCCTGCTGGTGTGGGTCTACTTTATTGAGGGCGTTGTGCGGGCCTGGGGCGACCGGCCGCCAGGCTCCTGGCTGGCGCTGTTGCAGGTGATGTTGTGCCTCTCGCTTTTCGCCGCCTGTGCGCTGCACGTGCGGCTGCGCCTGCGCAATGCGCGCCAGATCGCGGTGTGACCACCAGCGGATAAGCGAATCCGGCAATGACCAACACGCCAGCCACGTTGCTCGAAGGGCTGCGGCGCATCGTCGGAGAGCGGCACGTATTGACCCATGACGACCCAAACACCGATCTAAGCGCCTGGGAAAACGACTGGCGCCAGCGCAGCCAGGGCCACGCACTGGCCGTCGTGCGACCGGCCAGTAGCGACGAGGTGGCCCAGGTCGTGCAGTGCTGCGCTGCGCATCAAAAGACAACCGGCGTGAGCATCGTTGCGCAAGGCGGCAACACCGGCATGGTGGTCGGCTCCACACCCGATACGAGCGCTCGCCAGGTGGTCTTGAGCCTGCAACGCATGAACACCGTGCGCGCACTGGACGCAGCCAACCTGAGCATGACGATGGAGGCCGGCTGCGCCGAAGTAGCGTTGCACACCGCGGATCACCGAGTTCAATTTCATGACGGCCTCAGCATCCAGATTATGGCTGCGTGTGGTGATCTCCCGCACTTTCGTTTGGAAGTTTTCCACGGACTTCGCTCGCATCTTCACCGAGTGC
>JANNGR010000439.1:0-4327 GCA_031403955.1 Betaproteobacteria bacterium
GGCAACATCCTGGCGGGCGGGAGCGATAACGCCGGTTACCCCAACGGCCGCCGGCCCAAGGACGACGTGGTCGACATCTCGCTGGTGGCGATGATGGGCGGGCTGTGTATGGCCAACGGCAGTACCAACACCTTGGGCCTCGGTATTGGCTGCACGCCGGCAGCGGTGCCGCTGAGCACCACGTCATTCGCGTTACACGACGCGGTGGACCAGGCGGTGCAGCCATTCCTGGCCGGCTTCCCCTATCTCAATACGCCGCTGCCTGGCGCACAATGATTTGGCCGAACCGGAGCAACCATGAAAAATCCACTTTCGACACTCGTGCTCGCCCTGGGCCTGGCCCTGGCCGGCACGGCTGCGCAGGCCGCTCTCGTTACATTCGACCCGGTCGAAGAGCAAGGCAGCACCCTGGCCGCTGGTGATGCGATCAGCGCGCAGGGTTTCAACTTCACGCAGACCAACGCCAGCCCCGCCCTACTGTTTGCCGGTGACCTGGTCGGCGCCTATGCCAGCAATGGCAGCTCCAGCCTGTTTGCCGGCAATGCCGCGGCGTTTGTGCTCAGCACCGCCAGCGGCCTGCCCTTCAACCTGGCCTCACTGGAATTAGGCGGCGGCAACCTGGGAGATCTGACGACCTGGGCCAGCGAGCTGTTGTTGTTCGGTTTGACCGCCAGCAACACCACGTTGACGAACACCCTGTTGCTCGACCCGACTTCCACCGGCTTGTCGCTGGTGGGGCTGAACTGGAACAACCTAAGGCAAGTCGAGTTCCGCGTGGTAGCTGGCGACTACAGCCTGGACAACCTCAGTCTGCAGGTAGTGCCGGAGCCGGCCTCATGGGCCTTGGTGGGCGCGGCGCTGGCCGGGCTTGCGCTGGTCCGGCGCAGGCGGCCACAATACGGGAAATAATCGGCCACGCCAGCGCGCATGCGCCACTTCAGGCGCTGCGCGGCGGTGCGGCGCATTCAAGCGAGGCACTGCCATGCGCAAGATCGTTGTCGGATTTTTCTTCCTACTGTTCTCGCTGGTCGTGGCGGCGGCTGATTTGCCGCTGGAACAGATCAAGCTGCCAGCGGGCTTTGGTATTGAGCTCTGGGCCCGCGTTGACAATGCCCGGCAGATGGCTCTTGGGCGTACTGACAACAATGGCGGCACGCTTTTCGTCGGGTCGATGCGCGCCGGCAAGGTGCATGCGGTGCGTTTCGATGCAGCCTTCAAGGCGCAAAGCGTCACCACTGTCGCCAGCGGCCTGCAGTTGCCGGTGGGCGTGGCCTACAAGGACGGAAACCTGTATGTCTCGGCGGTAAGCCGCATCCTGCGTTTTGACGACATAGAGCGGCGCCTGGACCGCCCGAGCGCGGCAGTGGTGGTGACCGACACCTTGCCCACCGAGACGCACCATGGCTGGAAGTTCATCGCCTTCGGCCCGGACGGCAAACTCTACCTGCCGGTGGGCGCGCCGTGCAACGTCTGTGAGCCCGATACGCAGCGTTACGCCAATATCCTGCGCATGAATCCGGATGGCAGTGGCACGGAAGTTTATGCGCGCGGGGTACGCAACAGCGTCGGTTTTGACTGGCAGCCGCAGACCCGGGAGCTTTGGTTCACGGACAACGGCCGCGACATGCTCTCAGACGACACGCCCGGCGATGAACTCAACCATGCGCCGCGCGCCGGCATGCATTTCGGCTATCCGTATTGCCATGCTGGCGACTTGCCCGACCCGGAGTTCGGCACCCGGCGGCGCTGTGACGAGTTCACCGCGCCGGCGCAGAAGCTGGGGCCGCATGTGGCATCGCTGGGCATGCGCTTTTACACCGGAGCGATGTTCCCGCCCGCCTACCGCAACCAGATCTTCATTGCCGAGCACGGGTCATGGAACCGCTCGCAAAAGATTGGCTACCGGGTGACGCTGGTACGTCTGCAGGGCAACCAGGCGGTAAGTTATGAACCGTTCGCCAGCGGCTGGTTGCAGGGCGACACGGTCTGGGGCCGCCCAACCGACCTGTTGGTACTGCCGGACGGCTCACTGCTGGTGGCCGACGATTACGCCGGCGCGATCTACCGCATCTTTTATCGCGGCTGAGCCAAATGCAACAGTTGTCGAATTGATGCCAGCCCAACCGTCGTAGTTGTGGAGCATTAGCCAGGTCAAAGAGATCTCCAACGCGGCAAACACTTTGAAACCAGGAGCAATTACCATGACCAAGCCAGCAGTAAAGCCAGTTCCCGATGGCATGCATACGGTGACTCCCCACTTGACCTGCGCCGGCGCCGCCGCTGCCATTGAGTTTTACAAGAAGGCCTTCAACGCGATTGAGGTGATGCGTTTGCCAGGCCCCCAGGGCAAGCTCATGCACGCGCTGGTCCGAATTGGCGACTCAGCGGTGATGCTGATGGACGAGTTCCCGGAATGGGGCGCACTCGGCCCGAAACCGCCAAACGGTACTCCGGTTACGGTCCACCTGTACGTCGAGGACGTCGACGCGGTGGTGGAGCAGGCTGTTGCCGCCGGGGCAAAGATCACCATGCCGGTGGCGGACATGTTCTGGGGTGACCGTTATGGCCAACTGGAGGATCCGTTTGGGCACCGTTGGTCGGTGGCGACGCACACGCGCGATCTGAGCCAGGAGGAGATTGTCGAGGCTATGGCTAAAGCAAATGGGTAAACCCAACACGCGGCCAGCAATCGTGAAACATCCGCCACTAAAACCGGAGTGTCAGTCATGACAAGGAACAAGACGGAAAAGATCGAGATTGAAAACGTGAACATACCTGGTCAAGTCACGCGCGTGGATGCGGACCGGTACGAAGCCATGAAACGGGCCTTCCTGATGATTCTTCCGAAGACATCGCCGGGGCTGACAGAGGCGGACATTCGAGAACGCGTGGTTGCCCAGTTATCCGACCAACTGTTTCCGGCCGGACAAAAGGCAGGTTGGTGGGCAAAGGCCGTTCAACTTGATCTGGAGGCGAAAGGTATCGTTGCGCGAGAGAAAACCAGGCCACTGCGCTGGCGCTTGGCATGAGGTCGCCATTCGGCTATTTGCTCATGCAGCATCGACTACGGGTCGGCCAAGCCACGTTCCAATAGGGTCCGGGAAGTCGTGCACGTCAACGTCTGCGGGTTCGCCGTTGAACTCGCGCTCTTCGTCCGCCGTTCTTGAATGCGGTACTGAAAAAATCTTCAGAAGGGGCAAAGCGGCATTTCACAACACCGTCCACAATAAGACAGTTGGACGGGACAAGTTGGTTGCTCTGTCCTTTCAAATTGATATCGCCCCCAGCCCGAATATGCGCAATTTGGTATCCGCTGCCCTGGTTCTGATTGCAATTGTCCCGTTGTCGGCACTGGCTCATCCTGAGGAACTGGTACAAAGCCTGACGGATCAGGCCGCTGGTCAAAGCCCGCCTGCTACGCAAACCGGGCGTGACGGTCGCCCCTTGTGGCAGCTCGATGCGGCAGTACCCTTCGTCGGCTCCCCGGTGCATGAAGACATGACGAAGGCCTCGGTGTCGCTCTCCCGCGTGCATGACCGGAATTTTCAGACCGACAAGGATGACGCGTACATACATGGCGTCTTTTGGAACGACGATCCGGAAGACTTGCTGTGCCCGGAATGCAGCATCCTAAATATTCGCGTGATCGACAAACGCTGGGGTACCAGGTTTGCGCAACGCTTCATTGCGGCCAAGAAGCGTGTGCGTAGTGAAGCCGACGACGGACCGCGACTAGTCTTCCAAGTGGGTGACGGATTGCTGGAACGCAGCCATTTTGGGGATCTGCAGTTCCTGCACGGCATGGCCAGCAGGAACGGAGAGCCGGCAGGGGAAACGCAGGAGAAAATTCTTGCATGGGCCGAGTTTGCGTACAAGGTGGCAATTGGTGACATTGCGCAGAAAACCAAACTTGGTCTAATCCCTCAGGCGCAAATCCGCGCACTGTTCAAGGGTGACCCCAGGCTGGAATCCATGACCATTGAGCAACTCTTCAAAGGGCCACGTTTCGCCAGGAGAGCAGCCATCGGCTCGCTCTTGCACATGATTCAGGACTCTTTTGCCCCCGGTCATGCCGAACGCAAGATCCTGGATTACCCGGTTTCCGGCAAGATGGTCTTTGCGCGAGGTGACGTCGTCGAATTCCACTGCTATACAAGCCAGGACGAAGGTCTGCATGGGCAAGATGACAAATGGCCCAACGGACTCCAGAACGACAGTCCGCTCGGGGACCGAAACCCGATCGCGATCGGGTCTCGTATTCTCCAGTTCATGTATGCCAATGACGGCAACGGCGCGCCATGGACCGATGTGGAAAAGTACCTGAAGG
>JANNGR010000440.1:0-1769 GCA_031403955.1 Betaproteobacteria bacterium
CGGGCTCCAAACAGGCCGCGTGTATACGGGTGCGCCCTATGGGCGAAGACGCTGCCGGTAGGGCCGCTCTCGATCACGCTGCCGCCGTACATCACCATCATGCACGCCACGTTTTGCGCGATGACGCCCAGGTCATGCGAGATCAGCAGCAGCGCCATTGAACGCTCGCTGACCAGGTCATGAATCAGATCGAGGATTTGTCCCTGGATCGTGACGTCCAGCGCGGTGGTCGGTTCGTCGGCGATCAGCAGGTCCGGCTCGCACGCCAACGCCATGGCGATCGTGATGCGCTGGCGCTGGCCGCCCGAGAACTGATGCGGGTAGGCGTCGATGCGCCTGGCCGCGTCGCTGATGCCAACCCGATCCAGCAAGCGAATTGTCTGCGCCCTGGCCTGTGCGCGGGTGACGCCACGGTGCAGGCGCAATGGCTCGGCGACCTGGTCGCCAATTGTGTGCACCGGATTGAGCGCGGTCATCGGTTCCTGGAAGATCATGCCGATGCGGTTGCCACGCAGATGGCGCATCACGGTATCCGATTGGCCGACCAGTTCCTGGCCGTCAAACCGGATGCTGCCACTGACCACGGCACCCTCGGGCAAAAGGCCCATCAGCGCCATGGCGGTGATGGACTTGCCGCAGCCCGACTCTCCCACCAGGCCCAGAGTCTCAGCACGCTGCAAACCGAAGCTGACCGAGCGAATCGCGTCGGCCGGTCCGCGCTGGGTTTGCAGGCGCACGCTGAGCTGGTTGACTTCAAGCATCCGCATGTTCACGCCCTGTCAGCGCTTGCGGGCCAGTCGCGGGTCAAGCAGATCGCGCAGTCCGTCACCAAGCAGATTTAACCCCAGCACCGCCAGGGCGATCGTCACTCCCGGAAATACGGCCAGCAGCGGGGCCTGGAAAAGCAGGGTCTGGGCTTCAGCGAGCATGCGGCCCCAGGATGGCTGGGGTGGCTGCGTACCCAGGCCCAGGTAGGACAGGGCTGCCTCGGCCAGAATCGCGATCGCAAACCGGATCGTGATCTGTACCGTCAACACCGACAGGATATTGGGTAACACATGGTCGAAGGTAATGCGCCACGGACCCTTGCCGCAGGCGCGCGCGGCCAGCACGAACTCACGCGCCCACAACGCGTTGGCCGATGCACGTGTGATGCGGGCAAAAGTGGGTATGTTGAAGATGCCGATGGCGATGATGGCGTTGACAATGCCGGCACCGAATACGGCAGTCAGCATGATGGCGGACAAGATGGCGGGGAAAGCGAACGTGAAATCGGACAGGCGCATGATCAATTCTTCGACCCATCCCCGGCGGGCGGCCGCCAGTAAGCCCAGCGCAGTACCGGCCAGCAAACCGATGCTGACCGCAATCACGCCCACCAGGATTGAGTTGCGCGCGCCGACCAGTAGCAGGGAGGTGACGTCGCGCCCGAACGCATCGGTGCCCAGCCAGTGCGACGCGCTGGGCGGCAGCAGCTTGGCGGCCATGTCGATTTCGTAAGGTGACAACGGGGTCCAGACCAGCGACAGGGCCGCGGCGAACACCAGCAACGCCGTCAACACGCCGCCGACCAGAAAACTGCGGTGTGCCAGCGCGCGCCGTGCGAAGGCTGGCGCCGTGTGGCTGTCCGAAGCCGGGCCGGCCGTGGTCGTGATGCTCATATGTCGCTGGCCTTCACGCGCGGGTCGATCACGGCGTACAGGATATCGACGATGAAGTTAACCACCACCACCATGGTGGCCAGCAACATCACGCAGTTGCGCACCACA
>JANNGR010000441.1:0-17441 GCA_031403955.1 Betaproteobacteria bacterium
CGTCGCAAATGCGGCAGATCTCGGCGATGCGCCAGGAGCGATAGTTGGACAGGCCGAAGTAGCGAATCTTGCCTTGGCGCACCAGATCGCCCAGAGCGCGGACGGTCTCGACCAACGGCGTCTCGTGGTCTTCCTTGTGCAGATAGTAAATGTCGATGTAATCGGTCGCCAGGCGGCGCAGGCTGCCCTCGACGGCCTGGTGGATCCACTTGCGCGACAAGCCGCGCTGGTTGGCGCTCGGCCCCATCGGGAATGCAACCTTGGTGGCGATCACCCAGCGCTCGCGCTGGGCCCCCACCGCGCGGCCGATGATCTCCTCGGAACGTCCCGCGTTGTAGGCGTCCGCCGTGTCCACGAAGTTGACACCGCTCTCGGCGGCCTTGGCGATGATCCGCGCCGCCTCCGGCTCGTCGGTCGCCCCGCCGAACATCATGGTGCCAAGACATAGTGGCGATACCTTCAATCCCGAGCGCCCGACATTTCGGTAGTTCATCACCATCTCCTTGCTTACAGTAAGCGCCGCCGTGATTACGAGCAAGGGCCGCAGTGGTTGCGCTTTTGGAGGCAATATACCTCTTTGCTCACTGATCTATCGGAGCCAGGTGCAGCATGTCATATTGGCACGGGGGGCCCGCGCATCGCCCCGGCGCGCGGTCCGCCGCTGTGGACTGACTGTGATGCGCAAGGTGCAGACGGTGCCGGGGAGGGTGCCCCGCTCGAACCGCACTGGGGTGAATCAGCCCAGACAGCACCCGACCAAGAAGTCGACCAGCGCACTGATTGGTGAAACTGGTGAACGGGTAATCCGGCGACGACGCTGCCACCAAGTTTCAGGCCGCTAGGCTGGAACCAGCGCGCGTTAGGGCGCTGTATGGGTTCGACCCTTAAAATTTGTCTATCGGCGGGGACCGCCTGTACTTGTGGGCATGAAACTCATGCACTCTTACCCGTCAGGCCTCAGGGCACGCACCAGACCATCCCTGATCAGCCCAGGAATATGGAACTACTGAAGCAGTTCAAACTGGTGGAGGCTGCGCGTTTCGTCCGCCCAGTACGTGTGATAGCCTGCAAAATCCGGGCGCTTAGTTGGCGCCCATTCTTGGACCTGTCAGGCCGTCGCAAGTGACCGGCGGCGCAAGCCAGCAACCATCACGACGCCCAGCAACACCAGCGCCATCGAACCGGGCTCCGGAATGGCGGTGTTGAGCGCCAATTGCCCGATCAGACGGTGAAAGGCGGCCGATGGGTGCAGCGGATCGGAATAGGCGGAGATGCCGCAGTTGATATCGATCGAGCCAGGGAAGAAATAAGCGCCTGGAGCAACGGGATTGATACATGCCGTAGAGACGTTGGTGATCCCATACTTGGCGCCGCCGTTGTTCAGCGCATCGCCCATAACTGCTTCGTTCAACCCGTAGAAATCCATCGTCCGGATGTCGAGATCGATACCGAACCCGAGGAAAGAGGCATCAAGTCCGGCGGAAAAAAAGCCCAGCGCGGTGTTGAAAGCGAGCGTCACCGCGGTCGATTCCGAGGTCTTTCCAAGCAGCACGGCCTCCGGGGTTTTGCCCAGGTCAGGCAGGCTGGAGATGAGGAAATGGCGCGCGCCCGCTTGGGCCAGCAGCGCCAGCACGTTCTTGACATTTTCCGCCGTTGCCGCGGCAGCCGCAGCCAGTCCCGCAGCGTTAAGAGTCGGGTTAGAGCGCGCGTCGCGCAAATCGTTGGCGCCGGCGAGGACGACATATAACGCGTCCGGATCGGCTGCTCGGGTGAGCGCACCGGTAAAGGCCGTTCCATCCCAGGCCAGCAATTGGGCAAACAGCCCAGTGCCAGGCCCTGCTGACCCATTGCCAAGTGTGCGTGCCCCGCCGAAGGAAAAATTCTGGCCGCCGGTCGGCGGCCCGATCGGAACTGTTGCCGTACCGTTAAAAATCAGATTGCTGGGCTTGGCGTTATCGGGAAACCCGAGTCCGGCAGCCAAATATTCAGTCCACACCGGGCCGTTGGAAAAACGCCCCAAAGCGCCGGGGAAACTCGGGAATGGATTTGGCGAGCCACCCGCGATGGTCAGCGAACGGACATTTCCGGTGTCCGAGATGCTGTCGCCGAAAAACACCAAGTCGGCATATCCGGCCTGTACGTTGCCTATTAAACCGGCAACACCGATCGCGGATGCGACCAGCCACTGCTGCATTGTCTTGAACATTCTTGTTTCCTTGGTGGAGTTATGTTTAGTCAATATTTGACAAAAACGACCCGAAGCAAGAATTGTGCTTCTGCCGCCAACAAATAAAAAATGCTGGATATTCAAGGTGTTAGGAGCGCTGCCTGAAAACGCCCTGTATCAGATGTAAAAAATGTCGACGCAGCAGAGTGCGCCATGCTTGTTGGCCGTGCGGTCCATGCGGCGCTGTATGGAGGCTGGCGCTATCTACCTTCGGCGCCCGTCTTGAGTTGGAATGTTCGTGTCGCCGCTGGCAAAGTGGGGGATTGGGGTATGGCCACGGGTGCGATGTCTGGGCCGATGCGGTTGAATTTCCTATCCCCTTGCCGCGCTCAAAATCGGTTCCAATCAAGTCCATGAGCCAGACCGACACGCGCTACACAGTCGAATCCGCCTACGCCTGGAAACGACTGGTGGCGTCGCTGCTGCTGATGACGATTGGCGGCGTGGGAATGTACGCAGCCGCGGTGGTCTTGCCGGCGGTGCAGCGTGAATTCGGCGCGGCGCGCGCGGACGCATCGTTGCCGTACACATTGACATTGATCGGTTTTGGTGTCGGTGGAATCGTCATGGGGCGGCTGGCGGATCGGTTTGGCGTGATGGTGCCGGTGGTGCTGGGTTCGTTGGGGCTGGGCCTGGGATTCGTAGCCGCGGGCTGGTCGGGTAACCTGTGGCAGTTCGGCCTGGCGCATGGTGTGTTGATTGGGCTGCTGGGTACCTCGGCCACGTTTGCGCCGCTGGTGGCCGATACCTCGCAGTGGTTCACCCGGCGCCGGGGTATCGCGGTGGCGATTTGCATGAGCGGCAATTACCTGGCCGGAGTGGTCTGGCCGCCTGTGATGCAACATATCATCGAAGCCGCCGGTTGGCGTCAGGCTTATGTGGGCGTGGGCATTTTTTGCGTCTTGGGCATGTTGCCCCTGGCGCTGTTTTTGCAGCGGCGACCGCCTTCGATGGCAATCGCTACTTCCGCGGCGCCGCCAGCGATGAAGTCGGCGCGCTTCATCGGTCGTTCGGACCCACAACATCCGCTTGGACTCTCACCCAACATGTTGCAGTTCCTGTTGTGCGTGGCCGGCGTGAGCTGCTGCGTGGCGATGTCAATGCCGCAGGTGCATATCGTCGCCTATTGCACCGACCTGGGTTTTGGCGCCGCGCGCGGGGCCGAAATGTTGTCGCTGATGATGGGATTCGGCATTCTGAGCCGGCTGGGCTCGGGCTGGATATCGGACCATATCGGTGGGCTGCACACCTTGTTGCTGGGCTCCGTACTGCAGGGTATTGCGCTGTTGTTGTTTCTGCCCTTCGACGGCCTGGTGCCGCTGTATCTGGTGTCAGCCATGTTTGGCCTGTTTCAAGGCGGCATTGTGCCCAGCTACGCGCTGATCGTGCGCGAATATTTCACGCCCGGCCAGGCCGGTGCGCGGGTTGGAACCGTGCTGATGGCAACCCTGCTCGGCATGGCGCTGGGCGGCTGGTTGTCGGGCGCGATTTTCGACTGGACCGGTTCCTACCAGGCGGCGTTTTACAACGGCATCGGCTGGAACCTGCTCAATGTTGGCATCGTTGTGTTTCTGGTTTACCGGGTGCGGCACAGCCGCCTGCAGGCAGTGCCGGTTGCGCGGTCGTCCCTGTCGCGCTGACCGATGCCGAGCCCGCGCTTGTTCGACCGCCGCCGCCTGTTGCAACTGGCGGTTGCGAGCGCCGCGGGTTTATGCTTGCCGCGTAACGCGTGGACCCAGACCAGGCTACGTTCTTATCCCTTTGCCCTGGGTGTCGCCAGTGGTTCGCCAACACAAAACTCGGTGGTGTTGTGGACGCGGTTGATGTCAGGTCTTTCATCCAGCATGCCGGCGTCGCTTGGGCCCATCAGCGTGTTGTGGGAAGTCGCGGATGACCACAACTTCATGTTTATCGTGCGCAGCGGCCAGGCGCAGGCCTTGCCGGAGCTGGCCCATGCGGTGCACGTCGAGGTAGCTGGCCTCGCGCCGCAGCGCTGGTATTTCTACCGCTTCATGGTGGCGGACGCCGTCAGCCCGCTGGCGCGCACCCGCACACTGCCAGCACCAGACGCGGTTGTCGCGCGCCTGCGGCTTGCATACGCCTCATGCCAGAAATGGGAAGACGGTTACTTTACGGCCTGGCGCCACATGCTGGCTGAGAACCTGGACGCCGTGTTGTTTCTGGGTGACTATATTTACGAATACCCGGGTACGTCGAGCCGCGTGCGCCGTCCCGCGGGTGGTTGGGTCATCAGCCTGGACGACTACCGCCAACGGTATGCGCTGTACAAGAGCGACCCGGACTTGCAGGCCATGCACCACGCTTGCCCTTGGTTGGTGACCTGGGACGACCATGAGGTACAAAACGACTACGCAGGCCAAAACAGCGGCAACAGCGGGCCGAACGACCCCTCGGCCGGTGCCGACTTCGCAAGCCGTCGAAGCGCGGCCTACCAGGCGTATTACGAACATATGCCGCTACCTGCATCGGTGCTGGCACGATCGGTGGCCGGACTGGCCAATACGCACGGAATGCGGATTTACAGCCGCCTCCACTTTGGCCAGTTGTTATCGCTGTACCTGCTGGATGGGCGACAGTACCGGGACGCCCAGGTTTGCACCCGTGACGCTCGACCGGGGTCGAGCCCGGTCAACCCGGCGCAATGCCGCCAGTGGCTTGATGCAGGGCGCTCGTTGCTGGGTTGGGAACAGGAGCGTTGGCTGGATCAGGCGCTGGCTTTGCCCGAGACCCGGCAGCGCAGCTGGAACGTGATCGGGCAACAAACGGTATTTGGGCCACGCGACTTCAGGACCGGTGCGGGCGAGAGCTTTTCCAATGATGGCTGGGACGGTTACGCCGCCGCCCGGACCCGGTTGACAAACTCGCTGCGACAACACGCCGTGCCCAACCCGGTTTTGCTGGGCGGCGACGTGCATGCCAACTGGGTCGGGCACGTCAAGGCCGACTATGCGCGGCCGGCCAGCGCCACGCTCGGGGTGGAATTCTGCGGCACCAGCATCACCTCAAGGGGAGGGGGCAACGAGAAGACGCCAGAGCGGCTGGCGGAAAACCCGCATTTTGTATTTGCCGATGCGCAAGCGCACGGTTATGGTGTGGCGGAATTCACGCCGACGCAACTGAGCACCAGCTTGCGCGTGGTAGACGATGTAACACGCCAGGATACACGGATTGAAACCCTGGCAACATTTGCCGTGTTTGCCGGCCGTCCGGTGGTGGAACGCACCTGAAGCGCCGTGCCGGGGGCAGCCGCGAGCCAGCCGGTCAAGGATTTTGTCGCGCCCCCGCAGTGCGTTTTTCGTGTCTTCGTTCCTGCACCAGTTCGACGCTGCCGTCGGCATTCTGGCGCTCCAGGCGCACTGCGAAGCCCCACAGGTAGGCCAGATGTTCAAGCACCGTGGCACACGCCGCGTCAAGCGGCCGGCGCTGGTGCGCGTAGTGACGCAGCGTCAGCGACCGGTCACCGCGCAAGTCGACGTTCCACACCTGGATGTTGGGTTCGCGACGCCCCAGGTCGTATTGTTCCGACAACTGGCGGCGCAGGGCGCGGTAGCCGCCCTCATTGTGTATCGCCTCAATCTGGAGCTTCTTGCGCGTGTCGTCGTCAAGCACCGAGAAGAAGCGGAACTCGCGCATCAGGCGCGGGGACAGGTATTGCGCGATGAAGCTTTCGTCCTTGAAGTTTTGCATCGCGAAGTCAAAGGTCTCGCGCCAGTTCGACCCGGCGATCTGCGGGAACCATTCACGGTCCTCAGGGGTTGGCTGCTCGCAAATGCGCCGGATATCGCGCCACATCGCAAATCCCAACGCGTACGGATTGATGCCGGAGTAGTGCGGGCTGTTGTAAGGGGGCTGGTACACCACGTTGGTGTGTGATTGCAGAATCTCCAGCATGAAGCCGTCCGACACGCCGCCCTGGTCGTAAAGCGTGTTGAGCAGGGTGTAGTGCCAGAAAGTGGCCCAGCCTTCGTTCATTACCTGGGTCTGGCGCTGCGGATAAAAGTACTGCCCGATCTTGCGCACGATGCGCACCACCTCGCGTTGCCACGGTTCGAGCAACGGGGCGTTTTTTTCGACGAAATACAGCAGGTTCTCTTCTGGCTCCACCGGGAAACGCTTTTCCTGCACCTGTTGCTCGCGCTCAAGTTGTGGCGGCAGGGTGCGCCAAAGGTCATTCACCTGGGATTGCAGGTAGTCGGCGCGCGCCTCCTGGCGCATCGTCTCCTTGGCGAGCGAGAGCTGGGACGAACGTTTGTAGCGGTCCACACCGACGTTCTGCAAGGCGTGGCAGGAGTCCAGTATGCGCTCGACCGCGGCCACGCCATGACGCTCCTCACACTGGGCGACGTAGTTGCGCGCGAACACCAGGTAGTCGACGATGGCGTCGGCGCTGGTCCACTGCTTGAACAGGTGGTTGCCTTTGAAGAACGAGTTGTGGCCGTACGCCGCATGGGCGATAACCAGCGCCTGCATCGGCAGCGTGTTTTCGTCCATCAGGTAAGCGATGCAGGGATTGGAATTGATGACGATCTCGTAGGCCAGACCCATCTGCCCGCGTTTGTAGCGGTTCTCGGTCGCCAGAAAATGTTTGCCGAAGGACCAGTGGTGGTAATAGACCGGCATGCCGATGGAGGCATACGCGTCCATCATTTGTTCGGCGCTGATGACTTCGAGCAGATGCGGATAACAGTCGAGCTGGTAACCATCCGCCACCTTCTGAATCGCCTCGTCGTAAAGCTCGATGGCTTCAAAGGACCATTCCGATCCGACCGGCAGCGCAGGGGTAATCGCGGCGCTCATACCGGCCCCACGAGGCGCTTTTTGAACAACTCGCGAAACACCGGGTAAATGTCGGTGACCGTGGCGATGCGTTGCATGGCGAAATGACCGGGGTGGGCGGATTGCAGCTTCTGGTATTCAAGCCACAGGTTCTGCGGCGGTCCGTCGGTGATTTCTATGTAGGCGAAATACTGTGTCAGGGCCAGCAGCGAGGTCTGCAGCAAATCGCGGCAACGCGGCGAATCGTCGTTCCAGTTGTCGCCGTCGGACGCCTGCGCGCCATAAATGTTCCACAGGCCGCTGGGGTAACGGTCGATGATGATTTTGCGCATCAGTTCCAGAGCGCTCGAGACCACCGTGCCGCCGGACTCGCGCGATGTGAAAAATTCGTCTTCGTCGACTTCAAAGGCCACCGTATGGTGGCGGATGAAAACCACTTCAGTGCGTTCATAGTTGCGTGTCAGGAACAGGTACAGCAGCATGAAAAAACGCTTGGCTATGTTCTTGCGTCCTTCGTCCATGGAGCCGGAAACGTCCAGCAGGCAGAACATCACGGCTTGCGTGGTCGGTTGCGGCAAACGAATGCGGTTGTTGTAGCGCAGATCGAAGGTGTCGATAAACGGCACAGCTTCCATCCGGGCGCGCAGTTTCGTGATCTCGTGGCGCAGGCGGCTGATTTCCGTTTCCTCGTCCACGGTAACGACGCCGGCTTCCGCGGTGTTGGCCAGCAATGCCTTGAGTTCGGCTTCCAGCGCGTGCAACTTCACCGCGTGCGGGCCACCAACCGCGATGCGGCGTCCGGCGGCGCCACGCATCGTGCGGCCGAGATTGATATTGGTTGGAACGCCGCTTTGGGTGAATCCGGCGCGCACGCGCCGGTATTGGTCAATCCGCGCCAGTTGGCGCTTGACCATATTGGGTAGCGCCAGTTCGTCAAAAAAGATGTCGAGAAACTCGTCGCGAGTCAGCGTGAAGACAAAGTCGTCCAGACTTTCGCCGTCCCGGCTGGCCTGGCCCGAGCCCTGGCCGGCGCCGCCGCCTTGGGGCCGGTCCACCTGGTCGCCGCGGCTGAAGCGGTCATTGCCAGGGTTGATGGTTTCCCAGCTACCGCCTTTCCCATGGCCAAACTGCGGTTCTTCAATGTCCTTGCCCGGTATGCCTACCTTCTCGCCATTGTCAAGGTCGCGCACGCCGCGTTGGCCTATCGCGTCCGCGACCGCCTTGCGAATCTGGCCCTTGAAACGCTTTATGAATCGGGCTCGATTGACCGAACTCTTCTTCTTGCTGTCGAACCGGCGGTCTACGATGCGCACCGTCATTTGGACGCCTTGGGCATGCGGCCGGTCAGGACGACTTGCGCACCCGCAAATACCATTCGCACAACAGGCGCACCTGTTTTTCGGTGTATCCCTTGGTGATCATGCGATTCACGAAATCCTGGTGCTTCTTCTGTTCATCGCCGCTGGCTTTGGCGTTGAAGGATATGACGGGCAATAGTTCTTCGGTATTGGAGAACATCTTCTTCTCGATCACCGCGCGCAGTTTCTCGTAAGAAGTCCAGCTCGGGTTGTGACCGTCGTGTTTGGCCCGCGCTCGCAACACGAAGTTGACCACCTCGTTGCGGAAATCCTTGGGGTTGGAAATGCCGGCTGGCTTCTCCATTTTCTCCAGTTCGTCATTCAGCGCGCCGCGATCGAGCATTTCACCGGTGTTGACGTCGCGGTATTCCTGATCCTGGATCCAGAAGTCGGCATAGGTCACATAACGGTCGAAAATATTCTGGCCATACTCAGAATAACTCTCCAGGTACGCGGTCTGGATTTCCTTGCCAATGAATTCGGCATAACGTGGCGACAGGTATTCCTTGATGTAACGCAGATACTTTTCTTCGACCTCGGGCGGGAACTGCTCCTGCTCGATTTGCTGTTCCAGCACGTACATCAGATGCACCGGATTGGCGGCAACTTCACGGTGGTCGAAGTTGAACACGCGCGACAAAATCTTGAACGCAAATCGGGTCGACAAGCCGGTCATGCCTTCATCCACGCCGGCGAAGTCACGGTACTCCTGGTAACTCTTGGCCTTCGGGTCGGTGTCCTTCAAGTTTTCCCCGTCGTACACCCGCATCTTCGAAAAAATGCTTGAGTTCTCAGGCTCCTTCAGGCGCGAAAGAACCGAGAACTGTGCCAGCATGCGCAGGGTGTCAGGGGCGCAAGGTTCCTTGACGAGTGACGAGGTTTCGATCAATTTTTCGTAGATGTGGATTTCGTCCGACACGCGTAGCGAGTAGGGCACCTTGACGATATAGATCCGGTCCAGAAAGGCTTCGTTGTTGCGGTTGTTCTTGAATGTCAGCCATTCAGCTTCGTTGGAATGCGCCAGCACCAGGCCGTCGAACGGAATCGCCCCGAAGCCTTCGGTACCTTTGTAGTTGCCTTCCTGCGTCGCGGTCAGCAACGGGTGCAGAACCTTGATCGGGGCCTTGAACATTTCGACAAACTCCAGCACCCCGCGATTGGCCAGGCACAGACCACCGGAATAGGAGTAGGCGTCAGGATCGTCCTGCGAAAAACTCTCGAGCTTGCGAATATCGATTTTGCCGACCAGCGAAGAAATATCCTGGTTGTTTTCGTCGCCGGGCTCAGTCTTGGAGACCGCAATTTGCGACAACACGGAAGGCATCAGTTTGACGACCCGAAAGCGGGTTATGTCACCGCCATATTCGCGCAGCCGTTTGACCGCCCAGGGGCTCATGATGGTGCCCAGGTAACGCCGCGCAATGCCATAGTCGTCTTCCAGCAACTGTGCGTCTTCGATCGGGTTGAACAGGCCCAGCGGCGACTCGTGTACCGGGGACCCCTTGATGGCGTAGATCGGTATCTTCTCGATCAGGTATTTGAGTTTCTCCGCCAGCGAAGACTTGCCGCCGCCAACCGGCCCGAGCAGATACAGGATCTGCTTTTTTTCTTCCAGCCCTTGCGCGGCATGGCGGAAGTAGGACACGATGTGTTCAATCGATTCCTCCATGCCGTAGAGGTCGCGAAAGGTCGGGTAACGGCGCAACATTTTGTTGGCGAATATGCGTGACAGACGCTGATCGGTACGGGTGTCGACCAATTGTGGTTCACCAATTGCCGACAACATGCGTTCAGCCACGCTGGCATAAGCGGTCCGATCAGACCTGCACAGATCCAGGTAGTCCTGGATCGACATTTCTTCTTCCTGCGCTGCCTCGAATCGTCCCTGGTAGCGAGCAAAGATCGACATGAAGTTTCTCCTTGAAATGCAAGCGACTTGTTGTTCTGAATGCCGCTTTCCCGACTAAGTTCAATTCATCATAACCACACCCACTGGCTTTGCCAATTGGGGCGTTCGGTTACTGAACGCCCCAACTGGATATTGGTTGACGAAACATACCAAGTTACAGCCGATCGCGCACCGCATCCACGCGCACGAGTTCGTGCCGATGACCAAGCGTGTGCGCCGACGATCGGGAGCCAACACGCAACGCGGCCCAACCAGAATCTGCTCGGCTAATTGAACAACTCCAGCAACCGGTCCAGCCCACCGCTGTTGATCGCTACCATGGCCTTTTCCCTAACCCTGGGTTTGGCGTGGTAGGCCACCGACAGGCCCGCCACGGCCATCATCGGCAGGTCGTTGGCGCCGTCACCAACGGCGATCGCCTGCCGGGGCTGCAGCCCAAGCTGCCGGCAGGTGGCGAGCAGCATTTTTTTCTTCTCTTCTCCATCGCAGATGTCGCCCCATGGCTGATCGACCATGCGACCGCTGAGTTTGCCCTGCTGCACCTCCAGCACGTTGGAGCGCGTGAAGTCGATGCCCAGGCGATCACGCACACGGTCGGTGAAGAATGTGAAACCACCACTGACCAGCAACACCTTCATGCCGGCGGCCTTGCAGGCAGCCACCAACTCCGCCGCGCCCGGGTTGAGTTCGAGACGCCTGGTATAGACCTCTTCCATGCTGCTTACGTTGACTCCCGCCAGCAACGCCACGCGCGCGCGCAGGCTTTGCTTGTAATCGGCAATCTCACCGCGCATGGCGGCCTCGGTAATCGCGGCGACTTCGTCCCTGCGTCCAGCAACCGCAGCGATTTCATCGACACATTCGATGTTGATCAGAGTGGAATCCATGTCGAACGCGACCAGACCAAAATCTCGCAATCTGAGCGGGATGCGAATGCCCTGTATGACTAGGCCGGGAGCGTATTCCTGGGTTTGCATGAAAACCTTTCTACGCGTCTACGGTCGCGCTCGCGGCCACCGGCTGTCCGAGGCTGCGCAACACCTCGCGGACCATCTGGGCCCGGTCGCGCGGCTGCGGCAGTTCGCGTTCGATACGCAGCTTCTCGTTGCTGGCCAGCTTGATGTGGCGGTTCTTTCGAATCAGTTCGAGGATCAGCATCGGTTCCACCGGCGCGTCCTTGCGAAACGTGATTATGGTCACGCCCGGCGCGGCATCGACCTTGACCACCCCGTATGGCTTGGCAATCACGCGCAGGCGGTGCACGTCGATCAGGGTTTGCGCCGGTGGAGGCAGTTTGCCGAAGCGGTCCACCAGTTCCTCCAGCAGCCGGTCGATCTGATCGGTATTGCTGGCGCTGGCGAGTTTCTTGTAAAAGCTCAAGCGCACATGCACGTCGCCGCAATAGTCGCTGGGCAATAACGCCGGCGCGTGCAGATTGATGTCGGTCGTGGCACTCAATGGGGCCAACAGGTCGGGCTCCTTGCCAGCCTTGAGCGAGCGCACCGCCTCGGCCAGCATTTCGTTGTAAAGCTGAAAACCGATCTCCAGGATGTTGCCGCTCTGGTTTTCTCCCAGCACTTCGCCGGCGCCACGAATCTCGAGGTCGTGCATGGCCAGATAGAAACCCGATCCAAGTTCTTCCATCTGCTGGATTGCATCCAGGCGCTGGCTGGCTGGTTTGGATAGGCCCTCGATGTCGGGCACCATCAAATAGGCATAGGCCTGGTGGTGGCTGCGTCCGACCCGGCCACGCAACTGGTGCAACTGCGCCAGGCCGAACTTGTCGGCGCGGCTCATCACGATGGTGTTGGCGGTGGGTACGTCGATGCCGGTTTCGATGATGGTCGAGCACAACAACAGGTTGTAGCGCTGCGCGATGAAGTCGCGCATCACGCCTTCCAGCGCGCGTTCGGGCATCTGGCCATGCGCCACGGCGATGCGCGCCTCGGGCACCAGTTGCTCCAGCTTGGCGCGGCGGTTTTCTATCGTGTCCACCTCGTTGTGCAGAAAATAGACTTGGCCGCCGCGCTTGAGTTCGCGCAGCACCGCCTCACGGATGACGCCGTTGCCCTCGGTCCGAACAAAAGTCTTGATTGCCAGGCGCCGCTGCGGCGCGGTGGCAATGACGCTCAGGTCTCGCAAACCTTCGAGCGCCATGCCCAAGGTGCGCGGAATCGGTGTGGCGGTCAGCGTCAACACGTCGACGTCCGCGCGCAGGGCCTTCATGGCCTCTTTATGGCGTACGCCAAAGCGGTGTTCCTCGTCGATGATCAGCAGCCCGAGGTTCTGGAACCGGGTGTCCTGGCCCAGCAGCTTGTGGGTGCCGACGACGATGTCCACGGTGCCATCGGCGAGTCCCTTCAGCGCGACCGTTATCTCCTTGCCGGAGCGAAAACGGCTCATCTCGGCGATTTTCACCGGCCATTTTCCGAAACGATCAATTAGTGTCTGATAGTGTTGTTCGGCCAGCAAGGTAGTGGGTGCCAGGAAAGCCACCTGTTTGCCTCCCGTAACCGCGATGAAGGCGGCGCGCAGGGCGACTTCGGTCTTGCCAAAACCGACATCGCCGCACACCAGCCGGTCCATCGGTCGAGGGCTGACCATGTCCTGGATAACGGCATGAATCGCGGCGCGCTGGTCTGGTGTTTCCTCGAAGCCGAAGTCCTTGGAGAAAGTTTCGTAGTCCTTGGGTGAATAGCGAAACGCATGGCCCTCGCGCGCCGCGCGCCTGGCGTAGATGTTGAGCAGCTCGGCGGCCGAGTCGCGCACCTGTTCGGCCGCCTTGCGTTTGGCCTTTTCCCATTGGCCCGAACCCAGCCGGTGCAGTGGCGCTTCGTCGGCGCTCACGCCGGTGTAGCGGCCGATCAACTGAAGCTGGCTGACTGGCACATACAAGACTGCTTTATCGGCATATTCCAGTTGCAGGAACTCCTGCATGCCGGGCTCGCCGTCTTGCCCAAGGCGTCCGAGGTCGAGATTGACCAGACCGCGGTATCGCCCCACGCCGTGTGCGCTGTGCACCACCGGGTCTCCGACATTGAGTTCGCTCAGATCCTTGATAAGCGCGTCCACGTCGCTGACCTGCTCCTGTTTCCTGCGTTTGCGCGTTACCGGGCTGGCTGCGAAAAGTTCGGTTTCGGTGACGAAGTCGATGCCCTGCTCAAGCCAGCCAAAGCCGGTCACCAGGCCGGCACTGGCAAGCCCGATCTTTTCGCTGCTGAGAAGGAATTCCTGCAGCGTGTCAAACCGGACCGGGTCCAGGCTACTGGCGCGCAGGAAGTCGAGCAGGCTTTCACGCCGGCCTTCACTTTCCGCCACCACCAGCACACGCTGCGTCGTGCCAGCCATGTGTTGCTTTAGCCGCAGCAACGGGTCGTCGGCGCCTCGCACCACGGCCAGCGGGGGCAACAGGGTGATGCCCACAAAGGCATCCGGTGCGGCGAGCAGCGGTGGGAGAACAGCGCGTGCCTTGATCGCGAGTTGAGAATGCGCGTTGGACCGCGTATAAAACTGCTCCGCGCTCAGGAACAACGCTTCGGGGGAAAGTGCCGCTCGCTCGCTGTCACCCTGGACCAGCCGGTAACGGTCTTTGGTGTCGAGCCAGAAGTGCGCAAACGCGGTTTCTAGATCACCATGCAGTACCAAGGTGGCATCGTGTCCGAGGTAATCGAACACGTTGGCGGTTTGTTCAAAGAATAACGGCAGGTAATACTCGATGCCGGCCGTCGCGACTCCAGCGCCCATGTCTTTATAGATGCGGCTCTTGCTTGGATCGCCATCCAGCAGTTCGCGCCAGCGGCTTCGAAACCGCGCCCGCGCGTCGTCGTCCATCGGAAACTCGCGGCCAGGAAGCAGTCTGACTTCGGACACCGGATACAAGCTGCGCTGGCTGTCCGGATCGAAGGTGCGAATGCTGTCAATCTCATCGTCGAACAGGTCGACCCGGTAAGGCATGACCGAGCCCATCGGATAGAGGTCGATCAGACTGCCACGCACCGCATACTCGCCTGGGCTTACTACCTGGGTGACGTGGCTGTAACCGGCTAGCGTCAGCTGGGCCTTGAACCGCTCCTCGTCGAGTTGTTGCCCGACCTTGAAGTGGAAGGTGTAAGCGGCCAGGAAACTTGGGGGGGCCAGGCGATAAAGCGCAGTAGAGGCCGGTATGAGCACCAAGTCGGCGCCGTTGTCTTTGTCGCGTTGGGAGATGCGCCACAAAGTGGCCAATCGCTCGCTGATCAGGTCTTGATGGGGCGAAAAGTTGTCGTAGGGCAGGGTCTCCCAATCCGGAAACAACGTGCATCGAACCTCCGGGGAGAAAAATGGGATTTCCTCCAGCAATCGCTGGGCGTCAGCCGCGTCCGCGGTCACCACGGCGGTGAGTCTGCCGGCCGCCTTGTCGCGGCCAGCCAGGTGGGCCAGCAACAAGGCGTCGGCGGAGCCGGCCGGGCATGGCAACGTGAACCGTTTGCCGGGTTTTAGATTGGGTAGTTCCATCAATGGGATAACGAGCTAGAAAGTCTTAGCCAGACAAACATGCCAAACCCCCTCAACCTTTGGGGGTGGGGGGTGAACCAGCTGATTTTAGAATGGGCTACCCCGCATGACCGATGTTGTTCCGATTTCCCCGCTGCATCACACTGTCGCACCGTTGCCGTTGCAGGGCGGGCCACAGATAGCGGCTAACCGTATCTGGGCGTTAGTTCCGTGTGCCGGCACCGGCTCCCGTGCCGCGACTGAAGGGCCCAAGCAGTACCAGCAGATCGCCGGGCAAGCGCTGGTCTTGCACACGCTGGCAGCGTTCGATTTGGTTTCGCGTGTGACCCAAACCCTGGTGGTGGTGGCTCCCGGCGACGATTTTTTTACGCGCCCCGGGGCGCAACGGTCTGACAGGTGGTGCAGTGTGGCGTGTGGCGGATCGACCCGCTCGCGCAGCGTTGCCAATGGCCTGGCCGCGCTGCGCGAGCAAGGCGCCGCCAACCACGAGTGGGTACTGGTGCACGATGCAGCACGTTGCTTGATCACACCGGAACTGATCAACCGGCTGATCGACGCCTGCGAGAGTGATGCAGTCGGTGGTCTACTGGCGCATCGGGTGCCCGACACGCTGAAGTTGGCGGCTGGTGGCCGGGTGGTCGCGACCACCGATCGTACCCACCAGTGGTTGGCCCAGACGCCGCAAATGTTTCGCATCGGCCCACTGTGCGCGGCACTGCAGGCGGCGGGTGATCGGGTAACGGATGAATCGGCGGCGATGGAGTCAATGGGACTGGCGCCCAAACTGGTCAGTGGCAGCGCCCTGAACTTCAAAGTGACTTATGCCCAGGACTTTGCATTGGCCCAGGCCGTATTGCTGGGCCGCATGCGAAAACTGACCAAGGACCTGGACTATGACTACCCCTGAGCGCGGCAAAGGCGCCGCGCAAGTCCGGATCGGTGAAGGCTGGGACGTGCACGCGCTGGTTGCCGGACGAAAACTCGTGCTCGGTGGCGTCTGGATTCCTAATGAGCGCGGGCTGATGGGGCACTCGGATGCCGATGTTTTGCTGCATGCCATCACCGACGCTTTGTTGGGCGCCGCCGCGCTGGGAGACATCGGAACCCACTTTCCGGATACCGATCCGCAATTCAAGGGGGTGGACTCGACCATCCTGCTGGCCGAGGCGGCAAGGCGGGTTCGCCAGACCGGGTTTGAGATCGGCAACATCGACAGCACAGTCGTAGCGCAGGCTCCCAGGTTAATGCCGTGGATTCCCGCCATGCGCGCGTCAATTGCGGGCGCCTTGTCAGTGCAACTGGATCAGGTCAACGTCAAGGCGAAAACGGCGGAGCATCTGGGACCGGTCGGGCAAGGGCTGGCAATTGAAGCCCGCGCCGTTGCAATTTTGTGGCGTTAGCAGCCCTTGCGGCACGCTGTTCTGCGCGTATTCAGAACGCCCGTCGCAATTCAATACGGGCCGACAGTCCCCCCGAACCGCGGTTGGCAAGAGTGAACGCACCACCCATGCGCTGTATGTTTTTCTCCACAATGGCTAGCCCCAAACCAGCGCCAGTCGCCGCTGTACGCGCAACGTCACCACGGAAAAACGCCTTCGTCAGTTGGCTCAGGTTGTGTTGGGCAACACCCGGACCATGGTCGCGCACCTCCAGCAAGACCCGGCTGTCCGTCACATTGGCGCTGATGTCGATTTCCGCGATGCCGGTCACATCCGACTTGCCGTAACGCGCTGCATTTTCCAGCAGGTTGGAAATCACGCGGCCCAAATCCACTTCGTCCGCCATCACCTGCAAGTCGTCCGGCAAATCGATTGCGAACCGGATATCGGTATCGTCCTTCAGGGCATAGACACAGCGGCTGACCACTGCGCCAACATTTACCGCGCCCAGCATCACGTGATCGGGCCGGGCATAGTCCATGAATTTGTCGATGATGGCGTTTGCCTGGGTGATGTCGGCCGCCATATGGTCGCGCGCGGCCTGGTCGGCAACGCTGAGTTCGGTTTCCAGCCGTAGCCGTGCCAGTGGCGTACGCAGGTCGTGGGAAATGCCGGCCAGCATGATGGCGCGATCCTGTTCGATCTGGGCCAGCTTGCGTGTCATGCGGTTGAATTCAATATTGACTTCTCGAACCTCGGCACTGGTTATCGCTTCATTGAGTTCGCTGGCGGCAAAGTCGCCCTCGCGCACCCGGCCAGCGGCGACCGACAGGTCTTTGAGCGGGCGGTTGATCAGGCGCGCGATCAGCGCCGCGCCCGCCAACGACAAAGCGGCCGCTGTCACGAGCCAGATGATCCAGGTTTTGCCGACTGGTGGGTTCAGGCGCGAGCGGTCGGTGAGCATCCAATAACCATCGTCATCGATGGTGAATCCAACCCACAGGCCGGGTTCACCATTGACGCTGTTGGCGGCCACCGTGCCAGGCCCCAGCCGTGTTTTCAGCTCCTGCGAAATGCGCCGATCCAGTATGTCGTCGCCAAATGGCTCGAAACGGTCGTCGGGCTCGCGAGGCAGGATGCGCACGCCTTCCTGCTCGGTCATGGTCTTGATCAGCGAGACGCGGGCAATCGAGTCGGAGTGGATCAGCGCGGCGCGACTCAGGTTGACCAGTGAGGCAATTTGCTGCGCGGTCTGAACGGCACGTGGTTCGAGTTCA
>JANNGR010000442.1:0-14908 GCA_031403955.1 Betaproteobacteria bacterium
ATCAACAAAACGACGGCGAGTGCGCCTTCATCCTCGAAGGCGGCGCGCACCGCGGTCAGCACCACGTCCGCGCTGGCCTCGCCATTGGAAGCTATCTCGCCCTTGATTTCGACCAGGGCCGTGTGTGGCGTTAAAACAGCGTTGCTCGGACCACCGCGATGTACCACCACCCAAACCACGGTAGCCAGAAAAACCAGCCATGCCAATCGAACGAAGGTACGCCAACGCCGAGCCGCACGTTGCTCTTCCAAAGCCGCAAATGCCAGCTTCTCCAAGGCCACACGCTCCCAGCCGGGGTTGCCCGGCGCGCCGGTTGCGTCGCTGGCGGTGGCGGCGCGTGCCGCCGGTGCCAATGCTTCCGATGCCACGGGTGTTTGTCTGGCGGGCGTATCGGCGAATGGATTTTCTGGCTCTTTCGGGTCGGTCATGTCAATACTCAACGGGTTTCAGGTTATCGGCAGTATGCCAGCGCACCACGCCATCACGCTCGTCAAGGCCGATCTTGACCAAACCCCCCTGGCACGGCCCGCCTCGACACGCACCGGTTTGGGGCTGATAGGTGGCCCCATGCGTGGCACAAATCAGCCAATGTCCGGTGCTGTCAAAAAAGCGGTCAGGTTGATAGTCCATTTCCATGGGCACATGGCTGCAGCGGTTCAGATAGGCATGCACGAGACCCTCGTAACGAACGGCGAATGCACGGCAGTTCTGCCCGTGGTAACACACATCGAAAGACACCGCCATGCCGCTATCCTCCAGCGCGTCAGAGTTGCATAGGGCAATCGAGTCGAACATGACCCGGCGTCAGGCGTTGACCTGCAACCAGTGATGCAATTCGGGCACTGAATGCGCCACGAATCGGGGCTGCAATAGCTCAAAACCCGACGGATGGTGGGCGCCGTAACTCACGCCAACACTTGCGCAGCCTGCATTTATCGCCATCTGGAGGTCATGGGTCGTGTCACCCACCATCAACACGCGGGAAGGCTCGACCCCGATTTCCTGCATCAATTCGAACAACATGCGCGGGTGCGGTTTGCCCGCGGTCTCGTCGGCGGTTCGGGATGCGTCAAAGACACCTTGCAGCGCAACCACGCTCAACGCTTCATCCAGGCCCAAACGACTCTTGCCGGTGGCGACCGCGAGCCAATGCTGGCGCGATTTCAGCTTGGCCAGCATGGGAAGAACGCCGTCAAACAGACTGATGTCATGTTGGCGCACCATGTAGTGATGCCGGTACCGCAATGCCAACTCCGCGTATTTATCCTTTGGCACGTCCGGCGCTGCATGGGCCAGTGCCTGCACCAGCCCAAGCCCGATCACGTGTGACGCCGCTTCGTGGCTCGGTACCGTGCCACCCACATCGCGTACCGCTGCCTGAATACAACGCGCGATGATTGCGGTGGAGTCAAACAGCGTGCCGTCCCAGTCGAACGCGATCAGGTCGAATACCCTGGCGCGTGTCATGCGTGACTGCCGGTCAACACTTGGCGGGGGCTGCATGGTCGAGAAAGGCGCTCAGTTCAGGTGGCAGGTTCGACTGCAGTTGGAGGCGGTGGCCGCTGACCGGGTGGTCGAACTGTAACCGCCATGCGTGCAAAAACATGCGTCGCAACGGCACTGCTGCCGTGGCGCGTTGCAGGGACTTGTTCAATTCAAAGTTTCCATATTTGTCGTCGCCTGCAATTGGCAACCCCTGGGCGGCGAGGTGGACCCGGATCTGGTGCGTCCGACCAGTCTTGATAGTGACTTCAAGCAGCGTGAACCCAGGCCCGGTTTGTGCTGTCCTGACCAGACTCAGCGACGGCATCGAATCAGGATGGTCTTTTGCAACCACTTTGACCCGCCGTTCGCCGTCGGGCAGCAAGAACTTGTGCAGTGGCCGGTCCAGCACCTTCAGGTTGGCCGGCCACTGACCGACCACCAGCGCCAGATAGGTCTTGCCGGTTTCACGCGCGCGAAACTGATCCTGCAGATTCTTCAATGCACTTCGCTTTTTCGCAATCAATAATATGCCGCTAGTGTCGCGGTCAAGCCGATGCACCAACTCCAGCAGCCTGGCCTGTGGCCGCGCCATGCGCAGTTGCTCGATAACTCCAAAACTCACACCGGAGCCTCCATGCACCGCCACGCCGGCCGGTTTGTCAACTGCCAGAAAGCATTCGTCCTCGAACAGCACCGGGAACTCGCGCGCCTGGCCAATCACCGCGCCTTGCTCCATGGCGTGGGCCTTGGCCGCCGCTCGCTCCGAGGTGCGCACGGGCGGCACCCGGATCAGATCGCCCGCCGTCACCCGCCGCTCGACCGATGCCCGGCCCTTGTTGACCCGTACTTCACCGCTGCGAATAATGCGGTAAACATGCGATTTGGGAACGCCTTTGAGATGCCGCACCAGGAAGTTGTCCAACCGCTGCCCCGCATCGTCATCGTCGACGCGAACGGTTTGAACTTCCGCGGGCCGCGGCGGCGGATTGCCCCCTATAATGTGTTTCACTAGCGGCGCGCTGCAAGTGGTTGATTTGTCTGGAGTTTAGTCCACACTCAACCAACAGCCACGCTGGCAGGTCGATGCCTCCGGGTTGCCAGGAAGACAGACCGCAAGCCCAATGTTTGCGGTGGTCTGTATGGCGAGCGGGTAAGCCGACGCCTTGAATCACCGGTATGGAATACCAAGCTCTGCCAGCTTCGCGCTGGCAGACGGATTAGAGCGAAATGTTTGTTTTGATCGGACTGATTAGTTATTGCCTGCGGCGCCTTGTTGCGCTGATGTTTGGCATGGATCGGACCATGACGCCCGCACGACGGGCCATAGACGCCCAGCAACTGACGGCGTACTCACAGCAACACCCCCTCGCCCCCGTCCACGCGCCAACGCCACGACTCACCATTTGAGTGATTGTCCATTGGCCGTTCCAATCGTTTCAAAGCGTTCGTTCAGGCATCGTTTGCTCGTCATGAGCAGGTAATCGGTCAACCGACCCACAGAGCAGCAGGCGCCGCCGACTGGTGGTGTTTGCGTTAGCTCGATGCAAGAAGAGGACGCTACCCATGAAACGGATGCTGATCAACGCCACCCAGGCCGAAGAACGCCGGCTGGCGATTGTCGACGGGCAAAAATTGCTCGACTACGAAATTGAAATTGAAGGCCGCGAACAGCGCAAGGGCAATATATACAAAGCCGTGGTGACACGGGTCGAGCCGTCACTGGAAGCCTGCTTTGTCGACTACGGTGAAGACCGCCACGGCTTCCTGCCGTTCAAGGAAATCTCACGGCAGTTTTTTGCCCAGGGTGTACCGGTCAACCAGGCCCGCATTCAGGACGCGATACGGGAAGGCCAGGAGTTGCTGGTGCAGGTTGAAAAAGAAGAACGTGGCAACAAGGGCGCGGCGCTCACGACCTTTGTTTCGCTGGCAGGGCGTTATGTCGTGCTGATGCCAAACAACCCACGCGGCGGCGGTGTTTCAAGGCGCATCGAAGGCGACGACAGGACCGACCTGAAGGAAGCCCTGGACCAGCTCGAATACCCCAATGGCATGAGCATAATTGCCCGCACCGCCGGTATCGGGCGCAGCGCTCCTGAACTCCAGTGGGACCTGAACTACCTGCTCAAACTTTGGAATGCGATCGACGGCGCGGCCAAAGGCGGCAAGGGCGCCTACCTGATTTACCAGGAATCTTCGCTGGTGATTCGCGCCATCCGCGACTACTTCAACCACGATATCGGCGATATCCTGATCGACACCGATGACGTGTACGACCAGGCGCAACAGTTCATGGCGCACGTCATGCCGGAACATGCGGCGCGCGTGAAACGTTACCGCGACGACGCGCCCTTGTTCTCACGCTTCCAGATTGAGCACCAGATCGAGTCGGCCTATGCCCGCACCGTGCAATTGCCCAGTGGTGGCGCGATTGTGATCGACCACACCGAAGCACTGGTGTCGGTGGATGTGAATTCGGCGCGCGCCATTCGTGGCGGGGACATTGAAGAGACGGCGACCCGCACCAACCTCGAGGCCGCCGACGAAGTGGCGCGCCAGATGCGGTTGCGCGACTTGGGCGGCCTGATCGTGATCGACTTTATCGACATGGAGGAAAGCCGCAATCGCCGCGATGTTGAAAACCGGCTGCGCGACGCGCTGCGGCAAGACCGGGCGCGCGTGCAATTCGGCTCTATCAGCAAGTTTGGCCTGATGGAAATGAGCCGCCAGCGCCTGCGCCCGGCGCTCAGCGAAGGTGCATCCATTCCCTGCCCGCGTTGCGGCGGCTCGGGCCATATCCGCGACACTGAAAGTTCGGCGTTGCAGATTCTGCGCATCATCCAGGAAGAGTCGCTCAAGGACAATACGGCATCGGTGTTGTGCCAGGTACCGGTCGACGTGGCATCCTTCCTGCTCAACGAGAAACGCACCGAAATCGCGAAGATCGAACTCAAGCAGCGTATCAACGTGCTGATGGTGCCCAACAAGACACTCGAAACGCCGAACTACAAACTTGAACGTCTGAAACATGACGATCCGCGGCTCGACAACATCGTGGCCAGCTACAAGATGGCCGATGAGGTGGAAGATCCCACCTCGGTGACTCGCCGCTCGCAGGAGCCGACCAACAAACAGACACCGATCATCAAAGGCGTGTTACCCGACGCCCCGGCGCCGGTTGCAGTTCCAAAACCAGAAGTTGTCAGGGCCTCCGCGCCAGCCCGAGCTACAGCTCGACCGGCGCCGGTAGTTGCGGCACCGGCACCCATGCCAGCGCCGGCCGAAAAAGGATTCTTCGGCTGGATCAAAAACTTGTTTGGCACGCCACCCGCTGCGTCGACCGCGGCTGTGGCCCCCGCCAAGGCGGCAGAACATGCCGCGACTGACGACAAAGGTGGCGGGCGACCCGCGCGCGATACCCGACCCGCTGAAGGACGAGACGCTGCGCGCAGCGATGGCCGTTCCGAGGGACGTGGTCGAGGAGGCCGAGGTGGCCGGGGCGGACGTGGTGAGCGTGGTGAGCGCGCGCCCCAGGTACAACGCGATCGTTTCGACGCTGACGGCGCGCCCATGGCGCGAGACATTCCGGCTCCCGCTGAGGGGCTAGCAAGCCCGGCTGGAGGTGACGCATCCCGCCCGGAGCAGCGCGCTGAACGCCCGTCGCGTAACAGCGAACGTGGTGCGCGTGGCGAGCGTGGCCGTGGCGCTGAGCGAACCGATAGCGGCGAACATGTAGCGCAGTCTGGCGGGTCGACGGAACGGGGCCAGGCAGCAGGCGATGGGCGCGCCGAACGCCCCAGGGATGGACAGGACGGACGCGACGCGCGGGAAGGTCGCAATGAACGCCGCCCGGAACGCAGACCACGTCAGGAGCGCCAGGACCAGAATGCCGCGGCGGAAGTCAGTGGCGGCGAGCCCATGGCAACCAATGCACCATCGGTGCAAAGCCCCACACCCGTTGGTCAGAGCTCCGAAGGTGCAAACCAGGTCAGTGCGATGGCTGACGATCAGCCAGCACTTCGCTCCGAGGTTGGTGAAGCGCGCGAAAAGCGCTCACGCGACCGTTTTGGCCGCGAGCGTGGACCACGCACTGAACGCACGGGGCGCGGTCCGGCGGAAGACCGGCAGGAGCGCCAGCCACGTGACCCACAGCAGGCGTTGGAAGGTTTCGCGGCGCTTGTTGCACCCGCGCTCAACACTGCCGGAAAACCGGAGCCGGCGGCGTCAGTTGCCGGCATCAATGGTTCGGATGCACCAGCAACCACCACACTAACCGCGGACCTGCCCAAGGTGCAGCCGTTTGTATTGCCGGTCGATGACCTGGCGCAGGTGGCCCAGAACTGCGGCCTGAGCTGGATCAACTCGGATGGCGACAAGATCAACGCGGCCCAGGCCGCGATCGCGGCTCAACCCAAGGCCATCCATATTCCACGCCAACGTCCGGCAGCGCCGGTGATCGATGAAGCTCCGCTGGTGTTGGTCGAGACCAAGCGCGACCTGCGCGCCATGACCTTGCCATTTGAACAGTCGGCGAACTGAACCGCGGTTGTAGCCGCTGCATTGGGCGGTTACCCCCGGCGCTAATTAGGCCTGCGCAGCGTTGCGCCAGGCCTGGGTGGCGGCAATCGCGTCACCTTGCTCTTGGGCTAGCTCCGCCAGCAGGCGCCAGGCGTCTCTGCGCAGCCCTGCATCCTGTAACCTGACCAGGGACTGCGTGAGCAACTGGCGCGCCTTGCCCCAGAGTTGCAGACGCATGCAGGTGACGCCAGCCAGGTATTGCAGCACTGGATCACCGGGCTGCTGCATCTGGGCCGACTCGATGCGCGATAACCAGCCAGCATCCGGCCCACCCGAACTGCTTGCAAATCCATGCTCCAACGCCCGCACCAGGCTGACACATTGCTGTTGGCTCAACGCGTCGCGGCGCTCAAGCATCTTGTCCCAGATCGGCAACAACCACTGGCGGCCCAGCTCATGTTCACCTCCGAGTGTCACCAGACGCTCAGCCGCCTGAATCGCCACATCGGGCATGGCGCGTTCGCCCTCATCAAGTTGCGTCCAGGCTTTTTGCAACTGGGCCGGATCATGCGCGCTGGTTATCAGTTCCAGCGCCAGACCGCGCACCACCCCGCGCGCCGCGGTCTCGGACAAGGCGCGGTGTTTGGACAGCAAACGCGCCGTTTCGAGCGCCACCGGCGTACGCCGGGCCATCCGCGCCGCCTTGAGTCGTAACCGCAACGCCAGCGTGCGGCGCGATGCGCCTTGCGCCATCTCGTCGAGCAGTTCCAATGCACCGGGAGCATCGCGGTCATCGAGCGCCCAATGGGCAGCCCGCAACTGCGCGCCTTCGCGTGCTTCCGGTGCACCGCCGCCAGATGCATGCTTTAACGCCTGGCGATAATGCTGCTCGCGCGCCGAACGATCCTGCAGTGCATGGGCCGCTTCGGCCACCAGCAGATGCGACACCGCCCGCAACCTGGCCGCGTAGCCCAGTTTGTCGCCGCCGGCCTCGATCAACTCGACCTGCAGCAAGACCGATTCCGCCGACTTCCGGGCCCGCACGAAACGTCCCGCGGCAAGGTTCGTAAATGCATCCAGCAGCGCCTGCTGCATACTACGTTCGCGTTGGCGCAGGCGCCACAACCGGGCGTCGCGCGGTACCGCAAACAAAGCGGCCAGCGCGCGCAGCGCAAGGTGCAGCGTCAGGAACGTGGCCAATAACAGCACCAGAACCAGATTGAGTGATAGATCGATCCGGTACGGGGGCCAAAACAATGTGATCGAGCCAGGGTTGCCGCCGGCAAACAATGCCGCGGCGACAGCGATACCGAACAAAGCCAGCAACCACAGGGCGACACGCATGCTTAACGTCCGGCGGCGGCGGTGGTCAAGGCGGCCAGAGTTTCGTCCACACGCGGCAACTCCATCGTCTTCATCTGCCCCTGAACCTGCTGCAGCAATCCGGCGGCAGCCTGTGTCTTGCGCGATGCGGGGTCAAAGTACTTGTTCAGCGACGCTGAGGCCGAAGCCAGATCCGCGCGCGCTGACTCAAGCTGGCGTGCCAGCAACCCGAGACGGGCGTTAAGCAGCTTGAGCTTCAGGTTTTCGCGCACGAAAAACGATTGTTCGGGCGAAAGCAGCGCGGCGTCGGGCTGCTCGATGCGGCTGACCCGCAACAAGTTCCGGGCCTCCTCACCGACCAGTTGCAGGCTGCGTTGCCACCAACTTGGCATCGACTCGGTGTCCTGGCGCTTCAGCGATCCGGTGGCGCTGACGGCCGCCACCGCATTGGCCAGCGGCAGGTCATCGGTCATGCGCAGCAGTTCATCAATGCGAACCAACAACGCCGGTGTATCGGACACCGCCGTCGCCGCGATGCGGCTGATGTCGCGCGCGATCGCACGCTGCAGTTGCGCCAGCCTGGGCTGGGCCGCCCGTGTCACCCGCAAGTCGGCACTCTTTAGCGCCGCCACCAACGGCTCCACACTGCCGGTAAGCTGGGCTTGCTGCTGGGCCAGCCGCAGCGCCGATTCGATGTCCACCACCAGGTTTTCATCGCGCGAGCGTGACAGGCTCTGAATCAAGTCTTCCACTTGGGTGCGCTGCAATGCCACCTCGCTGAGCTTGATTTCGGAAACCGCCAGCCGGGCCGCCGTCTCGCGCGCCAACTCCTGCGCCTGGCGGGCAATCGTGCGCGCCTCCACCGCCTGCACACCCGAATCGGCACTTTGCCGCGCCAGTTGTTCCCGCATAGCCGACACCCGTTGCCACAACATGACACTAGCCACCAGCGCCACCAGCGCCAGTCCAATACCAGCCAACACCAGCGACGAAGGCCGCTGCGCGGGCGGCGCAGCCGGTGCCGCCGGGCCCGACAGCGCAGCCGAGTCCGCCGCGAGCACCCCCGTGCCGGAGTCTGGCGTCCGCTCGGCAGCTGGCTCAGTGTTCATCCGATGGATTCTATCGACGCCACCACATCGGCAACGCTTGGCCGTGACTCGCCTACAACGCCGAATCCGGCGGCGCGCGCAGCCGCCGCGATACGGGCATGCGTAACCAGCGCCCGCGCGCCGGCCCAATCCTGTCGCGGCAGGCAGGCGGTCAAATTGGCGATCGCCTGGGCGCTGGTGAACAGCCAGATCGAGCCATCGGTAGCCGCCTGGCGTGCACACTCGACCTGGCTGGCGTCGAACACCGGCGCGCCACGCCAGTAGGCTGACAGGAATCGCACTTGCGCACCGGCCTTCAGCAGACGCTGGGCCAACCAGTCACGCCCGCGTCCCGGCGTTGCGCCGGCTTCAGGTTCCGCCAGACCTGCGGCGACATCCGCGCCACGTACGATCAGCACCCTGTCGCCGGGTCGCACAGCAGCGCCTACCAGCGCCCACAATGCCTCTGAATCGAACTGGCCGCCGTCGCACGCCGGCACGTCAATACGCGCCAAATCGACCCCTTGGCGCAACAAGGCTGCGGCAGTTCCGGGCCCGGTCGCCCAGGCGCGTGTTGTCGGCGCGGCTACGCTATTGAGACCGGGTTCGGATGGCAAGCGCGCGGCAAAAAAGTGCTCTACCGCTGACCCGCTGACAAACATCAGCGCGGCATAGTCGCCCAGCTTGTGCCAGGCAGCATGCATTCTGGTCATGTCCACCACTGGATGGATGCTAATCAACGGCAGCGCCAGCGCGTCGAGTCCTCGCTCCGACAAGGCCAGAACCCAACGCTGCGCATCGGCTTCGGGGCGGGTGACGATAACGCGCATGGCACCGGCCAAGTGTGTTCAAGATCGGGCGCTCAGCGCGCCAGCGGCGCAAAGCTGTTGCGCAACCTGCCGGCCGAGCGCCATCGCCTGCTCCAGGGTCGACACCGGGCCGTCACTGGCGGCACGCACTAATGGCGGTACGCCACTCGCGGTCGGGCTTTCTTCCACCTGGCCCCAGGCAGCATCGAGCTGCAGCGTTTCACCACGCCAGAAAGCATGCGCCGCCAGCGGCATCGAGCAACTACCTCCCATCGCCTGGCTGACCGCGCGCTCCGCCGCCACGGCCAGCCAACTTGGCCAATGTGCCAGCGGCGTCAGTGCCAGCAGCAGGTCGTGCCGATGGGCCATTACCTCGATGCCCAACGCACCCTGCCCGGCCGCGGGCAACATCTGGGCCGGTTCGAACGCCCGGCGTACCCGATGTTCCAGCCCAAGGCGCTTCAGACCGGCGCTGGCCAGAACAATGGCGTCGAACAAGCCAGCATCGAGTTTGCGCAACCGGGTATCGAGATTGCCGCGCAATGGTTCAATCCGTACGTCCGAGCGTCCCAATTGCGCCAAGCTGTCGCGCAGCAAGACCAGCCGGCGCAAGCTGGAAGTGCCGATCACTGCACCCGCAGGAAGCTCGGCCAGGCTGGCAAAACGGTTCGACACCAGCGCATCGCGCGCGTCCTCGCGTTCCATCACGCAGGCCAGGGCAAACCCCGGCGGCAACTCCATCGGTACGTCCTTGAGCGAATGCACCGCCAGGTCGGCCCGGCCATCCTCCAGCGCGACTTCAAGTTCCTTGACGAACAGACCTTTGCCACCCACCTTGCTGAGGGTCCGGTCAAGAATCTGGTCACCTTTGGTTGTCATGCTCAGCAAGCCAACCTGGTGGCCAAGCCGTTCCAGACGCTGCTTGACATGCTGGGCTTGCCAAAACGCAAGGCGGCTTTCTCGGGTGGCAATCACCAGCGGTGGGCGAGCGGGCAAGGTCAAAGTTGAAACCGGTGGGTACTCGCGTAGGGTGAGTCGATGCTAGCATGGGCACACCCTGATTACGGGGGTCATCCGGATGCGATTGCCATGCCAAAAGCCTCGACTGAATCTACCCGCCGTGCGCGGGAAAACGAACGCCCGCTGGTGGAAGACATGCGCCTGCTGGGCCGGATTCTCGGTGATGTGATTCGTGACCAGGCTGGCGACGCGGCATTTGAACTGATCGAGCAGATCCGCAAGCTCTCGGTGGCTTTTCGGCGCGACGCCGACCATGAGGCAGACCGCGCCCTGAAGAAGCTGCTCAGCGCATTGAGCGGCGACCAGACCGTCAGCGTGATTCGCGCCTTCACCTATTTCAGCCACCTTGCCAACCTGGCCGAGGACCGGCACCATATCCGGCGCCGGGCCATCCACGAACGCGCCGGCGACACCCAGGAAGGCAGCATCGAGGTGGCGCTGGCGCGACTGCGCTGGGCCGGCATCACGCCGCAGGCCATCGTGGACACGCTGGCCGGAAGCTTCGTGTCACCGGTATTGACCGCGCACCCGACTGAAGTGCAACGCAAGAGCATCCTGGACGCCGAACGCGGCATTGCGCAACTGCTGGTGGCGCGCGACGCCATCAAATTGCACACAACCGCGACGGCGGCGCGCATGGACGCTTTGACACCCAGGGAACTGGCCGCCAACGAAGCCCAGATCCGCGCGCGCGTGATGCAGTTATGGCAAACCCGGTTGTTGCGGTTCACAAAACTCACGGTCGCCGATGAAATCGAAAACGCGCTGAGTTACTACGAAGCCACTTTTCTGCGCGAAATCCCCAAGCTGTATGCCAACCTGGAGCGTGAACTGGGCCAAACCGCGATTCACAGTTTTCTGCGTATGGGCCAGTGGATTGGTGGCGACCGGGATGGCAATCCCAATGTCAGCGCGCAAACCCTGGCTTACGCGCTCAAACGCCAGAGCGAGGTGGCGCTGCGCCATTTCCTGACCGAAGTGCATTTCCTGGGCGGCGAACTGTCGGTGTCGGCGCTGCTGGTGAACTGCTCGGCTGCGATGCGGGAATTGGCCGAGCGCTCGCCTGACACCAACGAACATCGCCAGGACGAACCCTACCGGCGCGCATTGACCGGCATCTACGCCCGGCTCGCCGCAACGCTAAAGGACCTTGGGGGAGGGGACGCCGCGCGCCATGCGGTGGCACCGCAAAACGCCTACCTTCGGGCGCAAGACTTTTGTGCCGACCTGCGCACCATCGAGGCATCGCTGCTCAACCACCACGGAGCTGCGCTCGCCACGCAACGCCTGCATCCGCTGATTCGCGCGGTGGAGGTGTTCGGTTTTCATCTGGCCACCGTCGATCTGCGCCAAAGCTCGGACAAACATGAAGCAGTGGTTGCCGAGTTGCTGGCAACCGCGCGCATCGAGCCGGACTACGGCGGGCTGGATGAAGCTTCCAAACGCGCCTTGTTGCAACGGCTGTTATGCGACGCCCGCCCACTGCGCGTATTGAACCATGGCTACTCCGCCCTGGCCCGGTCGGAGCTGGCGATCTTCGAGTGCGCCATGGAAATGCTAACGCGTTATGGTCAACAATCCATACGCCACTACATCATCAGCCACACCGAGGCGGTGAGTGACCTGCTCGAAGTGCTGTTGCTGCAAAAAGAGACCGGATTGATGCGAGGCACGCTGGACGTCGAACCAAGCGCCGAATTGATCGTGGTACCGCTGTTTGAAACCATCGACGATCTGCGCAACGCGGCAGCGATCATGCGCGAGTTTTATGCGTTGTCCGGTGTCAGTACCCTGGTTCGGCGCAGCGGTTCGGAACAAGACATCATGCTCGGTTACTCCGACAGCAACAAGGATGGCGGCATCTTTACCAGCAACTGGGAGCTGTACCTGGCTGAGATCGCGCTGGTAGAACTTTTTGACGAGATGGCCAGTCCGGCCGGTGGCTCCAATCCGGTCCGGCTGCGCATGTTTCATGGGCGCGGCGGGACGGTCGGGCGCGGCGGCGGGCCGAGTTACCAGGCGATCCTGGCCCAGCCTCCCGGCACGGTACGCGGGCAGATTCGGCTAACCGAGCAGGGAGAGGTAATAGGCTCCAAATACGCCAACCCGGAGATCGGCCGTCGCAACCTCGAGACACTGGTGGCCGCAACGCTGGAAGCAACGCTGTTGCAGCCCACTAAACCCGCGACGGCGGATTTCCTGCGCGCCGCCGCCAGTTTGTCGAGCGCCAGCTTGGCTGCGTACCGTGCGCTGGTGTACGAAACACCCGGCTTCACCGAATATTTCTTTGACTCCACGCCGATCCGCGAAATTGCCGAACTCAATATCGGCTCGCGGCCCGCCGCGCGCAAACCGTCCCAGAAAATCGAGGATCTGCGCGCCATTCCGTGGGGCTTTAGCTGGGGCCAATGCCGGCTGACCCTGCCGGGCTGGTACGGTTTTGGTTCCGCCGTCAGCAGCTTCCTGAACCGGCCCGACTCCAAGGGCCGGACGAGCCAATTGGCGCTGCTTCAAAAAATGTACCGGCAATGGCCGTTCTTCCACACCCTGCTCTCCAATATGGACATGGTGATGGCCAAGAGTGACCTGGCGCTAGCCTCACGTTACGCGGAACTGGTGGGCAACATCCGTCTGCGCAAAAGGGTACTGGGCGCCATTGAAACCGAATGGCACCTCACCGCCGATGCGCTGGCGCTTATAACCGGGCACAAACAACGCCTGGCGAACAACGCCGCGTTGCAGCGCTCAATCCGCCACCGCTTTCCGTACATCGACCCACTGCACCATTTGCAGGTAGAACTGATACGCCGTTATCGTGGCGGACAGAGTGATGAACGGGTGCGACGCGGCATTCACATTTCAATTAATGGAATCGCCGCCGGACTGCGCAATACGGGTTAAGGCACGGATGGTGCTGGTGTTTCGATTACCTGGCCAGTGTTTGGTAGTCATGCCATAAACCATCCAGTCGCGCCAGCCAGGTCCAGGTGTAGGCTGCATAGTCAAAGTTGATGGTCGAAACGTGGTGCGACACGGCTCCCCACAAAACCTCACGCAACACCGAAGCACACTTCATGGCGGTGAACGCGTACAGGCGCGCCGCGTCAGGCTGCACGCCAAAGTACAGTTCCAGCAACCGCAGATCCTGCTCGTAGTTGAACGTATTGTTGGCCGACAGGTTGGCCAGGTCGAACAGCGGAGTGTTGAATCCCGCATAGTCCCAGTCGATCAGCCATAACCTGCGCCCGTCGTCAAGAAAGTTGGCGGCCAGCAGGTCGTTGTGGCCAAACACAATCTCCACCGGACCGAGGGCCGGTTCAAGCTGCCCGGACATCGCGACCAGAGCGGGCAGTTGTTCATGCAGCAGATGCTCCGGTATCTCGCACAAGAAGTTGCTATAACCCCGCACGACCTGAAACACCCAGAACATCAAGGCCGGTCCACGCAAGGATTTGGGGATATCCCTGTGGCAGCGTCGCACGATATCCACCACCGCCGGCATACGACGCGCATCGCGCAGGTCCCGCGGCTCCAGCGTGCGCCCTTCTATAAAACGGCTGACCATCACACCCTGGGCCGCGAACACAACTTCGGGCGATAGTCCCGCCGCGTGCGCCGCGCGCGCGGCGGCCAGTTCATTGAAGCGCATCACGCCGTGCAGCGGCAGGTCTTCTCCGAGACGCACGGCAAAACGCGCGCCGGCGCTGCGCACCAGGTAATTGCGGTTGGTCATGCCACCGGCCAGAGGCGTAATGTCCACCGGGCCGCTCCAGCACGGTAACTCGGTGATGTGCGCCAGCGCAGACGCGTCGCGACGCACTGCGGTGTTATTCGCCTTGGGAGCGGCCCGGCGGCTCATGCGTGTCCGCTGACCAGTTCGCGGACCGCGGCAAGTTGCCGCCGCGAGACCGTCAACAACTCATCCACGCCCTGCATTCGCACGGCCCAGCCTTCGCCTTCTTCTTCATCGAAGTGTTTCTCCAGCGCACGCACCCAGCGCCGTGCAACCAGCGCATTGCGATGGATACGCATGAACTGCCGGCGGTATTTCTCCTCCAGTTCACTCAGCGCGCCGTCCAGGATGTAGCTGCGCAGGTGGGTACGCACGGTGATGTATTTGAGTTCGGCTTTGAGATACACCACCTCGGCCAAAGGCACCCGCTCGGTGCGACCACGATCCTGAATCGTCAGAAACTCTTCAAGCCCATCAGGCGGCAGTGTTCGCACCGCTTGTAGATGGCGTTCGGCCTTTTGCAAAGCCAGCATCAGGCGCGACAGCCGCACCGGCTTGGTCAGATAATCCACCGCCTCCAGTTCGAACGCCTGCACCGCATGTTCGGCATGCGCAGTGACAAACACGATGGCCGGGGCATCGGGCATCACACGCAGGGTTTGGGCCAGTGTGATGCCATCCGCGCCCGGCATGTGAATATCGAGCAGCGCAACGTCAAAAGTCTGGCGCCCTAGCAATTGCACCGCCTGGGCGGCGTTGGATGCTTCACCGTCGACACTGACAACCGGCCCGGAACACTCCGCCAGAAGGGTGCGCAGCCGCGCACGGGCCAGAGTTTCATCGTCAACGATCAAGGCCCTGAGTGCCATTGCGAGCTTTCAGGCGGCGGATGCCGGAACCTCGATGCGGACCTGGTAGACCCCGTCCACCAGGCC
>JANNGR010000443.1:0-1515 GCA_031403955.1 Betaproteobacteria bacterium
GATTGAGCGCCACATGGGTGCCCGACAGCCGCTCGCTTTCCAGCAGGCCGGCGATCAGGTCGCGCATTTCGGCCAAGTCATTCAACAAGGCGCCCCTTGGCGCCTGGGTCTCGGCTGTCTCGGGTAATAGTTCAACATTCAATCGGGCGCGCGTCAACGGTGAGCGCAACTCGTGGCTGATGGCCAGCAATAACGCGCGTTTGCCCTCCAGCATCTTGTGGATGTCCTGCGCCATGGTGTTGATTCGCGCCGCAAGATCGCCCAGTTCATCCCGGCGCCGCACCGTGATCGGTTGCGCGAACTCACCGCGTCCGAAACGCTCGGCGCCAGCCCGGATGTCGTCCAGCGGACGCAACAAGCGGCGCACGTAGACATAAGCCACAGCCGTCATAACCAGCAGCAGCGCCAGAGTCAACCAGCCGATCAACCGCGGCTGGCTCTTCCATGGCAACTCTCCCAGACCCAGGACCACCCGGTGCCCATCGGCAGTGACACGCTCCAGCAAGCGCGGGCCCTGGTCGTGCCAGCGCTCGCGCGGCGGGTCCCCTTCGTTCGCGTTCATTTGCGCATGCGACGCCCAACGCACCACCGGTCCGTCGATCCGCACCGACAGCGGCAGGCGGGCAGTCAACGCCATGGCCCGATCGACACTGGGCGGAGAGCCGATCTCGGCCACCAGCCGGTCCACATAGTCGCCCAGCAAGGGGGCCACGGCCTGTCGCCAACCCATGCCGATGGCACGCTGCGTGCCGCCCAGGAAGATTGCCGTCATGGCCAGCGCCAGCAGCAGGAACACCAGCACCAGCTTCAATCGCAAGGAATGGCGCAGAGTGCTGCGCGCCCGCTGGTGCCAACGACTGCCGCGCGACTCAGACACGGCCCACCGCCAGCGCATAACCTGCGTTGCGCATGGTCTTGATGCAGTCCAGCGGCTCCAGTTTCTTGCGCAGGCGGCTGACAAGAATGTCTACTGCGCGGGTGTAGATATCGGCTTCATGGCCACGCAGGTGGTTCAGTATGTCATCGCGGCCAAACACCTTGCCCGGCTCGCGCGCCAGCAGCACCAGCAGCGCAAACTCGGTGCCGGTAAGCTCCACCGGCATGCCCTGGCGTCGCACGCTACGGGTGTCGAGGTCGAGTTCCAGGCCATCGAACAGCAGGCGCGGGCCGGCGCCGCCCACGCGCCGGCGCCGCAGCACGGTCTGCAGCCGCGCGACCAGTTCGCGCGGCTCGAATGGTTTGGGCAGATAGTCGTCAGCGCCGAGTTCCAGCCCGACCACCCGGTCCATCACTTCGCCGCGCGCGGTCAACATGATTATCGGAATATCGCTTTCGCGGCGGATCGTGCGGCAGAGCTCGAAACCGTCCATTTCATCCCCGAGCTCCGGACGGCGGTCCAGGGCGCCTTTGCGCAGATCCCCGTCGTCGTCGACCATTGCCGTCTCTGACCAGGCGAAATCGCGGGAAGCGGTCGTCGCGATTTCGAGTGGCGCATCCAGCGCGCGGTTCAACAGG
>JANNGR010000444.1:0-3124 GCA_031403955.1 Betaproteobacteria bacterium
TCCGACCTGGCCGAGGTCCGGCGCGCCCTCGCCAACTGGCATGCACCGGCTCCGGCACAGGGAGTGGCCGCATGAGCCGCCGGGCCGCTCCCAAGGCTCATAGCACCGCAGCGCGTAGCGCGCAGGGTAGTCCAGTGACCAGCATGATGGACCTGCGGCAGGCTTTGGCCTGGCTGCCCGGCGCCGCGCCTGTGGGAGACCTCACAGTGGCGATTAGCGGCGTATCGACCGACACCCGCGCGCTGCGGCCGGGAGACCTGTTTGTCGCGCTAAAGGGTGAGCGTTATGACGCCAACCAGTTGCTGGCGCAGGCCAAGACCAACGGCGCCGTGGCGGCACTGTGCCATCCGGGCGCCGGCCTGGAACAGGCTGGTCTGCCCGGCATTGAAGTGCCCAACACCCGCAAAGCCCTGGGCATTCTGGCCACCGCGTGGCGGGCCCGGTTCAGCTTGCCGCTAATCGCGGTGACCGGCTCCAACGGCAAGACCACGGTTACGCAAATGCTGGCCTCCATCCTGCACGCCTACAAGCCGGCAGCCATGCTGGCTACACACGGCAACTTGAATAACGACATCGGCGTGCCGCTGACGCTGCTGCGGCTACGCAGTGAACACCAGATCGCGGTGCTCGAACTGGGCATGAACCATCCGGGCGAAATCGCACAACTGGCGGCGATGACAGTGCCCACTGTCGCGTTGGTCAACAACGCGCAACGTGAACACCTGGAATTCATGGCAACGCTGGACGCCGTAGCACACGAAAACGGTTCCGTCATCAGCGCCCTGCCATCCGATGGCGTGGCCGTGTTTCCGCATGGCGACGTATTCACGGGTGTGTGGCGTTCGCTGGCGGGCCGCCGGGCGCAGTTGACATTCGGCATCGCGCCGGCGCGGCCGGCGCACGCCGTCGAGCCAGCCGACATCAGTTGTACCTTGCCAATCTGGGCCAACGGCGCCTGGCAGGTACACGCCACCACACCCGCCGGGCGACTGGGTTTCGCATTGCGGGTGGCTGGAGCGCACAACCTGCACAACGCGTTGGCGGCGAGCGCCTGCGCGCTTGCCGCTGGTGTGCCGCTGGACTGCATAAGCAGCGGCCTGGAAGCCTTCGAGCCGGTCAAGGGGCGTTCACGCGTCGTGCCGCTAACGTTTGGCGAGCGGGCCTACACGCTGGTCGATGACAGCTACAACGCCAACCCGGATTCCGTCCAAGCGGCATTACAACTGCTGGCTTCGCTGCCGGCTCCACGCCTGATGGTTCTGGGCGACATGGCTGAAGTAGGTGGCCAGGGGGAACTCTTTCATGCACAAGCCGGCGACCAGGCGCGCGAGCTGGGTATCGAGTTCCTGTTCACGCTCGGCGAGTTGTCGGCCGCGGCCGGCCAGCATCGCGACGGTGCGCGCCACTTTGCCGACATGCCGGCCCTGATCGCCGCCGTGCTGGACAAACTGCCTGATGTGGGCAGTGTGCTGGTCAAGGGCTCGCGCTGCATGCAGATGTAGCGCGTGGTGGAGGCCCTCACCGCTCGCGTCGGTGCAACCCCGACAACGACCGGGGGCGTGGCATGCTGCTGAGCCTGACACAGTGGCTGCAATCGATCTCGCCCGAGTTGGGTTACTTGCGGGTATTCCAGTACCTGACTTTTCGCGCCGTCATGGCCGCCCTGACCGCGTTGTTGATTGGTCTGATAGCCGGACCGTATGTCATCCGCCACCTGACCCAGCTCAAGATCGGCCAGCCGATCCGCGGTTATGGCATGCAGACCCATATCAGCAAGAGCGGCACGCCAACCATGGGCGGTGTGCTGATTCTGCTTTGCATCACCATTTCCACCTTGTTGTGGTTCGACCTGTCAAACCGCTTTGTCTGGATCGTGCTGATGGTGACGCTGGGTTTTGGCGCGATCGGCTGGGCCGACGATTGGCGCAAGGTGGTAAACAAGGACCCCGAAGGCATGCGTTCGCGCGAAAAGTATTTCTGGCAGTCCCTCATCGGCTTGCTGGCGGCCCTGTATCTGGTGTTCAGCATTTCCGAGAACTCCAACCAGCGCGTGCTGGAGCTGTTTTTCAGATGGGTGCAATCCGGCTTCGACCTTAACCTTCCGCCCAAGGCCGGGCTGATGTTGCCGTTCTTCAAGGAAATCAGTTACCCGCTGGGCGTGCTCGGCTTCGTGCTGCTGACCTACCTGGTGATTGTCGGCTCCAGCAATGCGGTCAACCTGACCGACGGTCTGGACGGTCTGGCGATCATGCCGGTGGTCATGGTGGGTTCCGCGTTGGGTGTGTTCGCCTACGTCACCGGCAGCGCGGTGTTCTCCAAGTACCTTTTCCTGCCGCATATACCGGGCTCGGGCGAGTTACTGATATTTTGCTCCGCGATGGCCGGCGCCGGGCTGGCTTTCCTGTGGTTCAACACCCATCCGGCCCAGGTGTTCATGGGTGACGTTGGTGCGCTGGCGCTGGGTGCGGCGCTGGGAACGATTGCGGTCATCGTGCGCCAGGAAATCGTGTTGGCGATCATGGGTGGCATTTTCGTCGCCGAGGCGCTGTCCGTCATGCTGCAGGTGGGTTATTTCAAGTTCACCCGGCGCCAGTTTGGCGAGGGCCGGCGTTTTCTCAAGATGGCGCCGTTGCACCACCATTTCGAGAAAAGTGGCTGGACCGAAACCCAGGTAGTGGTCCGGTTCTGGATCATCACCATGTTGTTGTGCCTGGTTGGTTTGTCAACCTTGAAGCTGCGTTAAGCGCCAGCTCCAGACCTATGTCCACCGCGCTGCAACACCAATCGGTCCTGATTCTTGGCCTGGGTGCGTCTGGTCTGGCGATGGCGCGCTGGTGTGTGCGCCAGGGCGCGCAAGTCACGGTGGCGGACACGCGTGCGGCGCCGCCGCAACTGGCGGCGCTGCAACAGGAATTACCCGCGGCGCGGTTCGTCCGCGGCGCGCTGGACGCGACACTGCTGCGTGACACGCAGGCCAGCCTGGTGCTCAAGAGCCCTGGGTTGGCGCCAACCCAGGTCGCCGGCAACGCCGCCGCCGCCGCCGCTGCCGGCATCCCGGTTTCCGCTGAGCTAAAACTGTTTGCCCAGGCGCTCGACGAACTGCGCCAGACCAACGCCAACCAGC
>JANNGR010000445.1:0-6965 GCA_031403955.1 Betaproteobacteria bacterium
TGGGCCGGTATGCCCTTGGCCGCCGCCGTGGTGTCTGGCGGAGGTTCATCGCGTACCGGTGTGGCGTCGTCCAGGCCCAGTACCTTGCGGTAATAGTCCAGACCAACGAAGTTGCAAGTCTGGAGCGCACGCCCGCTGGCATCGAGCTTGGCCCGTTGGGTGATGGTTTCCTTTTTGCCGAACGGCGACGACTCCTCCACCTTGACCATTTCCATTTCCATCGCGCAGTTGCGTACCGACAGGTAGAACGTGATGACCAGCGGTGCTGCCAGCAACAGCATCATCATCACCACCGACGGGCCTACGAACTGCAGAAATGATTTGGTTTTCATGGGGGGCCTGCCACGTACAAGGAGTTGAACCACTGGCCCAGGCAAACCCGGGCCAGACACACCGCTTTACTTGATGTAGCCTTTTTCCGTGGCAGCCTTGGTGTAGGACAGCGCAGCGGCGTCCAGTGCCTGCTTGGGCGTCATGGTGCCGCCCAGTGCTTCGGGCACCAGCTTGCCAAGCTCAACCGTGGCCAGGCTTACGTAGGGCTCGGTCGGGAAGATCGGTGCGCCGGCTTTCATCGACAGCGTGACGCCAGTACCGAAGCGTGTAGGCTTGTAGACTGAACGAATCCAGATGGTGGAGTCGTTGCCAGCCTTGGTAGTATCTTCGTCCAGCGCGTCCATCAAAACCTGGAACACCACATCGCGGTCGTTGTTCAGGTTCTTTGGCATGGCCACACCGTCCCACCACAGGTGGGTGGCACTTTTGCCACCAGGCATCACGGCCGGGGCTGCTGCAAACTCCATTTTGCCGACAATTTTGGAGGCCGCCGGGTCATCCATACGTGCGGCGCGGCTGGCCCACAACACACCCATTGCCGCTTTACCCTGCTGGAACTGGTTCATCACGTCGTCGGAGTTCGACGCCAGCGCATTCGGCGTCATGAAGGGCAACATCGACTTCATCAACTCGATGGTCTTGATGCCGGCCTCATCGTTGAAAGCTGGCAGTGCTGTGCCCGGTTTGAACAACTTGCCGCCAAAACCGACAAACATATTGACGAACTCGGTCGAAATGTCGAAACCCTTGGCAAAGGTCTGCGCAATCGGGAAGTCGATGCTAGGCTCTTTCGCCTTGAGCACTGCGGCGGCAGCCAGCATCTCGCCATACGTGGTGGGTGCCTTGATGCCGTGTTTGTCGAACAGGTCTTTGCGGTAATACAGGTTCTGCGCGTTTTGCTGGTACGCAATGGCCAGCACGTCGTTGCCGGATTTGACCAGCATGCTGTCTTCAATCTTGTATTTGACCTTGTATTTGTTCACCAGGTCGGTCATGGACTGTAGCTGGCCTTTGGAAGCCAGATTGGAGTACACGCCACCGGAGATTACGGCCGCGTCAAACGCTGACTTGCCCTCTGATCCAAAAGCGCGTTCGGTCTCCACGCGCGCTTCGGGAGTGATCTTGATGGCCACCTTGACGGCGCCACGCGAGCAGGTTTCCATCTCTTTGGCCAGATGTTGCACCGAAGGCATGGAGCTGCCTACGATGTTGATGTCGCCCTTGCCGGTGATGTCGCCACATTTGGCAACTGCAAGGCCGGGTAGAAATGCCGCGACGGCAGCAAACGCCACCAGGGTACGACGGGGGAGGTGTAGCTTCACAGTCATGTCAGTTCTCCAGGTAAATTGAAAAGATCCGGGGGTCAAGCTTGGTTCAAACGCATCCGGTTCTGCGTCTGTCCATCAAACAAATAACAACGCTCCGTCTTCACGGACAAGCCGATGCGTTCACCCATTGCCACGCGAAATTCCTTGCCAGCCTTCGCCGTGATGAACTGGTCGGCCAGGCGCAATGTCACGGTGGTGGCGTCGCCCAGCAACTCAAACGAAAAAACGTTGCCACTGATCTGCGCGTTGTCAGGGGAAACCACGGCGATGTCTTCCGCACGCAAGCCCAGCACCATGTTGTCCTTGGTCAGGTTGCCGAAACCTCCCACCCGCACCTGGTAACCATCGCCCTTGGCGTCGAAGGTGCCGTTGTGCAGCTTGCCTTTGACCAGGTTCATGGCGGGCGCACCGATGAAGGCCGCAACAAACAGATTGCTCGGGTCGTTGTAGATCGCCTCCGGGCTACCGATCTGCTGGATCTCGGCCTTGCTCATCACCACCACGCGGTCGGCCAGTGTCATGGCCTCCACCTGGTCGTGTGTGACGTAAATAGTGGTCACCCCCAGGTCATGGTGCAGGTGCTTGATGTGCGCCCGCATGCTCACACGCAGCTTGGCGTCCAGGTTGCTCAAAGGCTCGTCCATCAGGAAGACTTTGGGCTGACGGACGATGGCGCGTGCCAGCGCCACGCGCTGGCGCTGCCCGCCTGACAGCTCCTTGGGCCGGCGCTGAAGAAACTCGTCCAACTCCACTTTGCCCGATGCTTTCATCACAGCCGGATGGATATCCCCCTTCGGCGTACCGCGGATCACCAACGGGAAGGCGATGTTCTGATACACCGTCATGTTCGGGTACAAGCCGTAGCTTTGGAATACCATCGCCACGTCGCGGTCCTTCGGCTCCAAGGTATTGACGCATTTATCGCCAATCCAAATTTCGCCTTCAGTCGGATCCTCCAGACCAGCCACCATCCGCATCGTGGTGGTCTTGCCACAGCCAGAGGGCCCGAGAAGGACCAGAAATTCGCCGTCGGCAATGTCCAGCGACATACGCTTGACCCCCACGGATTGGCCCCAGGATTTGACGATGTTCTTGAGTTGAATTTTAGCCATTGGGTCTTTCGAGTTGGACGTCAGCAATTCAGTTCTGCACCGCGAGTACCTGCATCCACAGGGCTACGTCGTCGATCAGGACCCATTCGCGCACCACTTTGTCATCCACCAGTTCGGCATGGTTGATGCCCATCACTTCCACCATGCGGCCGGTCGCTAGGCCATAGCGCCCTGCGCTTGCGCCGCTGTTGGTATGCAATGCTTGCGCGCGCCATCGCAGGGCTACCCGGTCCGCCCTGCCGGCGCCTGTTTGGCAGGCCAGGTGCTCCACGTCGAACCGTGTGACATGTAGTGAACCAAACAGGGTTTGCCAGAAGCCGTGCACTTCTCGCTGGCCGTAAAACGTGGCGTTGCCAGGCCCGATGTGGTGCACAGCTTCGTCGTAGGCGTGCAGGCCAGTGTTCTTCTGATGGGCCAATTGTTCTATCTGGCCGGCATAGGCCTGCGCTGCTGGGGCATCGCTCAGGTGCGAGCGGTACCCGTCTGGCACCGGACCGGCTTTCGGCTTGTTCCAGCCGCCGCGCTGGTTCAGCCAGGTTTGTGCCAGCGCGCGCGGCTGGATGCCAATGCAAATGGCTATGGCCGCCTCGTCGCGCACCAGCCATTCATGAATCACGCGGTTGTTCCTGCAGACGCAGTCGGCGATCGTGCGCACATGAATCCCGCAGCCGCTCGGCGCGCCGAAGGTGTTAGCGACCTGATGCGTCATGGTGGAAACAATGCGATGGGAGCTCAGATAGGCGCCGTCGTCGTCGCCCGACTGGATCACGTCTTCCGTCAACAACTGCCGCCCCGGGAACTCGGCCATCGTTGCATGGGTGTCCTGAACCACCTCCTGCACGCTGGTGCTGACCGAAGTCGGAGTTTCGACCACGCACGGGTCGCTGTAATAACGCCTTATGTCGTCGACGCGCCGGTCTTTCCAAATGCGGTCAGTGATGACCCGGATATATTGGTCCAGGTTCTTGAATTCCGCGTCGAAACCCTTCATACCGGCACCTCCACAAATTTCCTGTGTGCACTCGAACTCCGAACCACCAGGCGCGCGGGCAAGACCACCTCATGGCTTTGCAACTCCAGAAATTCGCCGTCGGCGATATCCAGCGACATGCGTTTGACGCCGACCGACTGACCCCAGGATTTGACGATGTTTTTTAGCTGAATTTTGGCCATGGTAGGTGTTCTTGTTAGGTTCAGTCATTCAGGTTTGCGCTACGAGAACCTGCATCCAGATCGCCACATCGTCCAGCAACACCCATTCGCGTATGACGCGGCCGGCGATGAATTCGGCGTGCACAATGCCCAATACTTCGACTGGCTTGTCGCTAGGTTTTCCGTAGCGGCCCGTGCCGGTTTCACTTGAACCATGCACGGCGTTTGCCCGGAACCGCATGGCCACCCGGTCGGCTCGGCCGCTGCTGGCCATGTCGCGCTGCAGCGCCAGGTGTTCCACCACAAACTGTTGCACCTGCAACGCGCCGAACACGCCCTGCCAGAACGCGCCGATCTCCGCCTGGCCGTAACACGTAATTTCCCCCGGGCCGATCTGCTGCGCCGCTTCGTCATAAAACGCGCCTACCGGCTTCGTGCCGTGCGCGAAGTCTTCGATCGCCCGCGCGTACCGAACCGCCAGCGGGTCGGTGCTGACGTGCGACACGTAACCCGCCGGTACCGGGCCAGCCACCGGTTTGGTCCAGCCGCCACGCTGGTCGAGCCAGCGTTGCGCCAGCGCCTGGGGCGTGCTGCCGATCTGCAGCGCGATCGCGGCATGGTCGCGCACCAGCCATTCATGGACGATGCGGTTGCCCTTGCAGACGCAGTCGGCAATCGTGCGCGCGTGAATCTTGCGGCCGGTCGCCGGGCCAAAGTTGCCGTCGCCCAGGTGCGTCATGGTCGAGATGATGCGGTGCGAACTCAAAAAGCCACCGTTTTCATCGCCCGACTGGATCACGTCTTCTCCGAGCAACCGGCGGTCCGGAAACATGGCCAGCGTCGCGCGAGTCCCGCTGATCACATCCTCGATCGACGTGCTGACCGACATGGCCGTCTCGACCACGCACGGATCGCTGTAATAGAGCCGGATGTCATCGATACGCCGACCTTCCCAGATGCGCTCGGTAATCACCCGGATGTATTGGTCGAGATTGCGGAACTCCGACGCAAAACCTTTCATCCCGGCCCCCTGAACCACTGCGGGAACGCCTTTGGCCGGCTCAAATATCGACGTCATGTATTCACTCCCTTGCGCGTTGATGCACGCACAATCAGTTGACTGGGTACCACCACCGCATGCGGATTGACTTCGCCAATCATTTGCTCGCGCAGCAGGGTCGCCGTCGCCTCGATCATCGGCTCTACCGGTTGCTCGACCGTGGTTAGCTGGTAGGAGCCCCAGGCCGCCTGCGGCACATTGTCGAAACCAGCCACGCTCACATCCTGCGGCACGCGCAGGCCCAACTCGATGCGCAGCACGTCCATGACGGCAATCGCCATATGGTCGTTGGCGACAAAAACGGCGTCTGGACGCTGCGCCGCCGCGCCGCCGAAAAGCTCTCGCGCCGCGCTCTTGGCGCCTTCAAAATCATAGTTGCCAACCGCGCGCGCGAAGCAACGGCGACCGTGTTCGGTCAGACCATCGCGAAAGCCGCGTTCACGGTCCAGGTTGGTCGAGGTGTCTTCCATGCCGGCAATAAAGGCGATGCGCTCATGACCGGTTTCGACCAGATGCCGCGCCATCAGACGGCCGCCTTCGTAGTTGTCGGTTGTCACCGAGCTGGTGTTCTGGCTGTCGCGAATGGTGCGGTTGAACAACACCACCGGTATGCCGGCGTCGGCACAACGCAGCGCCAGCGCACTCGACAGCGCGGTGGATGCCATCACCAGGCCGTCGACCTGGTATTGCAAAATCTCGGCCAGCACCGAGTCGGCCTCGCGCGTGTCGGCGATGAACAGCAATACGTGGTAACCATCTCGCTGCAGGCGCTGCGACAACTTCTCCAGCACCAGCGGGTAGAACTGGTTCTCCAGGTACGACATCACCACGCCGATCATGCGGCTGCGCCGGGTGATCAGGCTGCGCGCGATGGCGTTGGGCCGGTAACCGAGCTTGCGCGCCGCCTCCTGCACCTTGGTACGGGTCAGTGGCGAAACGCTGGCACCGGGCGTGAACGAGCGGCTGACGGCCGACTGCGACACCTGGGCCAGCCGGGCGACGTCGAGTGAAGTAACGGTGCCCATGGTGTTGCTGCCGTGGTTCAAGCCGCGGTCCAGCCGCCGTCGAGCATTAGCGCGCTGCCGGTCACCAGCGTGGAAGCATCGCTGGCCAGGAACACCACCGCGCCCATCACCTCGTCAAGCCGGCCCACACGGCCCAGCGCCGTGCCGTTTTCGGCGAAGCGGCGAAACGCCGCATCGGCCAGCATCGGCGCGGTCATGGCCGTTTCGATGTAGGTAGGGCAAATTGTGTTGACGCGAATCTGCTGCCGTCCGAGCTCCCAGGCCAGGGCTTTGGTCATGCCTTCCATCGCGTGTTTGGTGGCGCAGTAGACCGAGCGTTTTTGCGCGCCCACATGCCCCATCTGCGACGAAACGTTGATGATGCTGCCCGGCTTTCCACGTCCTTGGTTGGCGGCCAGCAGAGCACGCGCCACTTCGCGCGCCACATAAAACGCGGCCTTGATGTTCAGGTTGAGCAAGGCGTCCAGATCGGCGTCTTGCAAATCGACCAGAGTGCAGGGCCGGTTGGTACCGGCGTTGTTCACCAGCACGTCGAACGGGCCGTGCTGCGCGGTGTCGCGCGCGATCCATTGCGCGACGGCGGCGGAGTCGGTCACATCCAGCGCCGCATGCCGCACCGGGGCGGATTTGTCTGCGCCATCACCCGTCAACTGGGCGCAAGCCGCTACCAGTTCAGCCGTCTTGCGTGCCACCAGCGTGACGCTGGCTCCGGCTTGCACCAGCGCTGCCGCGGCGGCCAGGCCAATGCCCGAACTGCCACCGGTGACCAGCGCGCGACGCCCGTCGAGGCGGAAACTGGGGGTCTGCGGAAGGGTCATGCTGGCCTGCTCACTCGGTGGCTAGGTAGTTGGTTTTGATCAAGCCTCGGCCGGCACTGGCTGGTACCACGGCACTTGCGCACGTTTACCGTAACGCCGCACCCGGATATTGGCTTGCTCGCCGTGGCCGGCAAAGT
>JANNGR010000446.1:0-3562 GCA_031403955.1 Betaproteobacteria bacterium
GCCTGCCTCGTCCAAATTGCGCTGGGTCGCACAGTCACCCAGCCGGAAGCCCGGTGGGTCGAAGGTCCCGGGTGCCAGCGCGTGGCGGAACATCAACACGCCGCCGGCGGCAATCGAGCCGGTGCCCGCGTACACCAGGTAACCGCCGCCGGGCGAAAAGGTATCGAGGTAGGCCAATACGATATCGCCGACGACCCTGACCCGAGCGTCAGGCAGGCCGAGCGAATTCGCGATCAGCGCTTCCAGGCTGGCACGCAACCCGGGGTCATCCGAGTAGCCGCTGAAACCCGCCAACACCCGCTCGGGCAATGCCATGCCGGCCGCGAGCGCGTCGTTGGCCAGCCGCTGGAGAATCGCGACGGTCTGGTCACGACCGGCCTGGCTACCCATCATCAGCGCAGTCAACCCATCGACGCGGCCATTGGCCAGGACGCGGCCGCTTATGTCGGCAAGTGCCCAACGCGTGCTGGTGCCTCCGGCGTCGATGCCCAGACCGATGCTGCCCGGGTTCAAGGCTGCGCTGGTAACGTGTTTGTCGCTCATATGGCATGCCCGGCTGAAACTTCCGGCGCGCGCACCCAGTTGCCACCCTGCATCACGGCAAACGGCTTGAAGTCAACATCGAATACCACCGCGTCGGCCCGTGCGCCGGCCTGCAACACGCCGTATTCGCCCGCCAGACCCAGCAACTCGGCCGGAACACGAGAGGCGCAGGCCAAAGCTTGCTCCGGTTCAAGCCCGTATTGGGTTATGCCAATGCGCACCGCGTCCGCCAGCGTGATCGCGGCGCCCGCCAATGTTCCGGCGCCATTGATGCAGCGGCCGCCTTCGACGCGTATGGATTCGCCTTGCAACATGAACCCGGTTGCCGGTGTGCCGGCCGGCGGCATGGCATCCGAAACCAGGATCACACGCTGCATGCCACGCGCCGCGCGCAACACCGCAACGCTGCCCGGCGCGACATGCTGGCCGTCCAGGATCAGCCCTGCATAAGCCTGCCGCGCGAGCAGCGCCGCACCCACCGTGCCCGGCGCGCGCGGGCTCAATTGCGACATTGCATTAAACAAGTGTGTGAAGCCGTCGAGGCCCTCGGCCAGCGCTGTCTGTACCTGCTCGTAACTGGCGTCGGTGTGTCCGGCGAACACGATTGCGCCGCGCGCGCGCAAGGCGCGCACGGCCCCGGCGGGCACACACTCCGGCGCCAGGGTGATCAGCGTGCGGCCGGCATCACCAAGCGACGTCAATAGCGGCAGGTCAGGGGAAACGCCGCCGCTGCCGCCGCCGGGTTCGAACGTCGCGATGCGTTTCAGGCGGTGGATTCCCCGGCGCGTGGATTGCAGAAATGGACCCTCCAGGTGGATACCCAACACGCCGGGTACCGAGTGGCAAGCGTCGCGCGCGGCGCTTATGGCCCGCACCATTTGATGCCGTGTATCGGTGATCAACGTGGGCAAGAAAGCGGTCGTTCCCTGCATGCGGTGGGCCTGTGCGATAACCGAAATGGTCAATACGCTAGGCTGGTCATTGAAGAGTTTTCCGCCGCCTCCGTTGACCTGGATGTCGATCAAGCCGGGCGCGATGGTGCTGCCGGGCGGCAAATGCAGACTGGCCGGCGTGGCGCCTGCCGCGCCGCCGTCAACCATGGCTTCGATCCGGCCCGCGCGCAGACGCAACACAACGTTATCGCGCAGGCGCCAACCGTCGAACAGCCGCGGGCAAAAAATGCTGTGTTGCATTACAGGGTCTCGGTGACTTTGAATAAGCCCTTGGGCTGGTCGGGGTTGCGTCCGGCGGCAACCGCCGCCGCTTCAATCGCCAGATAGGCCGGCACCAGGGTCAGAACCGAGTCGGCCAGTGTGCCGAGCGCGGGCGGCAGCTGCAGTTGCGGCAATGGAACACCAGCCGCTGCGCCGAACCCGTGCGCCAACAGCGTTCGAGCTCCCTGGCCGCGCGCGCGTTCGAGGGCGGTCAGGACGCTGGCCAGCACCCGCTGGTCGCTGGCCACACCGACGACCGGTGTCTGCGCCGACACCGCACCAAGCGGGCCATGCAAAAATTCGGCGCTGCTGAAAGCCAGTGCGGGTATTCCCACCGCCTCGGCAATCTTTAGCGCCAGTTCCTTGGCAATGCCCAGATCCGCCCCGCGGCCGAGCACATAGACGGCCCGCGCGCCTGGCAGTGCCGCGGTCAGGGCCGACCAGTCACATAAAGCTGCCTGGTCGAGTCTGGCGGGCAATTTGCGCAGTGCTTCAAGCAGCGTGCCGTCAACGTTATACCCAGCCACCATGCCCAGGCCGGCGAGCACCGACAAAACGACGCTCTTGGTGGCCGCGACGGCCAGCTCGGGCCCGGCACACAGCGGGATCTCCTGGTCCGCGGCGGCGCCCAGCGGCGAGCCGCTGGTGTTGATCAGGCTTACTACGTACGCTCCCGCTGCCCGCGCTGCCAGGGCGTAACGCACCAGGTCCGGGCTTTTGCCCGACTGGGAGATGGCCACCAGCGCGGCGTGGCGCATATCCGCCAGCACTGCCTGGTCTGCCGCTACCGATGGCATCACGGCGGACACGGTCAATCCACCTTGGGCGGCAAAGGCATAACGCAACACCGTGCCGGCATGGCTGGAGGAACCACGGCCCAGCACTTCGACGTGTTTGAGCGAGCGTTGGCGCAGGGTTTGTCCAGTGGCAAGCGCAGCAGCCATCCCACCGGCCAAGAACGCGGCGGCGCAGGCGCCACAAGACAAGGTTTCGTCGCGCATCAAGCTCATGTTTCAGCCCTGGCTGGAGTGGCGCTGGGAGAGACGTCGCCCGGCGCAGGCGCGCGCAACTCGACCACATAGTCGTAACGGTCGCCGCGGTAGATCGCCCGGGTGAATTCCACCGGACGCCCTTGCAGGGTGAAAGAGCGCCGTTCAGTAGCCAGCACTGGGTCGCCGTCCTGAATTCCGAGCAGCCGGGCGTCCTGCCCGCGTGCCACCTCCGCCCTCAGGCGCTGAATAGCCCGCTGCGGGTAAGCGCCATGGTTTCGCAATGCCTCGTAAAGGGAATTGCCGAAATTAACCTGCCCGCCCAGCAGCTCCGCCCGCAGCGCGGCACGTTCGACCGCGATCGGCGCGCCATCGGCGGTGCGGACCCGTGCCAGCCGAATTACCTGGTCGCTGGGCGCGAGCCCAAGCGCCAGGATTTCGTCCGGCGACGGATAGGTCAGTTCACGCGATATCCAGCGCGATCCCGGTGTGTAGCCGCGCCGCAACATATCTTCCGAGAAACTTCCAAGCGCCGTCAGCGGTTGCTCCACGCGGGCCGCAACGAAAGTTCCTGATCCTTGCCTGGCCTGCAGCAGGCCCTCTTGCACCAAGGCATCGATCGCGCGCCGCACGGTGACGCGCGATACACCCAGCAGCGCGGCCAACTCCCGCTCTGGCGGAACGCCGGAGCCGGCGCGCAAGTTGCCCGAGCGGATCGCTGCGCGCAAGGACACACCCATCTTCTGGTACAGCGGCAGGTGGCCACCTGCGGCCGAGGCGGCGAGCAAACGCGAGAAGTCGAATTCGCCGCGCCCA
>JANNGR010000447.1:0-4043 GCA_031403955.1 Betaproteobacteria bacterium
ACCATCGAGCGCCTGACGTTCAGGTTTGTTGGCGCCGGATTCGTGTTGTTGACGGCCACACTGGTGGTTGCTTTCGCGTTCAGTGAATCGCTGTACGGCAAGGGCAGTGCCTGGCGGTGGGACCACAAGACCGTGTTTTCAGTTCTCTCCTGGATCACGTTTGCCGCTTTGCTGTTGGGGCGCGCCCGCTTTGGCTGGCGCGGCCGGCGCGCGACTCGCGTGTTGTATGCCGGTTCCGGATTGTTGTTCCTGGCCTATGTAGGGTCACGCTTTGTGCTGGAAGTAGTCCTTGGACGCACCCCATGAAATTCCTGCTTGTGCTTGCAGTGATTTTGATCGGCTTCTGGTTATGGCGTTCCAGCCGGGAACGCCGCAAGCCACCACCGCCGGGAGCCTCGCGGACCGATTCCGTCAAGGCGATTGAAATGGTTTGTTGCGACGTTTGTGGAGTGCATTGTCCCAAGGCCGATTCGGTTCCGGGCAAGGTGGGGGTCTACTGCACCCAGCAACACCGACGCCAGGCTGAACCCTAGTGCGCGAACCGATGGCCGCCCGGCAAGCCGGTACTTGGTTCGAGCCGCGGCTGACCGACGGCGACATCGAAGCGGGAGAAGGTCCGGACGAATTTGTGAGGCTGTGGCGCGGTTTCATGACCGCGCGTTTGACATTGGGGCTGGTGCTTCTGGTATTGCAAAGCACTCTGTACGCCATGGGGCAGTCGCATGACAAGTTGCTGATCGTGGTGTGTGGCGTTTATCTGGTGGCGACGCTGGGCACCCGGATGATCGGCAAACCGCGCCGTCTGGGACGGACCTTCGATCCCCAATGGCTGTCGACAATTGGGGTGGACGTGGCCGCCTTCGCGGTGTTGCAGTTTGTCCAGGGTCACGCCGGCATCAATTACACGCCGCTGCTGGCACTGCCGGTGCTGCTGGCATCGGTATTAGGCTCCCTGCCGCTGGCGATGGGAACCGCGGCGGGCATAACCCTGCTCTTGTTGGCGCAGGCCGCCATGTTGTCACTGCGCCTTCCGGCGGACGCTACACCATTGTTCGCGCAGTCGGCATTGACCGGCGCCGGTTATTTTGTCATGGCATTTCTGGCGACCCAGCTTTCCGCGCGGTTGGCAAGTGAGGAACGACGTTCCCGCCGCAACCAGCTTGCCGTACGGGTCCAGCGTGAGGTGAATGCGCTGGTGATCGAGTCGCTGACGGAAGGCATACTGGTGGTTGATCGCGCCGGCTTGGTGTGGGCTGCCAATCCCGCAGCCTGCAAAATGCTCGGTCGTGCGCAGACTGTGGTGCAAACACCGTTTGACCTCGGCGCCGAATCAGGGTGGCGAGAACTTGGCCGACTGACCGCCTTGAGTTTTTCCGAGAATCGCCCGCAACACGCGAATGTAGTTTTCAACCTTGCCGGCGACGGATCGCAGCATGCCCATGTGCGCACACGAATGACCGCGACAGACAGTGGAAGTGCTGAGAGCTTGTGCGTGATGTTCCTGCAGGACCGGCGCGAGATGGAAGCCCGGCTGCGTACCGAAAAGTTGGCCAGCATGGGACGGATGTCTGCCGCCGTCGCGCATGAGATTCGCAATCCCTTGGCGGCCATCGTGCACGCCAATGCGCTGCTGGACGAAGACATCAGTGAACCGAAGCTAAAACGGCTGACACAGATGGTGCAGCAAAACGCCCGGCGGCTGGAGCGGATCGTGGATGAGGTGCTGAACATTTCCCGCGTGCAAAGCCGTCAGGACGCCGGGTCGCCGCCGTGCGTGCTGCTCAACGAGGCGGTCGACAGAATCTGTCGTGACTGGTTGCAGCCCACTGGCGCCGAAGACTTGCTCAAGACCGATCTTTGCGCGGCCGACCCTAGTGTCGCGTTCGACATTGAACATCTGCGGCGGGTCCTGATCAACTTGCTCGATAACGCCAGGCGGCATGCCAGCGGACAACAGCATGCAATACAGGTATCGACCAGGACTGTCCCCGGCGGCGACGTGGTGCTGGGTATCTGGAGCGACGGTCAACCCATGGAGCCATCGGTGCAGCAGCATTTGTTTGAACCATTCTTTTCATCGGAAAGCCGGTCTACCGGACTCGGACTCTACATTTGCAGGGAATTGTGTGAGGGGCACGGCGCCGCGATCAGTTTTGAGCGAACCCGAAAATTCATCGGTGCGGCAAGTGTGGATGGCAATGAGTTCCTGGTTGCCTTGCACCCGCTTCGCTAGCAGCGGCGCATCTGACAAAATATCCCTCACACCATGGCTGCAAGACCGTCCCCGAGCGATGCGCAAATTCTCGTCGTGGACGATGAGCCGGATTTGCGCACCTTGTATGAATTGGCGTTGTTGCGCGAGGGTTACAACGTGACTGGTGTTGGCGCACTGGCCCAGGCGTGGGAACTGCTGGCGGCGCGGCGCTTCGACGTTGTCATCACCGACATGCGGCTGCCCGACGGACTGGGCATTGGTTTGCTGCACCGGCTGCGCGAGCAGCGTCGCAGCGAGCGTTGTGTGGTGATCACGGCTTACGGTTCGGCGGAAAATGCGGTTGAGTCACTCAAAGCCGGCGCGTTTGACTATCTCACCAAGCCGGTGGACATAAAGCAATTTCGCGCCGTCGTGGCTTCCGCTGTCCAGGGCGCCAGGAACGAGCCAATTGCCGGGCGCCGGCACGCCGCCGGCAGCGCCGCGCGCAATGGCGCCAATCGCCGCCGGACCGATACCGTGCAGGGTGTCGGTGAAGCTGCCATGCAACGCCTGGTGGGTGAGTCGGTGGCCATGCGTTCGGTCAAGGAGCGAGTGGCCAAGGTGGCCCGCAGCATGGCGCCGGTGCTGGTCACGGGCGAGTCCGGCACCGGCAAGGAATTGGTGGCCCGCGCCTTGCATGCCAACAGCCATCGCTTTGGCGGACCGTTCGTGGCCGTCAACTGCAGTGCCATACCCGAGAGCCTGCTGGAGGTGGAGTTCTTCGGCGCCAGGAAGGGCGCCTATACCGGCGCAACCCAGGACCGGGATGGATTTTTTCAGGCCGCCCAGGGGGGCAGCCTGTTCCTGGATGAAATTGGCGATTTGCCGCTGGCGATGCAGTCGAAGTTGTTGCGCGCGATTCAGGAACGCTGTGTCCGCGCTGTCGGGTCTACCCAGGAGGAGGCAGTAGACGTTCGCGTCATCAGTGCCACCCACCGGGATTTGGCGGTCGATGTACAGACCGGGCGATTTCGCCAGGACCTTTATTACCGCCTCAACGTCATCGACATCGTGATACCGCCGTTGCGTGAGCGGCTGGACGACTTGCCGGCCTTGTGTGAGTGCCTGTTGGCGCGGATTGCTTCGGAATCCGGAATTGCACCGCCAACGCTTTCGCCCAGCATGCTGGAGCAGATCTGCCTGGCCCCTTTGAAAGGAAACGTGCGTGAGCTCGAGAACCTGTTGCACCGCGCCGTGGCGTTGAGTGAAGGCAACGACCTGCAGGTCGACATTCTGAGTGAACACACCTTGCCCGCGCCGCTGGTGGTGCTGCCAGAGCCGGCGCGTTCGACCGACGCGACGCCACTGCCGGCCAGCGCAATTCCGAGCGATTTGCAGAGCCACCTTGATCGCCAGGAGCGGGAGATTCTGGTCCAGACCTTGCACGAAACCGGCTTCAACCGTACCGCGGCCGCGGCGCGTCTGGGCTTGAGCCTGCGCCAGATCCGATACCGGATCGCGCGTCTCAATATCGACGCGCCGGCGGGTCCCGAAGTGCAGGATGAGCCAGGCTGAGCTCGCGGCCTCGGTGTTTTCCCGCTGGACTTTTAAAAAGCCGCTCGCCTGTTTTCCGGTTTGGCGCCGGTGCGGGGTTGCTGGCGAAGGCTCGACTCTCGAATCTGAATCGCTCGGGTCAAGCGGCATGCGCTCAGAGCGTGAGAGGCAATCCAATGCGCCCGCGCCGGGGTGGCCAGGGGCGCTGGGGTAGGCGCGTCGCGCAGCCAAGGCTGGTGCCTTGGCAAGCGGCGCAACACCCCCCAGTGCCCCTGGGTACCCCGGCCCAACGGGT
>JANNGR010000448.1:0-2605 GCA_031403955.1 Betaproteobacteria bacterium
GCGATCAATACGCGAGCGGCTATCGATGTTGTCAAGGTTGAAACGATAGCGGCAAGCGGCATGGTGTAAAAAGAACAACCGAACCAGGGTGTCCCGCAGCGGCGCGTTCAGCCGCGCCTGCTGGCAGAAGGTGTCGACAAGACGCTGTTCATTGACGGTGAATCGGCCCGGCAGGATCGTGTCGAGGTAGATAGACAGAAAGTCGCGCTTCTCTGCCATGATGCGGTTGTACACAATGAGGTAAAGGATGTCGATCAGCGGAAAACTCTCAGGGCGTGAATGTTCCCAGTCGATGACGCCTTGAATCTCAAGTGTCTTCGGTTCCAGGATCAGATTCTCGATCTTGTAGTCTCCGTGCAGCCGGACCGTGGGACAGGCGTGTTTCGACAGCTGCGTCCGCAACGGGTCGATGAAGGCCTCCGTGCCTGCCGCCAACGACGGGTAGCGGTAGGCAAAGGCTTCGAAAATATGGCGCAACCCGGCGTCATGCACGTGCTCCATCCGGCTTGGCCAGCGCAACGTTTGCGCTGTCATCCGGCCCAACAGTTCCGCAGCGCGCGCGGTGATGGACCCGAGTTGCGCCACGTTGCGATCAACGGTCGTGCCGGCGATTTCGGAGATCACGAAACAGCTGCGCTGACGGAAACTGGTTTCGGCATAGATTTTTGGCAGCAAAGCCGCGATCGCCGGCACGTTCTTGCGCAGTTCACCGATTTCCAGCATTTCACGACGACGCGATTCGATGATGTCCGGTGTAAAAGGAATGACCGTCACGACATTGTCGGCCGCGCCACGGCGGGTTCCAAAAGAGACAATCGCCTTCCCGGGTAAAGCCAGATAGCGCAGGAAGCGGGATGGCTCACCGGCGGGCCGGACGCGGTAGCCCGTCTCGGCGAGCTGTTCGCCAATACGGTCGAGCAGGGACGCGCGCTGCGGCCCCTTGAATGCGATCGCGCCATAAGCCGGGGCCAGCAGGCGCCGTCCATGGACGCCGAGTAAAATTTCTTTGAATCGCTCGGTAAGAAGAAAGCTGTTGTGGGTGGAGTGATAGCCGGACTCGGGGATGATTTCATGCACCACGCCGTTCAACATGGTGTAGGGCTCGAGGCGAACGCTCTCGAAACCGGCCTGGCGCAAGCGGCCAGGCAGACGTGCGGGCACGAACCCTCGCAGCATGGCAGCGCCGAACTTGCCGGTCAGGATACATTTTAACCAGGTACGGAACTGGTCGTAGCCCAGGGCATTGCGGACGCCGAGGTAGACAAAGGCGTCGTCCTTGATAACACGCCGGAGTTCGCGCAAAAAGGCCGGCGAGGTGAAACTGAAGTTCGCCGGAACCCGGGGATTGTCGCGGTAGCTGTTGTCGATGTCGTGAATCACGATCCCATCCAGGCTGGCATCGGCATAGGGAAGCAGCGGCTGTTCCGGATCGAGGCAGGTGGATTCCACGATGGTACAACCGTGTTGAGCGGCCCGCTCACGAATCAGCCCGAGCGTCACGGTATCGTGGTGCGCCAGGCTGACCCGGGCGCCAAGTTGGGCCAGCGCCATGGCGGTGGTTCCATAACGGGTATCGATGCACAGCAGGCGTGCGTTGGCGGCCAGGTCCGGAAGTATGAAACGCCATCCATCCCAGTCGTAGCAGCCAATGGTTTCGTGCCGGTAGCGGTCGATGACCGATTGCGGGCCGGCCGCGAGCGCCGGTGGAACCTCATCGGATGTTATCGGCACGCTCTTTTTGTGAGGCGCGGGTTTCTCGGTGTCGGAACTGGGCAAGGGCATACGGGATGGGTCACGTCGTGGACCAGATCTGAGTTGGCGAAGGCCCAAGCGCATCTGGGGCCGTGATTATCACACAGGCACGGTGGAGCCGGCTATCGATATGGCGAAGGCGGGAGCAGTGACATGACGCACAGCAAGGCCCGCTGAATCGCAGCACAGGGCGATTCAGCGGGTCTTAGTACAGGATTCTACGGGTAGATGCCGCCCGGCATCGGGTTGCCGAGCTGTTCCCAGATGTAGGTGGTCAGGGTCACCGGGTTGACCCCATCGAGCCGCGTGCCGGTCGAGCAGAAGCCACGCGTGACGCTCGCGCCCGCGCACATTTGCTGCTTGATGCGCGCCTCGTTGGGCCAAGGCCAGAGCGGGGTGCTCGTGAGTATGTTGTACCCGGCATCTCCGTGACGGGTGCCATCGGTGCCATAGCGATTGACAATGTTCGCGCCAATATCGGCACCGCCCAGTCCACTGCCCTTGAGCACGCTGCTGCCCTCGATCCGCGTCGGGTATCTGAGGGAAGGCGTTGCCCCGTCAGCCGTGGGGTTGCCCGTGTAGCAGCCGGTTATACACGCCAACTGGGAGTAGGCGCTGCTGAATCCGTTGACGTCCACATAGTTCGGACGCACCGGAGAGCTCACGCCCGTCCCGCCGCTGCCGAAGGCGATGATGTTCTGGATATCAATGACTCCGCCCGCGAGATTCGGATTGACATAGATACCGGTGGACGGATCGCTGCCGGCGTTGACGGTTCTGAGTGTCGCGTTGCGCACAGAGATGTCGTGGGCGGGGCATCCGCCTCCGCAGTTCATGTTGAGGGAAAGCCCGC
>JANNGR010000449.1:0-6532 GCA_031403955.1 Betaproteobacteria bacterium
CCGTGATCGTCTTGACCTCCTTGATGCGCTGCCGGTTCTCGTCGTAAAGCCACGTGTACCGTGGCGTCGCTCCGCCGGCATCCGCACCGCCGCCGATTCCGCTCTGGCTGTCCGGCAGGTTGAAGCTCGTGTAGGCTATTCCGCGGTACTTGCCCGCCGAGGCCGTGGTCAGGTTGCCGTTGGCGTCGTAGCCGTAGGTGGTGGTGCCGCCTCCGCCCACGGCAGCCATGCTCGAGAGAGCATGCGGCCGCACCGCCCCGCTGCCGCTGGAGCCATACGTGTACACCCCCACGTCGCTCTTGTTCAGCAGCATCCCGAGGGCGTTGTAGGTCAGCGCGACACTTCGGCTGCCTCCCGGCACGGCCGGGGCTGCCACCGTGTACGAGGTGAGCCTGGAGAGGCCATCCGCGTAGACGAAGGTCTCCGTCACCGCCCCGGCCACCGCGTCACCGATGTTGTCGGCCCGGTAGGTGAGGTTGTTCAGGCTATCCCAGGTGTAAACATGATCGATGACGGTCTTGGTCGTGCCCGGGCCTGCACTGAGCGCCGTGGTGCGCCCGGTTGCTCCGTCGTACGTGGCGCGGCTGTTCACGGCGCTGCTGGTGCTCTGCTGCTCGGTCTTGCCCCAGGCATTGACGACCTGCGCTTGCCACAGCACAGTGTTGGCCGCCAGCGTGGTCGCGCTGCCGCCTGAGCTGCCATTGGGCTTGGGCAGCGGGGTCAGGTTGACCTGCGTGAGCGTCTTCAACTGAGTGGGGTAGCCCAGCGTGGTGTAGCCGTACCCGACCTGCAGCCCGGTGGGGAAGGTCTTCGTGGCCAGCCGGCCGGTGGCCGCTTCGTAGCTCTTGGCGGTGGCCATCGTCGGGCCGTTGGTGACGGTGGCCACATCGCTCAGCGGCCGGCCCAGGTTGTCGTAGTAGTACTTGGTGTTGCGCGTGTCGCTGGTTCCTGCGCGCACGTAGCGGCTCTCGCACAGCCGCCCTGCTCCCTTGTTGCAGGTGCTAGCGTCGATGTAGCTGTCGTAGCCCCAGGTGGCTGCTCCTTCGGGCTCGACGCGGCTGGTCATGCGGCCGAGCTTGTCGTAAGCCATCGTGGTGGACTGGCCCAGGGCTCTCTGGTTGGGCGTCTCGGTCCAGACGACTTCGCCCAGCGCGTTGTAGTCGTACTTGGTCAGGCCCGAGTCGGGGTCGTTCAGCTGCAATCTGCGCCCACGGATGTCGAACTGCACGGTGATGCTGTTGAGCAGCGCGTCCTTGGTGGCCACGAGGTTGCCGAAGGCGTCGTGCTGGTGCGCCAGTTGGGCACCGGCGGGATCGGTGATGCGCACCACCAGGCCGATGGCGTTCTTCTCCTCCACACGCGCCTGGCCACGGTCGTTGGTGACGGTGGTGATCTGGCCGTTGTAGGCGAAGACGGTCTTGGCCGCGGTGCGGCTGCCGTAACTGGTGGTTCCAGCGCCGAAGGTCTTGGCGCCGGCCTGGCCCTGCGGGTCGGTGGTGTAGGTGGCCTTGACGCGGCCGAGCGCGTCGACCTCGGTCAGCGTGATGCCGCGGTCGTTGCTGCCGACTGTTGTGGAGGAGCCGCTCGCGAGGTAGTAGGGCTGGGTCTGCAGGATCTTCGTGCCGACTGCGCTGTAGACGGTGTCCACGACGATGCGTGCGCCGCGGTACGCGGCAGGCTGCGAGGTGCCGTCGAAGCTCTCGGTGACGCTGCGCAGCTCGCGGCCCAGGCGGTCGCCGTAGACGCGGGTGGCCGGGCCCATCTTGGCGTTGCTGGTGTTGCGCGGCTCGGTCTCGACGTAGCTCACGGCGTCGGCCGGGGCGTCCGAGCGCAGCGCGGTGTCGCAGCCGGTGCTGTTGCTCGTCAGAACGCTGATGCGGCTGGGCAGGTAGCAGTAGCGCGTGGCCGTGGAGGTACCGTCGGGGCGCGTCTCCTTGATGACGCGGCCGAAGTCGTCGAGCTGCCAGCTGGCGGTCAGGCCCGCGATGTCGGTGGCGCTGGTCTTGGCGCCGAAGCGAATGTCGAAGGCGGCGCTGCTGTTCTGACCCAGGGCATTGGTGACGCTGGTGGGGAAGAGGCCTGCACTCGATGCGTGGGAAACGCTGCTGGTGCGGCTCGTGAACTGCTGGCGTGTGGGAACGGCACCGGCGCAGTTGGCCTGCGTGGCACTGGCGCGGTTGCCCCAGGTGTCGTAGCTGTGGGTCGCCATCACGCACCAGGGCGCCGAGGCGGGCTCGGTGGTCTCGGTGAGCAGGCGGCCCTCCGCGTCGTATGTGTAACTGGACGTGCGCGCGTAGTCGTAGGCGTTGGTGGGCACCTGCGCGTGCGCAGCTGCGATGACCAGCAGCGTGGCCAAGCCCGCCGTGCTGCGTGCCGTGATGTTGCGAAGCCTCATGCGCCCCTTCCTCGCTTGAACGGTGGTGCTATCGGTCTTGTGCTTTTCTCAGGGCTCTCAGGGCCCGGCCGTGGCGGTGGCCTTGGGCGCGCTGCCGGCGCTGGTGGTTGTTGCCGCGAGGCTGTTGGGCACGATGCTCTGCGTGCTGGTCTTCTTCAGCAGGCCGAGCAGCCATTTGTCGCTGGAGAGGTTGTCAGGCCAGTATTCGTTGGTGGTGCGGCTGGTGAAGGTCTGGCTGCCGGCGGGCCCGCCGCCGACGGTGATCTTCTCGATCAGCGTGGGGTAGCCGCCGCTGTAGGTGCTGGTGGTCGTCGTCACCGGCAGCGCGGTTGCATTGAGATCCCACGCGCTCTGCACGGCCCTGCGCACGTAGGGGCGCTGGACCTTGCTTGTCACGGGGCACGGCGCGGTTACCGTGGCAGTGGTCTCGGCGCCAGCGGCGGCGCGCATGTCGCAGTAGGTGTTTTCCGTGCGGCTGAGCCGCACGCCGCCTTGCGCTTCGCCAATCGGCGACAGCGCGCCAAGGTAGGACTCATTGACCGACACAGCTCCGGTGTACGGATACGCCTGCAGACGCTGTTGCACGCTGGTGAGCTTGCTGCTGCCGTCGGGGGCGTCAGTTTGTCGGCGGATCTCACGGAAGCCGAGAGAGCCGCGACCGAGCAGATCGCTCTTGTAGCCGCGGTATGCCAGCTCTGTCGTCGCCTTGGCCGTGCCGACGCCCGTGTCTGCGGTGATCCGCGTCACCACGAAGCTGGGCGGCACGGTGTCCACCACCCGGTACGTCGACATCTTGCTCGGACCGATCACCTCCGCTGCTCGGGTGGTGGGTTCCTGGAGGGGATAGGCGCTCGCGTAGCTCGTGCCGCGGTCACTCGCGTGGCGGCTTGTGCCTGCCAGACCCTCGTACGTCAGCGTCGTCACGGCTCCGCTTGGTTCCGTCACGCTCAACAGCGTGTCCGCCGGCAGTGGATCGTCCTTGGCGTACAGGCCGTAGCTGCCGTAGCTAACGAGCAACTCCATACCCCCCTTGCCTGTGAAGTTGCCGGCGCGATAGGAGGTGTATTCATACGCGGGAGAAAAAGGGCCCAGATATTGGCCATCAATGGTGAAGAAGCTCCATCCACTGAATAAGTCAGTCTTGCCGTCACCGTTTACATCGAAGGCGCCGCGGATCCACCTCTCGGAAGACCAACCCCACGCCAACTGTTCGGCGATGTAGTGGACGCCGGTCCAAGTGTGCAGAGTAATTCCATTGTGATCCTCACAGACGCTATCCGGCAAGCCATCGCCATTAAAGTCCCCCTGAAACTCATTACCGCTGCACTCGGGCCTGAGACCGCCGACCGTAACTTGACCGGTGGCCGGGTCAGTGGAAATCACATCGACTTCGAAGTTCCCGTCCGCTCGACCGGCGTAGTAGCCCGCCTTGAAACTGACCAACATCGTGCGCCGGCCATGCTCGCTGTCGTAGCTTGCCGTCACAGGCTTGCTGCCAAACACCAGGTCGGGAATGCCGTCTGCATTGACATCGACCGCGCGCAGGTTGCTGGGTGATTGCCCGATGTAGGGCAGCACGGGGACCGCACTTGTCGCGGTGGCAAAGGATCCGTCGCCATTCCCCAGCAGGAGCTGAAATTCACACGCGTAAGGATTGCACGTGAACCCCGGGGAGGTGCTTCCACCGTTTTCGGAGTATTGACCCGAGCCGCTCAGCTTGACGATGTCAAGTCGACCGTCGGAATTGAAGTCACCAATGACGAAGTTTTGATAGTCGTTGATCGTCGCGACGGTAGCTCTGCCTGAGTCCACATGGTATGGCACGACGGTAATGGCTCCGCTCGACCGTCTCAGCGGTATGGCACTGCCCCCACTGAATCGCACCACCTGTATCGAGAACGTACCATCGCCGTTGGATCGGAAGATCAACGAGCAGATGCCGGAAGTGCCGCACTCCTCCCATCCCACCCATACCTCGGAAACAAAGACGTCGTCGAGGCCATCCCCATCGAAGTCCGCCACCAAGGGGGTCCTTGAAGCTTGAATGGAACTTCCGTTGGAAACGGTGTGATTGGAATAGCCCCCTCCCGTCGTACTCAAACTCAGCGAGGGAGCGGATGAGGGGCTGGGCAGCAGAATGTCGGTGCGGCCGTCGCCATTGAAGTCGCCCATCAGCGCCTCGTCCGCCAACGCGCCATAGGGCATCATCCCCGCCTGCGCCGTATATGTCCCACCACCGTACGAGTACGCAAATGTGGTTGGCGGCAGACATTGATTGAACGATACTCCGACGCATTCCTTGATCGATGTCAGGCGGTTGGCGCGTGCATAGGGCGACGCGGAGTACGTGAGGAAGATCCTGCGCGCGATGGAGTTGGGTGTTGCCTTGATGTCGATGCTGCTGAGCTGCTGGCTCAACACGTTCAAACTGCCGCGGTAGTACGCACGTTGAACGAGATGGTTGGGCAGCATGTCGTAATTGAAGACGATCGACGCATTGTCCTGCGGATACATGCTGTACTCGCTGTTGGGCGCCGCACCGTTATAGCCAACAGTCCTCGGAGCGAAAAACTGCCCCCATCCGTTGGACACATAGTTGATGAGGTTGCCCGCCTTGTCCGTTTCTGTCACGAACGGCCACGCGACCAATGCCTTGCCGCCGGAAGGTGTCGAGACATTCGCACCAACCAAGGGAGGGGAAAGAACGGCTTTGAGAGTCTGCACTCTGCCATCGCGCGTCCACACCTTGAAATAGGACGGCCCGTCGTAGGGGGTGTAGCCATCCGGCTGCACGGCTTGCCCGTAGGAACGAACACGCACCAACTTGTCGCGCTCGGTTCGGTACTCGCCTCCTGCGCCTGCGTCGCCCGTCTGCGGAAACGGCAAAGGGTTGCCGTCGGCGCTGGTCTGAATGAGCCGCTCGCCGTTCAGACACAACTTGTCGTTAGCACCAAACTTGACGATGCCGTTGGCCCCATCTACCGAACGTGTCGGCTGACAGCGGGCAATCGCCGGAATGCCTTCGATGCGCCAGCCTTTGCCTAGAACCCCCGTGCTGGTCCCGTCGTAGACGAGTGAGACTTCGGGAGCGAAGCCGCCGACGCCAGGCGGAACCTTGATGGCGTAGCGATAGCTTGGTTGGCCGCTGTCATTGACGACGACCTGCGCGGTCGCCGGCACGCTCAGCGCCGCGAGGAGCCCGCAGCCGATGAACTTCGCGAGACCCCAAAGCATGGCAACGCCATGCGCGGCTTTGTCAGACACCATCATCACTCCTCCCTTGCGCTCGACCGCCGGGACGACGCACCTCTCTGTCGTGCTCTCACCCGCTTTGCACGAGTGGCCATCCACCTGCGCTGGTGCAGGCGCCGAATGCATGACGGCCAAGACGCGCGCAACGCGGCGCGCAGCCGAATCCGCATGGTCTTCTCCCTGACGTCTGACCGCATTGCGGTATTGAGCGATGCGCCGTCGGCTCCACGGTTGTCACCGTCGCGGGCCGGGGAGCGAGAGTGAGGGCGGATCGGATCATGCCGCGGCTCAGAAGGCGGGTGCCGCTCGCGCGCAGCCGCACGCCAGACCCTGATCGCCCACGGAAGCTCAGCTCGCGACTTTGCAAGACTCCTCCCCTCCGGCTCACGAGCAGCCCCTCGGCAAGGACCGTCGCAACCGTTACCCATTCAAAGGCCGACCCGTCGCGCCCCGAATGCTCGAGGCTTTGCGCGCGGCGCCTTCATCAGAACACCAGCGAAGATTTGCACTCCGCCTACAAATGCTGGCGGCTGACCAGCTCCGTGGTCAAGGTATGGGTTTCCCCAATGCGCTTGGTCGGACGCGCCAAGGCCGTCAAACCGCCCCAAGCCGGGGTTGAGCGCGATGTGGCACAGTGCCCGAATGCCCCTCGTCACCCTACCGCCGCCGGCCGCGACCGGCGGCGACCTCACTGCGTGGCCCGCCTGATGGCGCTCAAGTCCACCATCTTCAAGGCGCAACTGCAGCTCGCCGACATCGACCGCGGTGTGTACGCCGACCATGCACTGACGCTTGCGCGCCACCCCTCGGAGACCGACGAGCGCCCTTGTTTGTCCGCGCGCTGGTGCTTTCCGACGGGACAACGCGCGTCGCGCTCGTCGTGTG
>JANNGR010000450.1:0-61366 GCA_031403955.1 Betaproteobacteria bacterium
CGTCATGAACGCCTACCAGATTCCGAACAAGGATGCCCCGCAGGGAATTCCGGTGCCGGTGCTGATCTGGGTTGCGGTCGCGCTGGTGGTGTCGTTCCTGGTGCACCGCACGCGTTTTGGCCGCTATATTTTTGCCATGGGCGGCAACCCGGACGCCGCCGCGCTGGTCGGCATACCGGTGCGGCGGGTGACGCTGATGCTGTTCGGTTTGCTGGCGGTGCTTACGACCATCGCGGCGATTGTGTCGATCGCGCGCCTAAACGCCGGCACCAACTCGGTTGGCAACAACATGGAGTTGCTGGTCATAGCCGCCACCGTGATCGGCGGCACGGCGTTGTCCGGTGGCAGCGGCTCGATCATCGGTTCGGTGCTCGGGGCGCTGATCATGCAATCCATCGACAGCGGCATGTTGCTGCTCGACGTGCCGATCGGTTACCGCTACGTCATCATCGGGCAGGTGCTGATCGCCGCCGTGGTGTTCGACGTTCTATACCGCAAATTTACCGGAGAACTGCTGTGAGCACCAGCCTGGCCGCCGCGGCCACGCCCCGGCCGGCGGTTGATCCCACGCGTTGCCTGGTCGAACTGCGCAACATAAAGAAAGCCTTTGGCGGTGTACACGCGGTCGACGACGTGAGCCTGAACCTGTACCCCGGCGAAGTGGTCGCGGTGCTCGGGCACAACGGCGCGGGCAAGTCGACACTGATGAAAATGCTCGCTGGCGCCTACCCGATCGACAGCGGCGAGGTGGTGATAGCAGGCGAAAAGGCGCATGTGCGCACGCCCGCCGATGCGCAGCGCCTGGGCATCGAATCGATTTACCAGACTCTGGCGCTGGCCGACAACCTGGACGCGGTGGCTAACCTTTTTCTCGGGCGCGAATTATTGACCGCCTGGCGCACGCTGGACGACCACCGCATGGACGCCGATGCGCGCAAGGTGTTCTTGCGCCTGAACAAGAATTTCACCAACGTGCGCACACCGGTGCGCCGGTTATCGGGTGGGCAACGCCAGGTGGTGGCGATTTCGCGCGCGATCTATTTCAACGCCCGCATTCTGATCATGGACGAGCCAACCGCCGCGCTGGGGCCGGAAGAAACCGCGATGGTTGGCCGCCTGGTGCGCCAGCTAAAGGAAGAAGGCGTCGGCATCTTCCTGATCAGCCACGACATGCACGACGTTTTTGCCTTGAGCGACCGGCTGTCTGTGATGAAAAACGGACGCCTGGTTGGCACCTACCGGACCCAGGACGTAAACGAAGACGAAGTGCTGGGCATGATCATCCTGGGCAAACAACCCCCCGGCAAGACACAGGCTGAACGAGCCGTGCGTTAACGCGCTTTTTGGCCCCACCACCCATGCAGCCATGAAAAAAGTAGTCTGGGGCATTCTGAGCACGGCCAAAATCGGCCGTGAAAAAGTCATACCGGCGATGCAGGCGGCGCAGTTTTGCGACATACAGGCGCTTGCATCGCGTTCCCTGGCTCGCGCGCGGCAAGCGGCGGCGGCGCTGGGCATCGCCAGGGCTTATGGCAGTTACCAGGAATTGTTCGCCGACCCGGCCATTGAGGCGATCTACAACCCGCTGCCCAACCACGAGCATGTGGCGCTGACGTTGCAGGCCGCGCGCGCCGGCAAACATGTGTTGTGCGAAAAGCCACTGGCATTGAATGCCAACCAGGCAGCCGAATTGCGCGAGGTCGCCGGCCAGGTGCACATCATGGAGGCGTTCATGGTGCGTTTTCATCCGCAGTGGCAACGCGTACGCGCGCTGCTGCGCGCCGATGAACTCGGTCCGGTGCGATCGATACAGACCTATTTTTCCTATTTCAACCGCGACGCATCCAACATTCGCAACCGGTTCGATATCGGCGGCGGCGCCTTGTACGACATCGGTTGTTATGCCATCGTCACCGCACGTTATCTGTTCGAGGCCGAGCCGTTGCGCGTGGTGGCGCTGGTTGACCGCGACCCGGCGTTTCAAACCGACCGCGGCGTCAGTGGCCTGCTTGATTTTGGCGCCGGCCGGCGGCTGGATTTCACCGTCTCGACGCAGTCGGTGCCATACCAGCGGGTGCAGGTGTGTGGTGAGCGCAAACGCATCGAAATGCGGATTCCGTTCAACGCGCCGCTGGGCGAATCGACCGAACTGCTGTTCGATGACGGCTCGGCGCTGGATGGCAGTCTGGTAACGCGGGAAACGGTAGCTGCGTGCAACCAGTATGGCTTGCAGGGCGACGTTTTTTCGCGCGTCGTGCGTGGTGAACTTGCGCTGCCCTACGGCATCGAAGACGCGATTCTCAATCTGCGCGTAATCGACGCGTTGTTCGAGTCCGAAAGAACCGCCGGCTGGGTATCGCTTTGATCCGCCTGCGCAACCTGACACTGGTGCTCATGGTCATGGTGTCAACGCTGAACATCGATGCAGCCGACACGCCGCCGATACCGCGCTTTGTCGAAGAAACCGACGCTGCCGGATTACAAAGCCGGTATGAAGGAGATTTCGAGTTTCAGGTTGGCGGCGGGGTGGCCACCTTTGACTGCGACGGCGACGGGCTGCCCGAGGTTTATGTGACCGGCGGCGTGAACAAGGCCAAGTTCTACCGCAACCGCAGCACGCGCGGCGGACCAATCAAGCTGCAGGAAGAACGCTCCGGGCTGGAGTTGACTGGCGCCAATGGCGCCTATGCGCTGGACGTGGATGGCGACGGCACGACCGACATGGTCGTATTGCGCGTCGGCGAAGTGCAAGTGTTGCGCGGTCTGGGCGGGTGCAGGTTTGAACGCGCCAACGACAAATGGGCGCTGCGCGGCAGCAATGCGTGGCACAGCGCGTTTTCCGCCACCTGGGAGCGCGGCCAGCAGTGGCCGACTTTTGCCATCGGCACTTATGTGGACCGCGGCAAACCCGACTTTCCCTGGGGTAGCTGCACACCCGGCAGCCTTCTGCGGCCGGCACCTGACGGCAGAAGTTTTGCGCCTCCAACGGAACTGACCCCCGGACACTGCGCCCTGTCGATGCTGTTTTCGGATTGGGGCCGAACCGGAGAAGCGGGTCTTCGGGTCAGCAACGACCGCGAGTACTACAAAGATGGGCAGGAGCAATTGTGGAAAGTGTCACCCAGCCAGGTGCCGCGGTTATACACCCCGGAACAGGGCTGGAAACCGTTGCAGATCTGGGGCATGGGCATTGCCAGCCATGACCTCGACGGTGACGGACGGCCGGAAATATTTCTGACCAGCATGTCGGACAACAAGCTGCAAAAACTCGAAGGCGACGGCAGCCAGCCGGCCTACAGCGACATGGCTTACAAACGCGGAGTAACCGCGCACCGGCCGTATGTGGGCGGTGATATACACCCCTCCACCGCCTGGCATGCGCAGTTTGCCGATGTCAACCATGACGCACTGGTGGACCTGTTCCTGGTCAAGGGTAATGTGGCTAACATGCCCGACTTTGCCACGCTGGACCCCAACAATCTGCTGCTGCAACAAACCGACGGCCGCTTCTTCGAAGCCGGCCAGCAAGCCGGCATTGCCAGTTACAAGCGCGGGCGCGGAGGCATGCTGGTGGACCTGAATGGCGACGGCTTGCTGGACATGATTGTCGTCAACCGCTGGGACAAGGCGCAACTCTGGCGCAACGTTGGCGCGGGCAGTGCCGACCGGCCAATGCCGATGGGCCAGTGGCTCCAGTTGCGCCTGCGCCAGAGCGGCGGCAACCGTGACGCCATCGGTGCCTGGGTCGAGGTCGACCTGGGCCAGCGCACCATTCGCCAGGAATTGACGGTTGGTGGCGGGCATGCCAGCGGGCATCTGGGCTGGATGCATTTTGGCCTTGGGCCGGCAAAAACCGTGAAACTGCGCGTGTTATGGCCGCACGCAAGCTGGGGGCCCTGGCAGACGGTTGCGGCGGACGGCTTTTACATCGTGGACCGGCAGGCCGGCGTCAGCGCCTGGAAAGCACCGTGAAACGCTGCTACCAGCGCTACGCCCGAGCACTGGCCCTGCTGGTGCTTGCCGCCGTCGGCCCATTTGCGGCACAAGCCCAGGCACCAGCCAGCGGCGCGGCGCGGCCGGCCAGCGCCTACAGCGCCGCGGTGGCGACCGACTGGTTCCATCTGGCCCTGCTGCTGACGCAGCAAACCCCCGGTTTCAGCCCGCCGGTGGCGTCGCGGGCACTGGCCTACCTGGGTCTGGCGTTATACGAGTCGGTGGTGCCGGGCATGCCGGACCATACCAGCCTGGCCGGTCAACTCAATGAACTCAGTTCCCTGCCCTGGGCGCAGCCCGACGAAGTGCTGCATTGGCCCACGGTGGCGAACGCCGCGCTGGCCACCATGACACGTTTGATGTTTGGCAACGCGAGCGCCGAGAACAAGGCCCGCATCGACCTGCTGGAGCGCAATATGGCGCTTAAATACGGGGCGGATTTCGACCCTTCGGCCTTGTCCGGTGACATCACGAACCGCTCCGAGACCTTCGGCAAACTGATGGCCATGGCGCTCATGACCTGGGCCCGGACCGACGGCGGCCATGAAGCCTGGGGGCCGCTGCGCCGCGGCCAGGCCAACTATGTACCACCCAGCGGCGCCGGACAATGGAGCGCCACACCACCCGCCTTTGCAGCCGCGTTGCTGCCACGCTGGGGCGACAACCGGACGTTTGTGTTGAAGAGCGCCAAGGACTGTCCGGCCCCGGCCCCGCCACCCTACTCCGAAGAGGTTTCATCGGCTTTTTACAAAGACGCGCAGGAGGTTTACCGCATCAGCAACCAGGCCACGCAGGAGCAGCGCCAGATTGCGTTGTACTGGGCCGACGATCCGGGCAAGACGCCAACACCGGCTGGGCATTGGGTGTTTATCGCCAACGACCTGCTGAAAGCCCGCAAGGCCAGCCTTGCCGATGCCGCCCAAACCCTGGCCCAGCTCAATCTGGCGATGGCCGATGCCTTCATTGCCAGTTGGTCGGCGAAGTACGCTCTGAATGTCTTGCGGCCGGTGACCTATGTGCAACTGGTGATCGACAGCAACTGGGTGCCCACGTTGATGGACACGCCACCGTTCCCGGAATACCCTTCCGGCCACTCGGTGCAGTCGAGCGCGGCCGCAGGCGTACTGGCACGACTATTTGGTGCCGAGACCACATTCACCGATAACACCCACAATGACCGCGGCTGGGGTCCGCGCAACTTCAGCAGTTTCCAGGCGGCGGCAGACGAAGCGGCACGCTCCCGCCAAACGGCTGGCATTCATTTCGATTTTGGAGTCACGGGTGGTCAGGCGCAGGGGCGTTGTGTTTCGGCCAAAGTGCTGGCGCTCAAATTTCGGCGTCAGTAACCCTAGATTCGGCAGTTGACCGCTACCTTTCGCTGGCCATACCGCATGAAGACTGAGCTTTTTCCCCCGGACGACTGTCACCGTGCGGGTGACTGCGCTACGCACCCGATTGAGCTGCGCTACGGCACGCTTTCGGCGTTGCTCGCCTTGCAGGCCGCGGCGTCGCGGAGCTCCGCCCCTTCGACCCGTCCGAGTCTGCGCGGCAGACTCGGAGCCGCGGGTCTCAGCCTCGCGGGCATTAGCCCGCAGCGTCGTCGCGCCTTGCCAGCGCACCGCATCGCAGCCCGCTCGGGCGCGTCCAACTGCCGAATCTAGGGTAACCCGGTGCATCGGATTGTGTGCCAGCATCCGTGCCATGAACCTGCTCAACCACACGCTGGCTGACGGCATACGCCGGGTCGGCTTTCGCAAGTGGTACGAGCGTGAATTGCTCGCCAGCCACGCCCACATGTTGCTGGCGTTTTTGTGCGTCATCGCACTGATGGCCAGCATGGAAGCGTTCCGTGGCGCCACGCCGGGGCAAAAGCTGATCAATGTCTTATTGGTCATCGTCAGCGCGGCGACGGGACTGTGGGCCCTGCGTCGTTACCTGTACCTGCTGATGCATGCAGAGGAGGTCGCCAACCAGGCCAATTGCCCGCAGTGCGCCGCCTACGGCAGCCTGACGCTGGTGGAGGAGGACCGGCGCAATGGCGCGGCGCTGGTATGTTGCAAGAAGTGTGCGCACCAGTGGACCATCGTCCCCTGAACGGTGAATATTGGCAGGCACCTCAGCGCACCAACGCAAGCGCCGCGTAATCGCCCACCTTCTCGCCCAGCCCCGCACTCACCAATTCGAAGCCATTCGTCAGTGCACCCAGCTTGCCCGCGATATGCGAGCGCAGTTTGGGCAGCAAAAAGTCGCGGTGGTGCCAGAACACGCTGCCGCCGATGCTGATGCGCTGCAAGTCCAGCGTCACGACCAGGTTGTACAAGGTGCGCCCCATCACGCGGCACAAGTCGTCGACGATGGCTTGCGCGCCTGGACTGCCGGCGCGCGCGGCGGCCATAAGCGCCGCTGCGTCAACATAACCGTCCGACGCGAAACGCCGCGGTAACGCATTGCCGGCGACCAGAGCCTCCACGTCGCCAATATTGCCGCAGCCGCACAAGGCATCCAGGTTGTCGCTCACGAACATGTGACCGGCATGCCCGGCGTTGCCGTTCTTGCCACGCAGCACCTGTCCATCGACACACAAGCCGACGCCAATACCGGTGCTCCAGGTCACATAGGCGCAGTGTTCCAGGCCCTGCAAGGCGCCCCAGCGCCGCTCGGCCTCGAGTGCCGCAATGCCATCGTTGGCCACGCGCACATTGCCAAACAACGCGCGCAATGGCGCCTCCAGCACGGCGCTGGTCCAGTCGTTGGGCAGGCCACGCCCGGGTCCGGCCAGACCACCGCAGATATTGGGCGCTGCCAGTTCCACACACCTATCACGGATCACAAACGGTCCGCAGGATGAAACACCGACTGCCGAGATGTCGGCCACGGCCAAACCGACACTGGCGCAGCTTTGCGCAATCAGACCAATGACCTGGCGGCCGAGCGCGTCACTGGAGCCTTGTTTGGCGGTGGGTTCCGCCACGCGGCCGCGAATGCCACCCGCATCGGCCACGCTGACCGCCACCTTGGTGCCGCCAACGTCGACACAGGCCTTCACGCCAACCAAACTCGCGAACAGCGCGGAGTCCAGCACAAACGGGCCAGGTTTTATGTTCAATTCTGAATCCTGATGCAATACACCAGCGTTTATTGGCATGTCATTCCTGTCGACAAATACAGGCCTTGCGAGCGGTCACACCCGCCCGTAATCGTCCTGCAAACGCACGATGTCGTCTTCGCCCAGGTAGCTGCCAAACTGGACTTCCACGATTTCCACCGTCTGTTGTGTCATGTTAGCCAGCCGGTGCACCTCGCCGATGGCAATGTCGACATGCTGGCCCGCCGTCAGGTCCAGCACGAGGGCACCGACGGTGACCCGCGCGACGCCTTGCACCACCACCCAGTGCTCGGCGCGCTGGCGGTGTTTCTGCAAGCTGAGTTGTTGTCCGGCGTGAACGCGAATGCGTTTTACCTTGTTGCCTGGCGCTTCGGACACGGTCTCGTACCAGCCCCAGGGGCGTTCGGTGCGTTCAATGGTTTCACTGCGAGTTGTGGTGTGCATGAACTGCTGATCCAGTGCGTTTCAGTTCGATAGATGGTAATACGCATCCAAGCAGCAGGCCAGCAGCGAGCTTTCGGACCCGCTACCGGACGACCGCTCGGCCCAGTCAAACGACTGCCTGCCGCGTTAGGCCAGTTGCGCCTTAGTCCAGCGCACGATGTCCGTTGCCCCCATGGCGCCGGGCTGGCGTGCGATTTCACGACCGCCGCGAAACAGTGCCAGCGTGGGAATGCTTCGAATGTTGAAACGCGCCCCCAAGTTCTGCGCTTCCTCGGTATTTACCTTGGCCAGCCTCACCCGCGGTTCGAGTTCGGCGGCTGCCTGCTCAAAGGCCGGCGCCATCTGGCGGCAAGGGCCGCACCAGGGAGCCCAGAAGTCGACCAGTACCGGAATGGCGCTGCGACCGATGTGGCGCTCGAACGCGGCTTCGTCCAAGGCGACCGAATGGGCTGTGAACAATGGCTTGTGGCACTTGCCGCAATCGGGCGCATTGGCAAGGTCGTCGTCCGCCACACGATTGGTGGTGTGGCAGTGGGGGCAAACAATGTGCTGGGAATCGGTCATCGCGGTCTCCAAGTGGAGTCAGATTTACGGTAGCGCCACGATACCGCGCTCCAAGCGCCGGGACTTGATCGAAATCATGTTCAGGTCACGCGATCCAGGCACCAGGACATCAGCATGAGCAGCAACAGCGCCACGACCAGCGCCGGCATGATCGCTCCCAGGCCCACATGCGCGCCCAGCAGACCCAGGGCGGCTGGCCCGAGGGCCGCTCCCAGATACGCAAACGCGACCTGCCTTCCTACCACTTTGCGAGCGGTGATGGCATCGAATCGCCGCGTGGTTTCGTGCATCAGGGATGGATAGATCGGCGCGCCGCCTAGCCCGAGCAGTACCAGAGCCGCCAGCGAAACCGGGTCTGGCAATCCGTCAACTGCAAACAGCAAGGCGCCCGCCAGCGCCGTGCCCTGCCCGATTCGAACCAGCCGGCGGTTGCCGAGTCGGGTGGTGATGAAGCCAACGGCAAATCGGCCGGCCATGATGGCGCCGAAGAAGCATGAAACCCACAACGCGGCAGTCGGTGCGTCAAAGCGGCGCTCGTCGACCAGTATGCTGGCGGTCCACAAACCGGTGCCGACTTCGATCGTCGCGTAGACCAGAAACTGGCAGGCAGCCAGCCAGGGTGCCCACGCAACCAGCGCTTTGGGCCGGCTGTGGTTGCGGTTCTGGTCTGCCCCCGAACGAGGCGTGGAATGCTCGCGTTGCCAGAGCCGCAAGGTCAACAGGAATAACAACGCCAGGACGAGTTGGATCAAGGCGATGGTTTTGTATCCCCCCTGCCAGCCGCTTGCGCCCGCCAGAGCCGCGCCCATGATGAACGGGCCAATGCTGGCGCCAATGCCCCAGCAACCGTGTAGCCAGTTCATGTGGCGCGATGTGTAGTGTTCGGCCACAAAATGGTTCAGCCCGGCGTCGACCGAACCCGCCCCCAATCCAAGTGGCACCGCCAACAGCAGGATCCACGCAAACGAGGGCACCAGCGCGAAGCCAAGCAACGCGAACCCGGTCAGGAAACCGCTCAGCATCACCACCGGCCCGATGCCAAAGCGCTTCAGCACCGCGCCGCTGGCAAAACTCGACAACGCCGAACAAGCCGTCAGGATCAACGTGACCAGCCCTACGGCCTCCAGCGGTTGCACCAGCATGACCCGCATCGACGGCCAGGCGACGCCCAGCACGCTGTCGGGCAGCCCCAGACTGATGAAGGCCAGGTAAATTACCGCCAGCAGCGTGACATGGGTCATGCCGTGCGCCCTGGCGCAGCCGATAAGCAAATGTCGCGAATCACGCGGCTAGATCAGTTTCGCCACCAGACTGGCCACAAAACTGAGCAATAACGTGGTCGTAACCGGTAGGAACCATTGGCGGCCAAACAGCGTGAAGCGGAAGTCTCCCGGCAGTTTTCCAAACCCGAGCTTGTTGAGCAAGGGCGAGAACCAGCTGATCAACAGCAGTGCGAGAAAGATGACGATTAGCCAGCGGATCATGGTTCAAAGCCGGTGCGCGCGGTCACCCTGCGAGAAGCCTATGGCCTCCCACGGCACGCCCTTGAAAAAGCCGATCACCTTGAACAACTCGCCCATTTCATGCTCCATGATCAGCTTTTGTACCATGCTCCGATCCCGCGCCGTGGCATGCTCCAGCAACTCCAGCAGGCCACAATTCAGCAGGAAACGCGCCTGCGTGGTGTAGCCCAGCAACCCGAATGCCCCCGCCTCCAGCGCCGCCAGCGCCAGGGCGGTGAAATTGACATGTGCGGTGATGTCTTTGTGCCCCACATCAACCAGCGGGTTGGCGTCCATGCGGTGCGCGCGGTGGCACATCAGCGTGCCCAGGTCGCGTTGCGCATGGTAGTACTCGCGTTCGGGAAACCCATAGTCGATAAAGAAGGCGGCGCCCTGCACCAGACGTTCCGCCAGGGTGCGCATAAAGCCTTCGGCTTGTGGATGAATCTCGGTCAGGTAGTCGTGACCACCGGGCACCTCCAGCGGCGGGCGCAAAGTGGTGGGGCGGTCTTGCCACTTTAGCCCGCCGCCTGGTTCGACGGCTACACCGCGCTCGCGCCAGTCACCGTCTTTGCGCGCCAGCAGCTTGACCGGCATCGCGTCGAGCACCTCATTGCCAACCACGACGCCGCGCATCTGCGCCGGCAAGGCGCCGACCCATCGCACCCGGCTGCCGTAGGTATTGAGTCTTTCGCGTTGGCGTCGTTGCAGGGAACCGGACAAATCGACGATGTGGTAGCAATCAACCTGGTCTCCCAGGGCTTGCAACAGTTGGGCGGCCAGTGCGCCGGAGCCGGCGCCGAATTCCCACACTTCGCGAGTCTGGGTGACGCGCAGGGCCTGCGCCACCTGCAGCGCCAGCGTGCGACCGAAAAACGGCGTCATCTCCGGGGCCGTCACGAAGTCACTGTCCGCGCCGGTGCCGGTTGAGGGCAGGACGCCAAACTTGACACTATCGCGGGCGTAATAACCCAAACCAGGGGCGTAGAGCGCAAGCTCCATGAAGCGGTCGAAACCAATCCAGCCGCCGTTGTCCGCGGTGACTTGCGCCACATAGGATTCGAGGCCGGCCGCTAAACTCGGGTGTGTTGCCATCACAGGTCTGGATTGTCCCCGAATGTCTGCCCCAGTCGTCACCCGCACCGTGCTCGTCACGGGTTCCGCCAAACGGCTGGGCCGCGAGATTGCGCTGGCGTTGGCGCGAGACGGCTGGCAGGTGGCGGTGCATTACCGCGACTCGCTTGAAGACGCCAAGCGGACCAGCGCCGATTGTGGCCGGCTGTCGGGCAACAGCGCCGCCTTCAGGGCCAACCTGGCCAACGAAACGGCGGTCCGCAACCTGTTGCCACGCGTGGTAGCCCATTTCGGGCGGCTGGACGCGTTGGTCAACAGCGCCTCGACCTTCGAACACGACACGGCTGCGACGTTTGGTTTTGCGACCTTGGAAAAACACATGCGCAGCAATACCGGCGCCGCCATCCTGCTGGCGCAGGCGCTGTACAGCCACATCCATGCGCGCCGCGCCGGCACGACCGCAAGCCCGTCCGGCGACGCGCCTGGCGGCGACGCCGCGTCGGGAGTCGTGGTCAACTTGCTGGACCAGAAACTGTGGAACCAGAACCCGGATTTTTTCAGTTACACCCTGTCCAAAGCCGCGCTGGAGGCCGCCGGCACGATGCTGGCGCTGGCGTTGGCGCCGCATGTGCGGGTGGTCGGGGTGGCGCCCGGCCTGACCCTGACCAGCCCGCTGCTGACCCAGGAGCAATTCAGGGAGCGCCACAAGATGGCCCTGCTGGACCGATCTTCCACAGCCGAAGATGTCGCCTCGACGGTTCGGTTCGCGCTGGAAAACCAGTCCATCACCGGCACTACGTTGCTGGTTGATGGCGGCCAGCATCTGCTGCGCTTTGAACGCGATTTTTCCCACATGTAACGCCTGGCCAATGCCAGCCGATCGGACCCAGCCAGCCATGATTAACCCGCGCGGCACCCAGATTCTTACCTTGACCGGTTTGCGATTCGCCGCCAGCCTGGGTATTCTCGACGTCGAAAAAAGCGGTCCGCAACCGATACAAGTCGACGCCGAACTGAACCTCGGCACCCAGGCCCTGCATCCGGTGGATGATGAGATCAACCATGTGCTGGATTACCGCAAGATCCGCCAGATCATCTTCGACGAATGCACGGCGGAACACGTCAACCTGCTGGAGACGCTGATTGGCAAACTGGCGCGGCGCCTGATGCAATTGCCCGGTGTGGTGGGCGTGCGGGTGAAGATCGCGAAGTTGGAGATTTTCGACGACTGCGAAGTCGCTATTCGCGTGGAAACAGGGCAGTGGTGATGGACATTGCGCGCACGGAACGTGAAGCCCACAAGCTGGAAAAGCGGCTGTGCCGCCAGGTCGGACAGGCCATCGCCGAGTTCAACATGATCGAAGACGGCGACAAGGTGATGGTCTGTGTGAGCGGCGGCAAGGACAGTTATGCCATGCTCGACATCCTGCTCAAACTACGCGCGCGCGCGCCGGTGCGTTTCGACCTGATCGCCGTCAATCTGGACCAGAAACAACCCGGTTTTCCGGCGCAGGTATTGCCGGCCTACCTGACGCAACTCGGCGTGCCGTTTCATATTGAAAACCAGGACACCTACGGCGTCGTGAAACGCGTGATTCCCGAGGGCAAGACGATGTGCGGCCTGTGCAGCCGACTGCGCCGGGGCATCCTGTACCGCGTCGCCGGCGAACTTGGCGCGACCAAGATCGCGCTGGGCCACCACCGCGACGACATGCTGCAAACTTTTTTTCTCAACCTGTTTTTCGGCGGCAAGCTAAAAGGCATGCCACCGAAACTGGTCAGCGATGACGGCCGCCACATCGTGATCCGTCCGATGGCACATGTGGCGGAAAAAGACCTGCTGCGCTGGGCCGCGCAGCGCCAGTTCCCGGTTATTCCGTGTACGTTATGCGGCAGCCAGACCAACCTGCAGCGCAAACAGGTCGGACAGATGTTGCGCGACTGGGAAAAAAGCCATCCTGGGCGCATTGAGAGCATGTTCACCGCGCTACAGAATGTCGTGCCATCACACCTGATGGACGGAACGCGCTACGACTTCAAGGGTCTAAAAAAGACGGGCCTGGCAAGCCGGGACGGCGACAAGGCATTTGACGCCGACGATTGCACCGTTGCCAACCCGGCGGCGCTTCAGGTGGTCAGGTTCGACACTTGAGTTGGGTGGCCCGGACTTCTTGGGAGATGCGAATGAAAACCACGGCTGCGGGCATTCTTTCGGTGGTTCTGTTGCTCGGCGGATGCTCCGGCATGCGCATCGTGGATTCTGACGTCAGCGCTTTTGCTTCAGGCGCAACCCCGGCCGTGTCGGTGCCGGCCAGCTTCCGGTTCGAGCGCTTGCCGTCGCAGCAAGCCCAGGGGCCACAACGCTCTGAACTCGAAGCATTGGCCGAGGCGGAACTGGCCAAAGTCGGCGTCCAGCGCAACGATGCCGCGCCGCAATACAGCGTTCAATTCGACCTGCGCATATTCCGCGACCCGCAGGCGCCCTGGGATGACCCGCGTTATGTGGGAGGTTATGTAAGACCTTTCCCGGTGCTAACCCGTTACGGCTTGGTGATGCACCATTCCGCGTTATCGCTGCAATTTGACTATCCGTATTACCGGCGTGAGCTCAATCTGTTGCTGCGCAGGCTGGCGGACGGCCAGGTCGTGTTTGAGTCACGCGCCAAACATGACGGCCGTTGGCCGGACGACGAAGTGGTCCTTCCGGCTATGTTCCAAGCTGCACTACAAGGTTTTCCCAACCCGCCGAAAGGCTGGCGGCGCATCGTGATCGAGGTTCCGCGCTGACGCGTTTGGCGTCGGAGCGGCCCGGCCGCGCGCACTTTGACTAGGTTTGCCTAACCTAGAATCAGGTCATGCAAGCGACCCGCATCATTGCAGTACGCCACGGAGAAACGGCCTGGAACGTCGACACGCGTATTCAGGGGCAACTCGACATACCCCTGAACGAAAAGGGCCGCTGGCAGGCGCAAAGGCTGGCACGCACACTGGCTGCTCGTGAACCGATGGCCGCCTTATATTGCAGCGACTTGTTGCGCGCCTGGGATACGGCTCAGTCGATCTCCGACACCACCGGTCTGGCGGCAGTGACCGATCCGGGCTTGCGGGAGCGCAGTTTTGGCAACTTTGAAGGCAAGACTTTTGCCGAGTTGGAGGCCCGATGGCCGGCTGACACGGCGCGCTGGCGCCAGCGTGACCCGCAATGGGCACCTCCGGATGGAGAGTCCCTGATGGAGCTGCGCGAGCGGGTGGTAACCACCACACACCGGCTGGCCGCGCGGCACCTGGGACAACAGATTGTGCTGGTCGCCCACGGCGGCATCTTGGACACCTTGTACCGAGCCGCTACCGGACTCGATGTCCGCGCTCCAAGAACCTGGACGCTGGGCAACGCCAGCATCAACCGCCTGTTGTGGACGCCCCAGGGTCTGACCTTGGTGGGCTGGTCTGACAGCGCCCATCTGGAAGACGAGTGGCAAGACGAAGCGACGGCGTGAGTCCATGGCAATATGACGCCGAGCCAGATAATCGTTCTTGCGACGCCGGTTTTTCTGCTGATGATAGTGGGCGAATTCGCGCTGAGCATGGCGCGCGGCAGGAACGCCTACCGCCTAAATGATGCGATAAACAGCATGAGCCTGGGCATGTTGAGCCAGCTCAGCGGCCTGTTCACCACGCTGTTTTCGATCGGCATTTACAGCGCTGTCAACGATTCCCTGGCACTCTGGCCAGACCTTGCCTTCTGGAGCACCTGGTACGGCGTTTTGCTGGCCTTGGTGTTTTACGATTTCTGCTACTACTGGTTGCATCGGGCCGGCCACGAGGTCGCCGTGTTTTGGGCCGCCCATGTGGTGCACCACCAAAGCCAGGCCTACAACCTTTCCACCGCGCTACGCCAGACCAGCAGTGGCACCCTTCTAGGCTGGGTGTTTTACCTGCCAATGGCGGTGGCCGGTGTTCCGCCCTTGGTATTTGGCATCGTGGCACTGGTCGACCTGCTGTACCAGTTCTGGGTACACACCGAGCTGGTGGGCAAACTCGGCTGGTTCGACCGCGTGTTTTGCGCACCAAGCAACCACCGCGTGCATCACGCCGTCAACGATAGCTACCTGGACAAGAATTACGGCGGCATCCTGATCATCTGGGACCGGCTGTTTGGCAGCTACCGCGAGGAGCAGGAACCGTGTGTTTACGGAACCCGTAGCGCGCTGCGCAGTTGGGATCCGTTGTGGGCGAATACCGAAGTCTATTGGTCGCTATTGAAAGATAGCTGGCATACCCGGCGTTGGGCTGACAAATTGCGGGTCTGGTTCAAACCACCGGGCTGGCGAGCAGCCGACCTGGCCCAAGCCTGGCCCAAAACCGAGTTTGACTTAAGGCAGGTCACGACCTTCAACCCCCCGCTGGGCCGCGCAAGCATGTGGTTTGCGGGCGTCCAGTTCGTATTGCTGCTGGCCGGATTTTCGGTCGTGTTGTGGTTTGCCGGTGGCTGGAGCGCGTCAAAAACCGCAACCTGCGCCACCACGCTGGTACTCTGCTACTGGGCTCTGGGCGCCGTGCTGCAGACCCGCTTGTCGATCATGGCCGCCCTGCTGGTACAGTCGGCCGCGCTCGCAACGGCTACCAGCGCCCTGGGCCTGCTGGAGCCGCACCAGCTATTCAAACCGCTGACGATGGTGCTTGCGGTGGTTCTCGTCCTACAGCGCGCCGGCCCCGGCGGGCTACAGATAGGGCGTGAATGGCTGCTGGTTGGCGCCCTGCTGGCGTCATTGGCCGGCGATGTATTCCTGATGTTGCCGGCCAACTGGTTCATCGCCGGACTGGCCTCGTTCCTGGTGGCGCATCTGTTCTACATCACGCTGTTTCGCGTCGGGCTGGGCTGGTTCGCGAGCCGCCGCGCGCTGCTGGCAACGCTGGCGGTGGGCGGCGCGATGTTCGTTTTCCTGTGGAGCGGCCTAGGCGACAACCGGCTGAAACTGGCGGTCGCGGCCTATGTAACGGTGATCGCGCTGATGGCCGCGCAGGCCATCGGCCGCGCGACCGTATTGCGCGATACCGGGTCCAAGGCGGTGGCGCTGGGTGCGTGTATTTTCATGCTCAGCGATAGCTTGATTGCCGTCGACCGGTTTGTCGCGCCGATACCGCTGGCCGGGTTGTGGATCCTGTCAACCTACTACACGGCCCAGATATTGATCGTGCTGCACGCGCATTCTGAAGGTTGTCTCAGCGCGACCCGGCAACCTCGGCCGGAATAACTTCATCCCTGGCGATCGCGCCGTCGACCAATTCGACCAGCCGGTCGCAACGCGCCGCCAGACGCGGATCGTGTGTAACCACCACGAACGAGGTGCCACGTTCGGCATGCATACGCCGCAACTGAACAAAAACTTCATCCGAGGATGCGGTGTCGAGGTTGCCGGTCGGCTCATCGGCCAGCACCAGCGGCGGATCGAGCACCAGCGCGCGCGCGATCGCCACGCGTTGCTGCATGCCACCGGACAATTCGAACGGGCGTTTGTCCATCGCCTTGGCCAACCCGACGGCGGCCAGCAAATCGCGCGCATGTTCACGTTGCCGGGTACTGACCCGCCCCTCCCGTATCAGGCTGGGCATGGTTACGTTTTCCAAAGCGGTAAAGGCGGGCAACAAATGGTGAAACTGGAACACAAAACCCAGCGTGCCGCGCCGGCGCATCGTCAGCGCGGCGTCGTCCAGCGCAGTTACCGGATCACCCTGGATCAGGTAGCTGCCGGAGGTCATGCGCTCCAGCAAACCGACGATGTTGAGCAAGGTGCTCTTGCCCGAACCGGACGGCCCCACCAGGGCCACGAACTCGCCCCGCGTGATGCGCAGAGACAGGCCATGCAACACCTGCGCCTCATTGGGCATGCCAATGTTGTAACTCTTGCGCACATCGGCCAGCTCAATCAAGGGCTGGCCAGATACGGCGGCGCTCACTGGAGTACCTTCGTGCTGGCGCACTGCTGTGTTATTGGCCTTGGGAGCGGCCCGGCGGCGCTCATGACCTCAAATCCGGATCGCCTGGGCCGGGTCCATCGCCGCCGCGCGGCGCGCCGGCGCAATCGCCGCCAGGACGCCACACACGGTGGCGATCAGCGCCACCTGAACCGCCAGCGACCACGGCAACACGATCAGGAACAGCGGCTGCCCGTCGGAACCAAGCACAAAGGTGGTAAACAACACGATCATCAACAACGCGAGGCCCAGACCCAGCACCGATCCAAGCGCGCCAACAATGCCACCCTGGACCAGGAATACCCGCACCATCTGCCCACGGGTGGCTCCCATGGCGCGCAGGATGCCGATCTCGCGGCGCTTTTGCACCACCGACACCACCAGCACACTGGCGATACCCAGCACCACCACCACCGCCACGATGGCGCGTATCAGCCCGGTGCTGATGGACTGGGCATTCAGCGCCGAGACCAGCTGGGCATTGGTTTCCTGCCAGCTCTCGATCTGGTAGGGAAACCGCCGGCGCAAATCCGCCGCGAAGGTCTTCGCGCTCCAGACGTCCACCAGCGCCAGATCGACACTCGTGGCGCCACCGGGCAGACCGAGCAGACTCTGCGCCAGCCGCAATGGAACAATCACGGTGCGCCGGTTGAGTTCGCGCACGCCAAGGTCCACCAGCGCCGTGACGCGGACGGTTTCACTGACCGTGCCGGTGCGCAACGTCAGCCGGTCGCCCGGGCGCAGCGCCAGATCAGAGGCCAGTTCGCTGCCGATGATGGCCTCTGAGGGTTCGAGCCTGGCAACCCCATCAATCACTTTTTCGCGCAATCGAACCACGCGGTCGTAGCGATCGAGGTCGACACCGGTCAACGCGATCGCCTGGGTAGCTTCACCGCGCAGCGCCAAAGCGCCGCCGGCGACGATCGGAGAAACCGCTGCGATGGCGGGCATCTGCTCCAACACCGGCACCAGCGCGCGCCAGTTGGAAACCGAGCGCAGGCGTTGCGCCCTGGGTTGTGTGTCGGTCAAAGCGGTGACGCCTGGCTCGGGCAATCGCGCTGGCGCGACCACATCCTCCGGTGCTCGCAGCGTCACATGCGCCTGTCCGCCCAAGGTCTTGGTGAAGGTATTGCTCTGCAGCCCGGTTATCAGGGCCGAGATATAGGCGATCACCGCGACACCGGCCGCGACACCGATGACGATCAGCACCGTCTGCAAGCGTCCCTCGCGCAGGAAGCGCACGGCGACACGGATCTCAAAACCAAGCCAGGTGCGCATCGACGTCACGTGGTCAGCGCCCCATCGCATTGGTCAGCGCCGACGCGGCATTCTCGCCCCGGGCGCCGGTCTTTGCCGACTTGGCGCCAGTCGAGGTTGCGGCGACCAGCTCCACCTGGACCCGGCTGCCGGGCTTGACCAGCTTGTCCAGTACCACCACGTCACCGGCCGACAAGCCCGATTGCACCTCGACCGCATCCAGCGTGCGCAGGCCCACTCGCACGCTGCGCTGTTCCACCCGCCCATCGCGTACCACGAGCACGGTAGCGGCAACCGCGTCGGATGGTCCATCCAGCGCGCTGACTGGCAGTACCAAAGCGCTGTCAAGCCGCGCCGTCTGCACTTCAACCGACAAGGTCATGTCCTGGCGCAGGAATGCCGGGGGTTGTTGCGCCAACGCGAACTTGACTTCGATCGCACCGCGTTGCGCATCGACGAGCGGGGCAATCGACAACACACGCGCCGCAAAACGCTGCGCGGGATAAGCGTCGGCGATGGCGGTGGCGCTCTGCCCGAGCGCCAGCTGGTCCAGGAATCGTTCGTCCACCTGGGCCACAAGCTGCGTCGGCCCGGCCAGCGCAAGCGCCATCAATACACGCCCGGGTTGCACGATTTGCCCGGGTTCAACCAGACGCGAAAGAACGTGCGCCTCGGCTGGCGCCAGCAAAATCGTTTGTGCCAGCCGCGCCTGCGCGGCCGCCGTCGCCCAAGTAGCCAGCGCAAGTTGGGCTTGCGCCTGCGCGACGTCTGTACCGGCTTCCCCAATCGCCTGGTTCTGCGCCCCGGCACCGGCCAATTGGGCCAGCGCAACATCGCGCGCGCGACGCGCCTCGTCCTGCCGGGACTCGCTTAAAAAGCCCTGCGAAACTAGCTGCTGCACCCGGACGTATTCGGCCTCGGCCGCATTCATGGCGGCTTGAGCCTGCGCCAGACCGGCTTGTGCCGATGTTCTGCCGGTGCCGCGGATTCCCGCCAAACGGGCCATGGCCTGCTGTTGCGCGGCAACCGCCTGTGCCAGCACGGCACGCAATTCGTCCGATTCGAGCCGGATCAACGGCGCGTCTTTGCGCACCTGCGCACCTTCTGACACCAGCACATCCACCACGCGGCCAGTCACGGTGCTACCGATTTCCACCCGCGAAAGCGCGGCAACGCGGGCCGAAAATTGCAAGCTGCGCACCAGCGGCGCCAGCCGAAGTTGTACCGCCTCAACCCGTGGCGCACGCCCCACCCACCAGGCGCCGGCCGCAACCACCGCCAAGGCGATGCATATCCCAACCCAGATCCAGCGTCGGTTCATGCGTGTTATCGGGGTCTCGCCTCAACTGCCAAACAGCTCGGAGCTGCTCTTCGGCGGCGTCACCCCGAGATGCCGGTAAGCGGCCAGCGTGGCAATTCGGCCGCGCGGCGTACGCTGCAGATAACCCTGCTGGATCAGGTAGGGCTCGATCACATCTTCGATCGTTTCGCGCTCTTCACCGATGCTGGCCGCAATGTTGTCCAACCCCACCGGCCCACCGTCAAAACGGTGGATCACGGCTTCCAGCAGCTTGCGGTCCATCACGTCAAACCCCTGCGGGTCCACGTCGAGCATGGCCAGCGCCAGATTGGCAATCGCCAAGGTAATCTGCCCATTGCCCTTGACGTCGGCATAGTCGCGCACCCGTCGCAGCAAGCGGTTGGCGATACGCGGCGTGCCTCGCGAGCGTTGCGCAATCTCGAAACCACCCTGCTCGTCCATCGGCACCTTCAGCAGTCCGGCGCTGCGCCGCACGATGCGCGCCAGTTCCTGCGCGGTGTAAAACTCGAGCCGCGCAACGATGCCAAAACGGTCGCGCAGCGGGTTGGTCAACATGCCGGCCCGCGTGGTCGCCCCGACCAGCGTGAATGGCTGCAGATCGAGTTTGATGGAGCGCGCCGCCGGCCCTTCGCCAATCATGATGTCGATCTTGTAGTCTTCCAGCGCCGGGTACAGGATTTCCTCGACCACCGGTGACAGCCGATGAATTTCATCGATGAACAACACGTCGTTCTTTTCCAGATTGGTCAACAGGGCAGCCAGATCCTTGGGCTTTTCCAGCACCGGCCCGCTGGTCTGGCGCAGATTGACCCCGAGCTCATGCGCGATGATGTGCGACAAGGTCGTCTTGCCCAGGCCCGGCGGGCCGAACAGCAACACATGGTCGAGCGCTTCATCACGCATGCGGGCGGCGCCAATGAAAATCTCAAGCTGCTCGCGGATCTTTACCTGGCCTACATAGTCGTCCAGCAGCTTGGGCCGCAGCGCCCGTTCGACCGCCTCCTCGTTCGGGGACGCCGGTGCCGCCGATACCATGCGGTTCGCCGGAGCCGGGGCAAAGTCGTCGGTCTGGATGCTCACGGGCAGCGCATCAGCGAGGCGGTTGACAACATGGTGCCTGACTATAGCCTGGGCTTGCGCGCAGGCTCAAGTCGGGAACCGGATATGCCGATAGCGACATAGGTGCGGTGCCACCGCGGTTGACGCCGCGCCGCCCTTTTCCCCCGACCCGCCACCGTCTTGGCCAACCTGGCCCGCTTGCATTGAGACCGACCATGAAGATACCGTTTGCAACCTGTCTGCTGCTGCTTGGCCATTTCGGCGCGGCCACCGCGCAGGGCCATGCGGCAGCAGCACCGGCGCCGACGGCGAAAGAGTTTGGTGCACAGGTGCGTGAGGCCTTGGATAGTGGCGCTGGAATCGGCAAACGCCTGACGCTGGTGCACAATGCCGCGGCGCCGGCAAATGTGGCACCGGGGGCCATGCCCAACCCGCTCGCAAGCCGCCAGTACATCCGCGCCAAGGCCGCCGCCCTGACCGGACACCCGGCTGCCGAGGCCGTCGGCGCGCACGGGTCGGGCGAAGTGCACTGGACTTATGAAGGCGACACCGGCCCGCAAACCTGGGGCCAGCTAAAACCGGATTTCAACCTGTGCGCCATTGGCCGGCGTCAGTCGCCGATCAACATCGAGGAATCCGCCACGCTGCGGGGACCGGCTGAACCGATCCAGTTCGATTACACCCCGAGCAGCGCCAGCGTGGTCAACAATGGGCACACGATCCAGGTCGACATGGTGGGCGACAACACGATCAAGGTGCGTGGCTCCAGCTACAAGCTGCTGCAATTCCACTTTCACCACCCGAGCGAGGAACGCGTCAACCAGCGCGGCTTTGCCATGGTGGCGCACTTGGTGCACCGGAACACTGAAGGCCAACTCGCCGTGGTAGCCGTTTTGCTGGAGCCCGGCGCCGCCAACCCAATGATCAACAAGGTCTGGACTTATATGCCGCTGGACGCGGGCGACCGGGTGCGCATGCCCACGGGTGTCTTGGAGATGGCCGAATTGCTGCCGAAAGACCAGCGTTATTACCAGTTCATGGGTTCCCTTACCACGCCACCCTGTTCGGAAGGTGTCTTGTGGATGGTGCTCAAACAACCCGTGACCGTGAGTCGCGAGCAACTCAGGCTGTTTGCGCAGCTATTTCCGAATAACGCGCGCCCGGTCCAACAAGCCAACGGCCGGGCCGTGCGGGACGCGCAGTAGGCGCGCACCGGAGCCGTTTCACGATTGACAAACTTCAGGCCCTCGACAAAGCCTTCAGGGCCAGCTTGATGCCTTCGCTCACGCCCACGCCAGCCGGCAGCGCCTTGAGTGACAAGGCGGCTTCCTTGTCGCTGTAACCCAACGCCACCAGCGCCTGCAGGATGTCGGCCTGGTTATCCGTGGCCATGCCAACCGGTGCCCCGAGGTCTGCCCCCAACTTGCCTTTGAGTTCCAGCAAGAGCCGTTCGGCCGTCTTCTTGCCAATGCCCGGCACCTTGATCAGGCGCGCGCCTTGCTGCAGCGTCACCGCCTGCGCCAACTCGGCCACGCTCATACCCGAAAGCACCGACAAGGCGGTGCGCGGGCCAACACCCGAGATCTTGATCAGTTGGCGAAACGCCTCCCGCTCCGTGGGGGTTTCAAAACCGTACAGAACCTGCGCATCTTCCCGGACCACAAAATGCGTCAACAACGACACCACCGAGCCCTTGGCAGGCAAGTTGTAGAAGGTGCTCATCGGCACATGGACTTCATAACCGACGCCATTACATTCCACCAATACCTGTGGTGGACTCTTGTCGCCCAGCGTTCCCGTCAACTTGCCTATCATGGTCTGCCCAGTCCTTGCCTATCATCGGGGGCCCCGGTGGACCTCCTCTCGGAATTATCAACTTGATCCTCAGACACCTGTTTTCGCCGCCCAACAACACCCGCCTCACCAACCTGTGCGGGCCCATGGACGAGCATTTACGTACTATCGAGGCGGCATTGCAGGTAGTAGTCGCGCACCGGCATGAGCAGTTCAAGGTCGATGGCCCCAAGGACCGGGCCAGGCGTGGCATGGAAATGCTGCAGGCGCTGTACGAGATTGCCCAGCGTCCGATCGAACCGTCCACGGTGCAAATGATGTTGGCCGGCGATGCGGAAATGGACGGCACGGACAACCCGGTACTGCAAACCCGGCGTGCGGACCTGCGTGCCCGCACACCCAACCAGGCTACCTACCTGGACAACATCACCAACCACGACATCACGTTTGGCATCGGGCCGGCCGGCACCGGCAAAACCTATCTGGCGGTGGCCTGCGCGATCGATGCGTTGCAACGCAGCGCGGTGCAACGCATCGTATTGACGCGTCCGGCGGTTGAAGCCGGTGAACGGCTGGGTTTCCTGCCCGGCGACCTGAGCCAGAAAATCGACCCCTATTTGCGCCCGCTGTACGACGCGTTATACGACTTGATGGGCTTCGAGCAGGTGCAAAAGGCCTTCGAACGTCAGGCAATTGAAATCGCACCGCTGGCTTTCATGCGCGGGCGCACGCTGAACAATGCCTTCATCATCCTTGACGAAGCGCAAAATACCACCCCCGAACAGATGAAGATGTTCCTGACGCGCATTGGTTTTGGCGCCAAGGCGGTGGTGACCGGCGACGTCAGCCAGATCGACCTTCCAAAAACCCAACTCAGCGGTTTGATCGACGCTGAGCGTGTGCTCAAACGGGTCAAGGGCATCGCGATTTGCCGCCTGACCAGCGCCGACGTCGTGCGCCATCCACTGGTAGCGCGGATCGTTGACGCCTACGACATGAAAAACCAGCACCGGGACGCACTACCGGGCCTAGCTGCAAAGCCTGCCCGGGCACCGGCGCGCAAAAAAGTGCTCTGACGCGACGCCGGTTCGATGCTCAACCAACTCGCGCTGTCACTGCAGTTCGGCAACCTGGACCAAGTGGCGCTGCACCGCGCGGCATTGCCACGGCATAAAGTGGCGCGCTGGATCCGGCACGCGCTGGAGCGCGACGCCGAAATCACGGTGCGCGTTGTCGATGCGCAAGAAGGCCAGGCCCTGAACCGTGACTACCGGCACAAGGACTATGCAACCAACGTGCTGACTTTCCCCTATATGCAGGAGCCGCTTATTGCTGACCTGGTCCTGTGTGCTCCGGTGGTCGCGCAGGAAGCGAAACAAGGCCGCAAAAGCCTGCAGGCGCACTACGCTCACCTGATTGTTCACGGCGCCTTGCACGCGCAGGGCTGGGACCATGAAACCGGCCGGGCGCAGGCCCAGGCCATGGAGGCACGCGAGGCGCGCATATTGGACGGCCTGGGTTTTCGAAACCCCTACACCTAGGCTAGTTAGGAGTCCGGATCGATACGCAACGTGATCGTCACCGGGCCGTCGTTGACCAGCGCGACTTGCATGTCGGCGCCAAACTTTCCGGTCTGTACCTGGCCATGCGCGGCGCTCGCCTGCGCGACAAAATAGTCATACAGGCGCTGGCCGTCGGCTGGCGCGGCAGCGGTGCTGAAACCGGGCCGGTTGCCGCTCGATGTATCGGCAGCAAGCGTGAACTGGCTCACCACCAGCAGGCCGCCAGCAACGTCTTGCAGGCTGCGATTCATTTTTCCCCGCGCATCGCCAAAGATGCGTAATTTGAGTATCTTGGCAAGCATCCGCTCGGCCTGCAAATCGGTGTCGCCGCGCTCGGCGCATAACAGCACCAGCAGTCCAGCGCCGATACGGCCAACCAGCTGGCCTTCGACCGTCACGCTGGCCTGGCTGACGCGCTGCAAAACAGCTTTCAAATCAGGTCCCTGGGGTCATCAAAATGGGCCTCCACGTCGCTGGGCAGCAACTGGATGGTGGCGCGCAGGCCGGGAACGGCGCTCATCAGCGCCTGCTCAACGCTGGTGCGCAGCGCCGCCGCGCGCCCGAGCGACCAACTGGCCGGCATATGCATGTGCAGGTCGACAAACCGCCGCTGCCCCGAGCGCCGGGTGCTGACGTGGTCGAAGCGGATCGTGTGATGGTCAAACTCGTGCAGCGTGGCCTCGATCTGCGCCATTACGTCGGGCTCCACCGCCTCGTCCATCAGCCCCTGGGATGAACGCCACAACAAACGCGCGCCTTCACGCAGTATGTTGAGTGCAACTCCGATAGCGACCAGGGGGTCGAGCCACAACCAACCGGTCAGCGCGACCAGACCAATGCCAAACACCACCCCCGCGGAGGTCCAGACATCCGTAACCAGGTGTTTTGCATCCGCCTCCAGGGCAATCGAGCGGTGGACGGCCGCCGCGCCGAACATGACCCACGCCAGCAAGCCGTTTAGGCCTGAGCTGATGACCGACAGAACCAAGCCCCATCCGACTGAAGTCAAGGGCCGCGGATCAACGATTCGATGGCCGGCGGCCCAGATGATTCCGCATGCCGCGCCGATGATCAGAATGCCCTCAAAACCGGACGAAAAATATTCCGCCTTGTGGTGTCCATACGGGTGGTCCGCGTCGGCTGGGCGTTGTGCGATAGTGACCATGACCAACGCAAAAATGGCGCTCGCCAGGTTCACAAACGACTCCATCGCGTCTGACAGCAAGCCGACTGAATCCGTGATGGCCCAGGCCAGGGTCTTTAGCGTGATGGTGACGACCGCGACTGCCACCGACGCCCAAAGCAGCCTCTTTGGCGTCAGAAAGCGGGTCGGCAAAACAATCATGCGCGCATTGTGAATGATCGCCGGCGCGGTAGTGTTCGATGCCCGGGTTGACGTGCAAGAATAGGGCCATGTTGCAGCGTCGCAAACGCCATGCCTTGTGGTTCGCCGCTTGGCTAATGGTCTCGCTGGCCGGCGGTTTGTTGCTGGCCCAGTACGGGTTGAGCCAATTGCGCGAATCATTCGACACCGATGCCCGCAATGCGCACCGTTTGTTGAGCCAAAAGGCGCTGCAGCACGATGCCGTATTGTCCACACTGACACTGTTGCGTGCCGACAGCGAGCAGGCGCGCCTGGAACAGCGATTGCCATCCGTTTACCCGCAGATCCTGTCGCTGCAAAGCCGCGCCGCGGATGCCGCCTGGCCACACCCCCAGTTGGTGGCAGCGGAAGCCGAGTCGCGCCGGCTGCGCCGCGCTGTTCTGACCGACGTGAACTTCAGTAAAGGCCGCTACCAGATCGTCAGGGGCGCAGATCCGGCCAGTTACGCAGTCCAGGTGGACGTCCGCGGCATGGTGCCATGGAACGAATGGCCCATGTCGGCGTCGGCCAGCCCGATACGCGTGACGCTCGACCACGGGGGCCAGAGCTTTGTGCTCCAGCCAGGCGCGCTGCATGCTCAAGCGCCCGGCGGCTGGCGCTTTTCTTTTCAGGGGCCACTAGCCGCCGACAGCCAGCCCTTCGTCATGGTGGCTGAGCGACGCGTGGGATGGGGCGAACTCCCATGGAGTCTGGTGCTAAGCTGGTCGTTGCTGGTGGCGGTGTTGCTGCTGGCGACGCGCGCGTTGTTGCGCCAGCGCACCGACCGCCGCCGCGCCCAAGCGCTGTTGCGACTGGGACGGGTGGCGCGGCTCAATACGCTGGAGGAACTGGCCGCCGGCATGGCGCATGAGCTGAACCAGCCACTAGGCGCCTTGCTGTCCGATACGCAGGCCGCGCAGCGCGTGTTGAACGAAGACCCGCCCGACTTGCCGAGCGCGCAAATTGCACTGAAACAGGCGATGGCCCAGGCCCAGCGTGCCTGTGACGTGGTCAGTCGCTTGCAACATGCGGTCGAGCAACCGGACATGGGGGCACAGGTTCAGGACATTGACTTACGCGAAGTGGCGGCCAATGCGTTACATCTGCTCGAACCCGAACTGCGCCGGCGCGCCATCGAACCAAGGTTCGAAGTCTCCGGACCGGTGATTCGGGTTCGGGCCGAGCCGGTGGCGCTGGAGCAGATAATTCACAACTTGCTGATGAACGCGTTACAGGCGCTGGATCTCGTTCCGCCGGGCGAACGCTCGCTGGTCGTAGCCCTCAGTGCCACTGGCGAGTTCGGTCAGCTCAGCCTGCGCGATACCGGCCCGGGTATGCCGCCGGAAGTCCTACCGCGTGTATTTGAGCCATTTTTCACCACCCGCGCCGCAAGCCTGGGCCTGGGCCTGGGCCTGAGCCAGTCACTGGCGCAAGGCATGGGAGGCACACTGACGGCGTTCAATCGTTCGCCACGGGGTGCCGAATTCCGTCTGAGCCTGCCGCTTGCGTAGCCCGATGAAGTGCCCTATCGTCGCCAACACAACTTGAACACCGAAGCGCTGAATTGACATGCATACCAGCAAACTTTTAAGGACTGCGACGCTGGCTTTTGGTGCCGCCGTCTGCCTTTGCGCCATCGCCCAGGTTGGCCCGGCGCCGGCTGAGGCAGCAAGGTATGGCGGCCTGCACGCGGCCGCGCACAAGGGAGACCTGGCATCCATAGAACGGCTGGCAACCGCCGCGGCGAATCGGCCGGCCGACATCAACCCGCGCGATGGGCATGGACGAACGCCGATCCATGTCGCAACCTTCGCGCGCCAGCGCAACGCCATCCGGGCATTGGCCAAGGCCGGTGCCGATCTGGAACTGCTGGAGAACGATCGCTACGACGCGGTCACGATTGCCGCGGTGGCGAACGACGAAGAAACACTGCGCGTGTTGCTGTCGCTGGGTGCCAGCGCCAGGCTGGTGACCAGCGTATACGACGGGACAGCCTTGATTGCAGCCGCACACCTGGGTCACGACGGCGTCGTCAAACAACTGATCGCCGCCGGTGCGCCGCTGGACCATGTGAACAACCTGCACTGGACGGCGGTGATTGAATCGATTGTGCTCGGCCAGGGCGGGCCACGCCACCAGGAGACGCTGCGCGCATTGTTAGCCGCCGGCGCAAACATTAACCTCAAAGACCGGCAGGGCAACACACCGATGCAATTGGCCAAGGCGCGTGGCTACCAGGAAATGGTCCGATTGCTGGAGAAAGCCGCTGCGAGGTAGGTGGCATGCCGACACAGTCACGCCTTTGGGCCGGGCCTGTATCAGGCCAGTGTCACGCGCATAAACTTGCGTTTGCCGACCTGCAACACGTAGGCTCCGGCGCCCAGTTTCAGGCCTTTGTCGCTCACTGGCGTCGAGTCGACGCGCACGCCGCCACCGTCGATCAGACGGTTGCCTTCTCCGCTGGAAGTGGTGAGCCCGGCCAGCTTTAGCAGCGCGGCAATACCGATTGGCATGCCGCCGTCGGCCAGTGGCAGGCGGAGCTCGGGTATGTCGTCGGGCACACCACCCTGCGCCCGATTGGTGAAATCCCGTTCGGCTGCGTCGGCCGCTGCAAATGAATGAAACCGCGCCGTGATTTCCCTGGCCAACGCTACTTTGGCGTCTTTGGGGTTGCGTCCAGCAGCCACTTGCAACCGAAGCGCCTCAATTTCAGCGTCGGACTTGAAACTCAACAAGTTGTACCAGCGCCACATCAACACGTCGGAGATGCTCAGCACCTTGGCAAACATGGTGTTGGCGTCTTCCGATATACCAATGTAGTTATTCTTGCTCTTGGACATTTTCTCGACCCCGTCCAGTCCCTCGAGCAGGGGCATGGTCAGGATGCACTGCGGCTCCTGACCGTATTCAGCCTGCAAGTGACGACCCACTAACAAATTGAATTTCTGATCCGTGCCCCCCAGTTCCAGGTCCGACCTGAGGGCCACGCTGTCATACCCCTGCATCAGCGGATACAAGAACTCGTGCACGCTGATTGGTGTGCCCGCTTTGAAGCGCTCCTGAAAATCATTGCGCTCCATCATGCGCGCCACCGTGTATCTGGCGGCGAGTTCAATCATGCCGCGCGAGCCTAATGCATCGCCCCACTCACTGTTGTAACGAACCTCGGTTTTTGACCCGTCCAGAACCAAGGTTGCCTGCCGGTAGTAGGTCTGTGCGTTGGCGTCGATCTGCTCGCGCGACAGCGGCGGGCGAGTCGTGTTTCGCCCCGAGGGATCACCAATCAGCGTGGTGAAATCACCGATTAGGCAGACCACCGTGTGGCCCAAATCCTGCAATTCACGCAGCTTGTTGAGTACCACCCAGTGCCCGACGTGAATGTCCGGCGCGGTCGGATCCAGCCCCAGTTTGATGCGCAGCGGGTTTCCAGTGGCCATTGAGCGGGCCAGCTTCGCAACCCAATCTTCCTGAGGAATCAGCTCCTCGCAGCCTCGCATCGACACCGCAAGCGCGTGACGAACCGCGTCGGTCACCGGAAAAGCAGGGCTAATGGCTTGATTCATAAGGGTTTATACAGATGCGACGGCTTGGGGTGCGGATATACTCTGACCTCGCCTAGGGCGTCGATTCTATGTCGCGCTGTTAGCTACAGCATCGAAAAGCGGCAGCATTGCCGATAACAACCAACGTTGGGACATCCGATTTGATTCACGGTCTGATTGCCGTTGCGGGAAGGTTTTGTACCTTGACCCGAGCCGCTATTGCGCGCCACCCCCGCCGCGTTACCTCCACAATCGCCGCCCTGCTGATGGGTGCTGGTGGGTTCGCGATCGCATCGCTGGCCCCGGACGCCTCAGATCTGCAGGTGCTGGAAGTACTGGAGCCAGTGCAGCCGCTGGACTTGCAAGTACAGACTGATATGTTGGAAAGGCGTGCCTTTCGCCTCTATCGCTCAGACGTCACGCGCACCAGCGACAGCGCCGACACATTGCTCAAACGCCTGGGTGTGGATGATCCTGGTGCCGCCGCCTTTTTGCGTTCTGACCCGGTTGCGCGCCAGACTCTGTTCGGCCGCGCTGGCCGCTATGTGAGTGCCGAAACGTCCGGCGGCAGTTCGCTGCTCAGGCTCAATGCACGCTGGACACAGGACGACAGCGGCAACTTTAAGCGCCTGGTGGTGGAAAAGACGGTCACGGGATTCACATCTGCGATTGAAACTGCCCCATTGACAGCCTCCAGCAGGCTGGCCAGCGGCACCATCCAGTCCTCTTTGTTCGCCGCAACCGACGATGCGCGCATACCGGACCCGGTCGCGGTGCAAGTGGCAGAGATATTCTCTGGCGATATAGATTTTCACCGTGCCTTGCGCAAAGGCGACCGCTTCTCCGTCGTTTATGAAACACTCGAAGGCGACGGTGAGCCGCTGCGTAGTGGTCGCGTTCTGAGTGCCGAATTCGCCAATGGTGGCAAAACGTACCAGGCGATGTGGTTTCAGGAGGCGCCCGCCACACAACAATCGGCCTCATCGCGCAACAAGGGTGGCTATTACACGCTTGACGGGCAGAGTCTGCGACGCGGCTTTCTGGCTTCCCCGATGGAGTTTTCACGCGTCTCAAGCGGATTCAAGATGCGCATTCACCCGATTTTGCAAACCTGGCGCGCCCACTTGGGTGTGGACTACGCGGCGCCGACCGGTACTGCGGTGCGTACTGTGAGTGACGGCATGGTCGAATTTGCCGGAATACAAAATGGATTTGGCAACGTTGTTTTTGTCAGCCACGGCAATAACAAAACCACGGTTTATGCTCACCTGAGCCGGATTGATGTCAAGCGCGGGCAAAGCATCAGCCAAAGTCAGGTTATAGGTGCGGTGGGCTCCACTGGCTGGGTCACTGGCCCGCACCTGCATTTTGAATTCCGGGTCAACGGCATTCATCAGGACCCGTTGACCGTCGCACAGCAAGGCAACTCGGTTCCGGTATCGTCCGCCGCCAAACCGGTATTTGACCGCTCCGCTACATCGGCCAGGCTACTACTCTCCGCAGCCGCATCGATCCGGCAGATCAGCACCCAATAAGCGGCGTTTGATCGGTGTGGGGGTGGCGCATTACATGGCGATCTGATGCGCCAAGTTTTGTAGCCTGAAAAGCGATACGGGCGCCAAAGGCGCCCGCATTCCGTAGCAATCTAGGTCCGGCTTGTCCGGTCAGGTCGAAAAACTCGACCCACAGCCACAAGTGGTAGTGGCATTCGGGTTTTTGATCACAAATTGGGCACCCTGCAAGTCCTCCTTGTAGTCAATTTCCGCGCCCACCAAATACTGGTAACTCATCGCGTCGATCAAAAGAGACACCCCGTTCTTGGTCATGGTGGTGTCGTCTTCGTTTGTGATTTCGTCAAACGTGAACCCGTACTGAAAGCCGGAACAACCGCCGCCCTGAACAAACACGCGCAACTTCAGGTCGGGATTGCCTTCTTCGGCAATCAGGTCTGCCACCTTGGCGGCCGCGCTGTCGGTGAACAGGATCGGGGCGGGCATCTCGGTTTGAATTGATTCAGCAACGGCGCTCATGGATTACTCCGGTAAATTTAACTCTGGCAATAGTACAGCAATTTGCTCGGGAATTGGGTTACCGGTTATTTGCCGCCAGTTCCCGCATGGGTTTTGGCTCGCCTGCCGCAGCCGATAACCTGTGCCCGGAGAGACACCAGCGCGCTGGTGTTTGCTGGCGGCGGATGTTCCTGCTCCGTTTTCTCCGCTACGAACAGGGTCCAGGGGGTGTTGGCATCAGATTCGACCCGGTCACGCTCGTGTTTCACATTGTCCAATTAGGCGCGCCGATTGACGAGCCTTGATACACCAACGGAACGTGACTCAAAATGCAGAAACCGCCACAAGGACGGCTTCTGGTTCGGCATTGACTAGCGTTTCGAAAACTGCTTACGTCGGCGCGCAGAGTGCAAGCCAACTTTTTTGCGCTCGACCTCGCGCGCGTCGCGGGTCACAAATCCGGCCTTGGACAGATCGGGCTTGAGAGTCGCGTCGTAATCAATCAGCGCCCGGGTGATGCCGTGGCGCGTTGCGCCGGCCTGGCCGGACTCGCCGCCACCGGCCACATTGACCATGATGTCGAAAGTCGCGACATGATTGGTCAAGAACAGCGGTTGCTTGACGATCATGATCGAGGTTTCGCGGCCAAAGAACTCCTGAATGTCTTTGCCGTTCACAGTGATCTTGCCACTGCCTTTTTTCAAGAACACGCGCGCCACGCTGGATTTGCGACGCCCTGTGCCATTGTTCCATTCACCAATCATCTCAAAGCTCCTTGAATTTCCAACACTTTGGGTTGCTGGGCCGTGTGCGGGTGTTCGGAACCACCGTACACCTTGAGCTTCTTGATCATGGCGTAGCCGAGCGGTCCTTTGGGCAACATGCCCTTGACGGCTTTTTCCAGCGCGCGGCCTGGAAACTTGGCTTGCATGTCCTTGAAGTTTATTGCGGAAATGCCGCCGGGATATCCGGAATGGCTGTAGTAAATCTTGTCAAGTGCCTTGGCGCCGGTGACCCGTAGCCTGGCTGCATTGATGATGACGATGAAGTCACCGGTGTCGACGTGAGGCGTGTAAATGGCCTTGTGTTTGCCGCGCAAACGGAGAGCAACTTCGCTGGCTACTCGTCCGAGGACCTTGTCGGTCGCGTCAATCACAAACCACTCGTGCCGCACGTCAGCGGGTTTCGCGCTGAACGTGGTCATGAGTTTTCTCTTTTCAAATGGTTTGTCGGGCTCCTGCGCGAAGCCACATGCGGCGCCTCTTTTCTACGGTCGGTTTTCCTCTGACGGGAATCTCTTAGGTAGCAAATCGCCGCCACGTCCGTGACGCATCACAGCTGGTGCGGCGACTTCGCCGCGGAGGCACAAAAGCGCTGCGAAGCCGACGATTATACAAAATGCGCGAGTGACCGGGTTACCATGATGCGATGTTCAGTTATCGCCACGCTTTTCATGCCGGCAACCATGCCGACGTACTCAAACACACGGTGCTGATCGCCATATTGCGCCATCTGATCCAGAAAGACACCGCGCTGGCGGTTTTCGATACCCACGCCGGGGCCGGTCTGTACCGCCTGGACGGGGACTATGCCCAAACCAGCGCGGAGGCGGCCGACGGCTTCCTGCGGCTCACTCGGCATATTACCGAGCCGCCGGCGGCCACTAAGCCGGCCGCAAAAACAGCGAGCACCGCAGCAAACGCCCTGACGCCAGCGCTACAAGAATACGTCGACATGGTCGCCAGCTTCAACGCCAAGGGCAGTTTCAAGGTCTATCCAGGCTCACCCTTCATCATCCAGCGCCTGCTGCGCGGACGCGACAAACTCAAGCTTTTCGAGTTGCATCCCACCGACTCCAAGGCCCTGGCCGCCAACATCGCGCAGCTCGAGGTCGGACGCCAGGTGGCCGTGTTGCCCGAAGACGGCTTCGATGGCCTGAAGAAATTCCTGCCCCCGCCGCAGCGCCGGGCGCTGGTATTGAGCGACCCAAGCTTTGAAGTCAAGACCGATTACGCCCGGGTTGTGGCCACCATGACCGACGCGCTGACGCGTTTTGCAACCGGCACTTACGCAGTGTGGTATCCAATCATTCCCCGAGCGCAGGCACATGATTTGCCGCGAAGACTCAAGACGCTAGCGACAAAAGCCGGCAAAACCTGGTTGCACGCGACCCTCACGGTCAAGTTCAGCAAAGTCCTAGTGGATGCCGCCGGCCAGGAACATCGGCCCGGACTGCCGGCCAGTGGCATGTTTGTGATCAATCCGCCGCATACGCTGAAGGCCGCGCTGCAGCCGGCATTGCCACAGATGGTGCAATTACTCGCACAGGATCGGCACGCGCAGTTTTCGCTCGATTCGGGCGGCTGATGCCGGCGTGTTGCATGCCGATCCGCAGCCCTGTTTCATGGCCTGGGCGGCAACCAGAGCCGATGCGGTCTTAGGTGACAATTCAACACTACCAATTTTCAGGGCCATAAGCGATATGACGATTTTCGTAACCGGCGGTGCCGGATTCATTGGAAGCAATTTTGTTCTGGACTGGCTCGGTCAATCCGACGAGCCGGTGGTCAATCTCGACAAGCTTACTTATGCGGGCAACCTGCAAAACCTGGCAACACTTTCGGGTGATGCGCGGCATGTGTTTGTGCAGGGCGACTTTGGCGACGCGGCGCTGGTGGGCCGGTTGCTGGCACACCACCAGCCGCGCGCCGTGGTGAACTTCGCGGCCGAGTCGCATGTGGACCGTTCCATCCACGGGCCGGGTGAGTTCATCCAGACCAATATCGTGGGCACCTTCAATTTACTCGAGTCGGTGCGGGCCTACTGGGGTGGTTTGGGTGCCGCGGCGAAAGCCGCGTGGCGGCTGCTGCATGTATCCACCGACGAGGTGTATGGCTCGCTGGCCAAAGCCGACCCGGCTTTCACCGAGACCAACCGTTACGAGCCCAACAGCCCGTACTCGGCCTCCAAGGCGGCCAGCGACCACCTGGTGCGTGCCTACCACCACACCTACGGGCTGCCAGTACTGACCACCAATTGCTCCAACAACTACGGGCCGTTTCACTTCCCCGAAAAACTGATCCCACTGATGATCGTGAACGCCCAGGCAGGCAAACCGCTGCCGGTGTATGGCGACGGCCAGCAGATTCGCGACTGGCTTTATGTGAAAGACCATTGCAGTGCGATCCGCCGCGTGCTGGATGCAGGCCAGATTGGTGAAACCTACAACGTCGGCGGCTGGAACGAAATGCCCAATCTCGATATCGTGCACACCGTATGCGCTTTGCTCGATGCGTTAAAGCCACGCGCTGACGGCAACCCCTACAAGGACCAGATTACCTATGTGGCCGACCGGCCCGGCCATGACCGGCGCTACGCCATCGACGCGCGCAAGATAGAACAACAGCTAGGCTGGAAGCCGGCTGAAACCTTTGCGACCGGCATCCGCAAGACGGTGCAGTGGTACCTGGACAACCAGGCATGGGTAGCCAATGTGCAAAGCGGCGGCTACCGCGACTGGCTGGCCAAGCAGTACGGCGTGCAGGCCGCGGCATGAAGATCCTGCTGTTTGGCCGCGGTGGCCAGGTGGGCTGGGAACTGCAACGCAGCCTCGCTGTACTCGGCGAGTTGATCGCCGTGGACTTTGACCCGGGCGCCAACCCCGACCGGTTATGCGGCGACTTCAGCAACCTCGCAGGCGTGGCCGAGACCGTGCGCCGGATCGCGCCAGACGTAATTGTGAACGCCGCGGCGCACACAGCAGTCGACAAGGCAGAGGGCCAGCCGGAGCTGGCCCGGATGCTGAATGCGCTGGCGCCAGGGGTGCTGGCCACGGAAGCACAAAAACTCGGCGCCTGGCTGGTGCACTACTCGACCGACTATGTATTTGACGGCAGCGGCCAGAACCCATGGCGAGAGATTGACGCCACCGGCCCTTTGAGTGTTTACGGACAAACCAAGCTGGAGGGTGAACAAGCGGTGGCTGGCTGCGCCAAACACCTTATTTTCCGGACCAGTTGGGTCTACGCTGCACGCGGCGGTAATTTTGCCAAGACCATGCTGAGACTGGCCGGGGAACGTGAAGCGTTAACCGTCATCAACGACCAGTTTGGCGCACCGACATCGGCCGAGTTGCTGGCCGATGTGACGGCCCTGGCAATACGCGCCGCGATGGTCGATCCACAACTCGCCGGGCTGTACCACTGCGTGGCTGGCGGCCAGACCAGTTGGCATGCTTATGCCTGCTACGTACTCGACCAGGCACGTGCGCTGGGCTGGGAGTTGAAGGCTGGGCCGGCCCAGGTGGCGATGGTTGCTACATCCGCCTACCCTACCCCGGCTCGCCGACCCTTGAACTCTCGCCTCGACACCACGAAGCTGCAAGCCGCTTTTGGCTTGCACTTGCCGCATTGGCAGGTGCACGCCAAGCGGATGCTGGAAGAAATTACCCCGACAAGTGCCTCATGACCATTACCACGCCACCATCCAACAACACCGCGCGCAAGGGCATCATCCTGGCCGGTGGCTCCGGCTCGCGCCTGTACCCGGCTACCCAGGCGGTGAGCAAACAGTTATTGCCAATTTATGACAAGCCGATGATCTATTACCCGCTCAGCGCCCTGCTGCTAGCGGGTATTCGTGAGGTGCTGGTGATATCAACGCCGCAGGATACGCCGCGTTTTGAGCAGTTGTTGGGCGACGGCAGCCAATGGGGCATCAACCTGAGTTACGCGGTGCAGCCATCGCCCGATGGACTGGCACAGGCGTTTTTGATTGGCGAGAAATTCCTGGCCGGCGCGCCAAGTTCGCTGGTGCTGGGCGACAACATTTTTTATGGGCACGACTTTGCGGCATTGCTGCACAAGGCCACTCAGCAAACCCATGGTGCAACGGTATTTGCGTATGCCGTGCAAGATCCCGAGCGTTACGGCGTGGTCGAGTTTGATGCCGCCGGCCGAGCCATCAGCCTGGAAGAAAAGCCCAAGGCCCCGAAGTCGCGCTATGCGGTAACAGGCCTGTATTTCTATGACGATCAGGTGGTCGATCTGGCCAAGCGCGTTAAGCCTTCAGCGCGCGGAGAACTGGAAATTACCGACTTGAACCGCCTGTACCTGGACCAGGGGTCGCTGGACGTACAGACCATGGGCCGTGGTTATGCCTGGTTGGACACCGGCACGCACGAGTCGATGCTGGAGGCCAGCCAGTTCATCCATACGATCGAAAACCGCCAGGGTGTCAAAGTCGCGGCACCGGAAGAGATCGCGTGGCGGCAGGGTTGGATTGATGATGCGCGGCTGGAAGTGCTGGCCCAGTCGCTAGCCAAATCTGGCTACGGCCAGTACCTGCTGCGGCTGCTTAGGGAAAAGACCTTCTGATGAAAATCACTGCCTGCCGGATATCGGATGTGTTGTTGATGGAGCCGCGCGTGTTCGGGGACGAGCGCGGGTTTTTCTTTGAAAGTTTCAACCAGCGCGCCTTCAACCAGGCCACCGGACTGAATCTGGATTTCGTCCAGGACAACCATTCCCGTTCAGCGCGCAATGTATTGCGCGGCTTGCACTACCAGGTAAACCAGCCTCAGGGGAAACTGGTGCGGGTGGTGGCAGGTGAAGTGTTTGACGTGGCGGTGGATATCCGCCGCAACTCTCCGACCTTTGGAAAATGGGCCGGCGAATTGCTGTCGGCCGCCAACAAACGGCAACTGTGGGTGCCGCCCGGCCTGGCGCATGGGTTCCTGGTGCTGTCTGACAGCGCCGAATTCCTCTACAAGACCACCGACTATTACGCGCCGGAGCATGAACGCTGCATCGCCTGGAACGACCCCACGCTGGCCATCGACTGGCCAATAATCGACGGGGCACCTCTGTTATCTGATAAAGACGCCGCCGGGCGGGCGCTCCTTGCAGCCGACTTGTTTGATTAGCAAGCGCTAGATCTGGGCGCATGAAAACCATCTACCTGGTTGCCGGCGCGCGGCCCAACTTCATGAAAATCGCGCCGATCGTGCGCGCCTTGCGCTCGCACGGCGGCCTGGCATACCAGATCATTCACACCGGCCAGCATTACGACCGGGAAATGAACGACGTGTTCTTTGAAGAGTTGGGCATTCCGCAGCCCGATGTCTTCATGTCAGCGGGTGGTGGTAGCCATGCCCAGCAAACCGGCAAGATCATGGTGGCCTTCGAGGAGTTGTGCCAGTCCGAGCGACCGGCTGCGGTGCTCGTGGTTGGCGATGTGAACTCCACGCTGGCGTGTTCGATTGTGGCCAAAAAGCTGAACATACCGGTAGCCCATGTGGAGGCCGGCCTGCGCAGTGGCGACATGGCTATGCCGGAGGAAATCAACCGGCTGGTGACCGACAGCATTTCAGACTGGTTCTTTGTGACCGAGCCCAGCGCCGTGGCGCACCTGCTGCGTGAGGGCAAGCCGCAGGCGGCGATTCACTATGTGGGCCATGTGATGGTCGACAACCTGCTCTATCAGGCCGGGAAATTGATCCATGCCGATACATCAGGTTTTGAAACCAGCGCCTACAAGGCCACCCACACAACCAACGGCGGGCGTTACGGAGTGATCACGCTGCACCGCCCGAGCAATGTGGACAACGCGGCGATGATGCGGCGCATTGGCGGGGCTCTGACCGAGATCGCGACGGCCCTGCCCTTGATCTTTCCGGTCCATCCACGCACACGTGCCAACCTGGCGAAGTTCGGAATCGATCTGGGCCCCAACATCACGCTGGTGGGGCCACAGGCCTACATGGCGTTCCTGAACCTTTGGAAAGACGCGGCCGTGGTGCTGACCGACAGCGGCGGCATGCAGGAAGAAACCACCGCGCTGGGCGTGCCGTGTATCACGATCCGCGAAAATACCGAGCGCCCGGTCACGGTGGAGGAAGGCACGAACGTGGTCGCGGGCACCGACCCTGCCGTCATAGTCGCGCAAGCTCGCAAGATACTGCGCGGCGAGGGAAAACAAGGCCGCAGACCACACCTGTGGGACGGCAACGCCGCGGAGCGTATTGTGGACATACTGGCCAGGGTGGTGCCACAATCGAATTAACCGACCAATCGGTCGGTTAATGGTTATACTGCACCCACGCCGGTCATTCGGGCGTCACAGGAGGCAGGCGTGTACACACAGGCTCTCGACATTGCGGACCAGTCCGCGGACCGTCAACCACAACCGCCGGAACGACCGGCCGGCAGCAACGATAACCGGGCGCAGGCCGCATTTGACGCGACCATGGATGCCGACGGCAAGATCGAGCCGCAGGACTGGATGCCCGAGGCGTACCGCAAGACGCTGGTGCGCCAGATCAGCCAGCACGCGCACAGCGAAATCATTGGCATGCAGCCCGAAGGAAACTGGATTTCGCGCGCTCCATCGCTCAAGCGCAAGGTGATCCTGATTGCCAAGGTGCAGGATGAAGGCGGCCACGGCCTGTATCTGTACGGAGCCGGCGAAACGCTGGGCACTTCACGCGAGCAGATGCTCGACGCCTTGCACGCCGGTCGGGCCAAATACAGTTCCATCTTCAACTACCCGACACTCACCTGGGCTGACGTGGGCGTGATTGGCTGGCTGGTGGACGGTGCCGCGATCATGAACCAGATTCCGCTGTGCCGTTGCTCTTATGGGCCTTACGCGCGCGCGATGATTCGCATCTGCAAGGAAGAGTCGTTTCACCAGCGCCAGGGCTTCGAGAGCCTGATGACGATGATGGCCGGCACGTTTGAGCAACGCGCGATGGTGCAAGGCGCGGTAAACCGCTGGTGGTGGCCGGTGCTGGCGATGTTTGGCCCACCCGACAGCGACAGCCCGCACAGCGCGCAAGGCAGGCGATGGGGCATCAAACGCATTAGCAACGACGACTTGCGCCAGCGCTTCGTGGACGCCAGCGTGCCGCAAGCCAAGGTGCTGGGTGTCGAACTGCCGGACCCGGATCTGAAATGGAACGCGGCCAGCGGGCAACACGATTACGGCGCTATTGACTGGGACGAATTCTGGGCCACCGTCAACGGCAATGGCCCATGTAACAAGGAACGTCTGGCAACCCGCGTCAAGGCCCACACCGACGGCCAGTGGGTACGCGACGCGGCACAAGCCTACGCCGGCAAGCAGCGCGCGGCGGCGATCCAGGTGGCGGCATGAGCGAGAGTACGAGTCAGGCGGCGCAATTCTCACGCGATTGGCCGCTGTGGGAGGTTTTTGTGCGCTCCAAGCAAGGCCTGGAGCACAAACACTGCGGCAGTCTGCACGCGTCAGACGCGGCACAAGCACTACAAATGGCCCGCGATGTGTACACCCGCCGCCAGGAGGGCGTCAGTATCTGGGTCGTGCCCTCCAGCGCCATCATCGCCAGCGCCCCCGAGGACAAGGCGGCCTTTTTTGAACCCATGGCTGACAAGATTTACCGCCACCCGACCTTCTACAACATACCGGACGAAGTGGGCCACATGTGATGGCCGCACATCTGGACTACATACTGCATCTGGCCGACAACGCGCTGGTTCTGGGTCAGCGTAACGCCGAATGGTGTGGCCATGGACCGGTGCTGGAAGAAGACATTGCGCTGGCCAATATCAGTCTGGACCTGATCGGACAGGCGCGGCTGTTGTACCAGCACGCGGCGGAGATGGCGCCCTCGCGTCAACTGGCCCCGCACCGGCCGGGGCTTGCCGCTGGTCCAGCACCGGTGATCACCGAAGACACACTAGCCTATTTCCGCGACGCGCAGGAATTCAGGAACTACACCTTGCTCGAGTTACCGCATTTCCCCGCTTGCATCGGGCCATTGGCGGCAACCGCGCGTACCGAACGCGATTACGCCACGACGATCGTTCGCAATTTTTTATATAGCGCCCTGATGCTCCTGCTGTGGGACGCGTTGCAGCAGTCCAGCGACCCGCAACTGGCGGCAATCGCGGCCAAATCGCTAAAGGAAGTGCGCTACCACCTGCGGCACAGCCATGACTGGCTGCTGCGGCTGGGCGACGGCACGCCAGAGTCGCACGCCCGAACCCAAGCCGCGGTTGACCACTTGTTGCCCTACACGCAAGAGTTCTGGACCCCATCGGTGATAGAAACAAACGCTTGCGCCGCTGGCGTCGGTGTCGACATGGCTGGCCTGCAACAGCCATGGGACGCATTAATCGACGAGGCATTGGAGCAAGCCACTTTGCGCCGAGCGGCTTCGGCCGGTTATGTGACCCAGGGCAAACAGGGGAGCCACTCGGAACACCTTAGTTACCTGCTGGGGGAAATGCAGGGCCTGGCGCGGCTGCATCCTGGCGCGACGTGGTGATGGTCGCCAATCCCCCGTTGACGCTGGAGCAAGTCGAAGAGATCTTGCACCGCATTCCCGACCCGGAGATTCCGGTCGTAAGCATTCGGGAATTGGGCATCTTGCGCGCTGTCCAATGGTGTACCGACGCTGCTGGCGCTGCGCGCCTGGACGTGGTGCTTACGCCAACTTACAGCGGCTGCCCTGCGATGGGCCAGATTGAAGATGATGTGCGTGCCGCGCTGGCGCGCCATGGTGTGCAAGCAACTATCCGGACCCAACTGGCTCCCGCCTGGACCACCGACTGGATCACACCACAGGCCAAGGACAAGCTGCGCGCCTACGGCATAGCGCCACCACACGTTACTGGCGGCACGCACCGGCCGGTTCTTTTTGCCAGCCGCAAACTTGCGACAGACGCCTCCAAACCGATCCCCTGCCCCCAGTGCGGTTCTGTCGACACTACCGAGACCTCCCATTTTGGTTCTACCGCATGCAAGGCGCTTTACAAGTGCCTCAGCTGCCTGGAGCCTTTTGATTACTTCAAACCCTACTGACCACCGGCAGTACGTACCGCAGTGCACGTTGCAGGCTCGGTGCGCACCCCATTCATGATTCCCAGCTTCCACAAACTTCTCGTCAAGAGCGTCAGCGCCGAAGCCGCCGGCGCGGTCGCGGTCACGTTTGCGATCGCGCCGGAGCTGCGCGACCGGTTTGGCTTCAGTCCGGGGCAGTTCCTGACATTGCGCGCCAACATTGAGGGCACGGCGGTGCGCCGCAGTTACTCCATCTGCAGCAGCACCGATCGCTTTGACCGCGACCAGGAAATCGAGGTCGGCATCAAGCCGGTGCCAGGCGGCGTGTTTTCCAATTGGGCGGTAAACCTGCGGCCCGGTGACAACGTGGAGGTTATGCCGCCCGAGGGCCGTTTCACGCCGCGTGCGGCGCTGGCTACACGCAGCATGCATCGCGTAGGCTTCGCGGCGGGATCGGGCATCACGCCGATTCTGTCCATCCTGCGCAGCACCTTGCAAGCCGATCCGGACTGCCGCTTCAGTTTGGTGTACGGCAACCAGCGCCTGGGTTCCATCATGTTCAACGAAGCCTTGCAGGACCTGAAGGACAGCTACCCGGCGCGGCTGACGCTGATTCACCTGCTTTCGCGCCAGGCACAGGAGGTCGCGTTGTTCAACGGACGAATCGACGCCGGCAAGCTGTCTCAGCTTCTGGCATCCCTGCTGCCTGCGGCAGATATGGACGAGGTATTCATCTGCGGCCCGCAAGGCATGATAGAAACGGTCGAACATGCCCTGCTGGGCGCGGGCGTGTCGAAGCAACGCATCCACGCCGAACGGTTCTTCGTGGACGGCGCGCCACCCAGCACCAGAGCCACCAGTCTCGCAGCTACCGGCCCCGATCCCCAACCCGCGGACTGTTCGCTGCAAGTGGTACTGGATGGAAAAACCCACACTTTTGCGCTGTCGCACGAAGACAAGGTGCTGGATATCGCGCTCGCGGCCGGCCTGGATCTGCCTTATGCGTGCCGCGGCGGCGTATGCTGCACCTGCCGCGCCCGGGTGCTTGAAGGCAAGGTGCGGATGGAGAAAAACTTCACGCTGGAACAATGGGAGGTGGACAAAGGATTTGTGCTGACCTGCCAGTCGCGTCCATTGACACGGTCGGTGGTGGTGAGTTACGACGAGCGCTAGCCGCGCTGCCAGCGTATATCGACCTGCACTAAACTCGTTGCCAGACAAAACCCGGGGGAGGTACGCGTGATTCTTGTAACCGGCGGCGCTGGCTACATTGGCAGCCATACCTGCGTTGAGTTGCTCAACGCGGGCTTTGCAGTGACGGTTTTCGACAACTTCTGCAATAGCCAGGTCGAGTCCCTGGCGCGGGTTGAACGCATCACAGGCCGGAAAATCCAGTGCATCTCAGGCGACATACGCGACCACGACGCCATGCTGAGCGCCTTGCGCGGTAGCGGCGCGACGGCGGTGATCCACTTCGCCGGCCTCAAGGCGGTGGGTGAGTCGGTTGAACAGCCCTTGGCCTATTACGACAACAACGTGAGCGGCACGTTGTGCCTGTTGCAGGCCATGATCGCGTGCAACGTCAAGACGCTGGTGTTCAGTTCCTCGGCCACGGTGTATGGCGACCCGCAATACCTGCCGCTGACCGAAGACCATCCCTTATCGGCCACCAACCCCTACGGCAAGACGAAACTGGTGATTGAAGACATGCTGCGCGATCTTCATCGCAGTGACCCGGGTTGGCGAATCTCCATCCTGCGTTATTTCAACCCGGTAGGGGCCCATGTGAGCGGGCTTATCGGGGAAGATCCGCAGGGCACGCCAAACAACCTGATGCCGTTCGTTGCGCAGGTCGCGGTGGGCAGGCGTGACTTTGTCAACGTCTGGGGCAACGACTACCCAACACCCGACGGCACCGGCGTGCGCGATTACATCCACGTGGTCGATCTGGCCTGCGGCCACTTGAAAGCGCTGGAGCGACTGCAACAGCATTGCGAATGTCGGGCGATCAATCTGGGTACCGGCATTGGTTATAGCGTGCTGGAGATGCTGCATGCGTTTGAGCAGGCCAGCGCACGGCCGGTGCCATACCAGGTCGCAGGCCGCCGCGAAGGCGACATAGCCTCGTGTTACGCTGACGCCGGCCTTGCCGCCGAGCTGCTCGGATGGCGCGCCAAGCGCGACCTGCAGGCGATGTGCTCGGACGCCTGGCGCTGGCAAAACGACAACCCGAATGGGTACCGCGCGGTCCCTGCCAATTGACGACAAAATGGGAGGGCAGGAAATGGAGGACAACCAGCATGGCTAAGGGCATGATTCTCGCGGCCGGACAAGGTACACGGGTACGTCCCTTGACCAATGATTTGCCAAAGGCGATGGTTCCGATTCTGGGTAAACCGGTCATGGAGTACCTGATCGAGCACCTGGCCCGTTACGGCGTGGTTGAGATCATGGTCAACGTAGCGTTTCACCACGACAAGATCGAGCATTATTTTGGCGATGGCCACCGCTGGGGCGTGCAGATTGGCTACTCCTACGAGGGCCTGCGCGACCACGGTGACATACTGCCCAGGCCAATGGGCTCGGCCGGCGGCATGCGACGCATTCAGGACTTCAGCGGTTTCTTCGATGCAACCACCATCGTGTTGTGTGGCGACGCTTTGATAGACCTGGATATCGGTGCCGCGCTGCACGAGCACAAGAACAAGGGAGCGATTGCCAGCGTGGTGGCGCTCAACGTGCCATTGGCGGAGGTTCAGAACTACGGCATCGTGGTGGCCGGACAGGACGGCCGGATCAAATCGTTTCAGGAAAAGCCGGCGCCGGCCGAAGCCAAATCCACCTTGGCCAGCACCGGCATTTATATTTTCGAGCCCGCGGTGCTGGAGCGAATCCCGTCCGGCACGGTTTACGACATCGGCTCGCAACTGTTCCCGCGCCTGGTCACTGAAGGGCTGCCGTTCTACGCGCAGAGCCGCTTTTTCAACTGGATCGACATCGGCCGGGTGAGCGACTACTGGTCGGTGCTGCAGCGTGTGTTGCGTGGCGAGGTGGCGCAAATGAACATGCCAGGGCGCGAGATCAGGCCGGGTGTGTGGGTGGGCCTGAACACTTCCGTCGCCTGGGACGAAATCGACATCCAAGGGCCGGTGTACATTGGTTCGAGCGTGCTTATAGAGCCCGGCGTGTCTATAGTCGGACCGGCGTGGATCGGACATGGATGCACGCTGCGTAGCGGGGCGTCGGTGACCCGCAGCATCTTGTTTGAATACACCCGCATTGGCAGCGGCATGCGCTTTGACGAAATGATAGTTTCGCCCCAGTACTGTGTCGATCGCCATGGCGCAACGCTTTACCAGGGTGACGACAACGCCCAGCTACGATGGGGCGATGCACGTGGCTGATCGATCTGAAGACTCCGCAATTTCAAAAGTGCCGCTACAACCGGTCGTCTTGTCTGGTGGCTCTGGAACCCGGCTGTGGCCCTTGTCGCGCGAAAAATACCCCAAACAACTGCTGCCCTTGATCGGTGAAGACTCGTTATTGCAGGCCACCGTGCGACGCACCGAAGGCATTGCCGGTATCGAGCTGGCGGCACCGATGGTGGTGTGCAACGAAGAATACCGGTTCGTTATCGCCGAGCAGCTACGCCTGATCGGTAGAGCGGGCATGATCGTGCTTGAACCCATGGGGCGCAACACGGCACCCGCGCTCACACTAGCCGCTCTGGCGGCGACCCAGGGCGGCGCCGACCCGGTTTTGCTGGTCATGCCGGCGGACCATGTGATAACCGATAACGCCGCCTTTCGCGACGTGGTGCGCCACGGAGCCGGTTTGGCCGCACGCGGAATGGTGGTGACATTCGGCATCACGCCCGACGCGCCGGAAACCGGGTACGGCTACATCCAGACCGGTGAGCGTCTTGCCGCGCCAGACGCGCCAGCAAGATCAATTTCGGGCTTCGTGGAAAAACCGAACCTGGAAACTGCCCGGTCCTACCTGGAACAGGGCTCATATCTCTGGAACAGCGGCCTGTTCATGATGCGTGCGTCGGTGTGGCTGGCGGCGATTGCGCACTGCCGCCCGGACATCCTGGCCGCTTGCAACGCGGCCTGGGCGAGCGGCAAGCGTGACGAAGAATTTGTCCGGGTTGGCAAGGACGCGTTTGCCGCGTGCCCGAGCGACTCGATCGACTACGCGGTAATGGAGCGCATCACGGCCAGCAGCCGGGCCGGGGCGACGGCTGACAGCCGTTTGCCCGTCGGCGTGGTGATCCCTTTGCAGGCCGGTTGGTCCGATGTTGGCGCCTGGGACGCTTTGTGGCAGGTATTGCCCAAAGACGACGCCGGGAATGTTGCGCAAGGCGATGTCATGTTGCATGATTGCCGCGATACGCTGACTCTGTCGGATAGTCGGCTGGTGGCGTGTGTAGGCGTCAGCGACCTGGTGGTGGTGGAAACACCCGACGCCATACTGGTGGCGCACAAGGACAGAACACAGGACGTGAAGAAGATCGTGGACAGCCTGAAGCAGCGCGGTCGTTCCGAAGGACAAATTCACCGCAAGGTGTATCGTCCCTGGGGTTGGTATGACAGCGTGGATGCCGGCGCGCGCTTCCAGGTCAAGCGTATTGTGGTCAAGCCCGGCGGCACTTTGTCCTTGCAGATGCACCACCATCGGGCCGAACACTGGATTGTGGTCAGTGGCACGGCCAAAGTGACGCGGGGCGAAGAGACCTTCCTGTTGTCGGAGAATGAGTCGACGTTCATCCCCCTGGGAACCACGCATCGGCTGGAAAATCCTGGTCGCGTTGCGCTGGAGATGATTGAGGTGCAGTCGGGCTCCTACCTGGGCGAGGACGACATTGTGCGATTTGAAGATGTGTACGGTCGTTAGCAGCCAGTTGCACTTGGGCTCCATGCGGGCCTGACGAAGACGGCTGGCGCTATCTTCAGCGCAACAAAAGGGAGAAACGCTTGAAGCATTCATTGGCGGCCAATGCAAGAAAGTCATGGCATCAAGGCCTTCGTAAAGCTTTTTCCTGGTTCCCGCAACCACTCCGGTTCGCGATTTTTAGGTCATTTGTCGAGTGTGACCCGGCGCCCGATAAACGTCTGGTGCTCAAGATTGCCGAAACGCGCGAAGAACTGGAGGCCTGCTTCACGCTTTTGCACGACGCCTATGTGAGCAGCGGTTTCATGAAGCCGGCGCCGTCTGGCATGCGCGCAACGATTTACCACGCCCTGCCGACCACGACCACGCTGTGTGCCAAATTCGACGGCGAAGTGGTAGGCACGTTATCGTTGATTCGCGAAAGCGTCTTTGGCTTTCCGCTGCAGGCGATTTTCGACTTGAAGGAAATTCGCTCTCGTGGCGGGAAAATTGCCGAGGTATCAGCGCTGGCGGTTCATCCCGATTTCCGCAAGACCGGCGGGGCCATCCTGTTTCCGCTGATGAAGTTCATGTACGAATACTGCACCACGTTTTTTGACACCCGCCACTTGGTGATTGCCGTACATCCGACGCGCATTGAAATGTACGAGTCGCTGCTGTTCTTCAAACGATTGACTGAAAACACGGTTGCCAACTACGATTTTGCCAATGGCGCGCCTGCCGTCGGCGCGTCGCTGGATCTACGCACCGCGCCAAAAAAATTGAAGCAGGTTTATGGTCAGAAGGAGCGTCGCAAGAACCTTCACGACTACTTCATCCGAACCAAGCTGCCCAACATCGTCCTTCCCAACCGGCGCTATTTCACCACCAACGACCCGGTGATGACCACCGAACTGCTGGACTACTTTTTCAACCAGCGCACCCAGGTGTTTGTTAACCTGACCATGCGGGAAAAGATGCTGCTGCACTCGATCTATAACCTGCCGGAGCATGAAAAAATGTTACCGCGGATCGAGCCGACTTCGCAGACCGGCAGAGATTTGCGTCAACACCAGCGTTTCTCATTGAAATGCCCCGGCAACTTTTTGGTCCATGTGGACGGCAAAACCGAAGTCGCGTCTCTACGCGTGCTTGAGTTGTCGAATTTTGGATTTCTGGCCCACTCCAAAGTGTCGATTCCTACCAAACAATGGGGTGACGCAACGATCCAGTTAGGCAATGACGAGCAGTCCACCGTCCGCGCAATGGCTGTGCGCGGAAAAGACAATGGCGGCAACATTTTCTATGGCTTCACCCTGGCTGAACCGGATCTGGCGTGGCGCAAATTCGTCGGCGCGTTGACATCCGGCGTAACGCACGACGACCTGGACCATGCCACGCGCTTCCTGAAGGACTGACCGCCAGCGCTCTTTGCTTTGGTCCCAGGCGTCAGCGGCCCTTGGCCCGCTCGATGAGTTGAACCACAAACTTGGCTGGAACAGCGTAGGTGATTCCGGAAGGCTGGCTCAAGGCAGATTCCCGCGTGCCTTTGATAAGCACCATATTGACGACGCCCAATACGTCGCCTTTGTCTGGATCGAACAAGGGGCCACCGCTGTTTCCCGGATAGGCGGTGGCATCAAGCTGAAATATGTCGAAGACTCCGGCGCGAACGCCACGAATCGTGCTCTCGCTGAGCTGGCGCGCGGTTGGTGCCGGCAATGCAGCAGGTGTGATGGAGGAAATCATGCCGCGGTGCGTCACCGGGGAGAAACCCAGGGCGCCACCAATTGGGAAACCAACGAAGGCGACGGATTGGCCCTCACGCACGGTGTCTGAGTCACGAATCGACACCGGAGGCGCCGCCGCCCCATCGATTCGCAACAACGCCAGGTCATGCGTCCGGTCTAGTTCGACCACCACCGCCTGTCGCATCTGCAACTCTTTCTCGGCAACCCGAACCAGAACGGCGATCGACATGTCGGTCCGGTTCTCCGACGAGTCCGGAAGCACATGGGCATTGGTCACCACCAGGTTGCCGTCGGCCACTACAAAACCGGTACCGCGCAGTCTGAATCGCGGGCTGTCGGTGCTTCTGAACGTACCAACAATAACCACCGAGGGCTTGATCCGGGCGATAACGTCCGCCACGTCGGCGTTGGCGAGGCCGGACAGAAAACTGGCCAGCACGACAAACAAGCAAAGTACCCTGGAGATGTTCACGTTTGTGTGGTCGCGGTAGTCAAAAGCCCGCGGCGCGACCTTCAGTTGTCAGGCTACAGGCTCTTCAGAAGACTGGAAACTTCAGGTTGCGCAGGGAACTTGTCGCCAAGTTTGGCAAGTTCGTCAAGTTCCTTGCGGGCAAGGTCTTTCTTGCCACCCTTGATATGGATCCGGGCCAGATTCAGCCTGAACAAGCCATTTTGGGGTTGCAAAGCGATCGCCTTGTTTTGCCATTCGAGCGCCTTCGCGTAGTCATTCTTCTCGGACAGCACCATAGCCAAGGTGTCCATGTATGCAGACTGATTCGGGACCAGTGCGACGGCCTTCTCGGCGTAAGCAATTGCGCCGTCTTTGTTCAATCTGGCGGTTACCCAAGCCAAATTATTCAATGCCGTCGGATTGTTGGGTTGAATCTGTGTCACGCCCAGGTACATTTTCTCGGCCGCAACATAGTCTTTGCGGGCCGTGGCGGAATCGGCCAGATAGAGGCGAAATACCACATCCTTGGGGTTGTCCTTTAGCCATGCGGTCGAAAACTTTTCAACTTCGGCGGTTTTGCCGGCCGCCCCGAGTGCCGAATGCACCTTCACACCCAGATCAGGAAGATACGCCTGCTTCAGTCCCAGGCGGTAGGCATCGGCCGCCATATCCCATTTCTTCTGGCTAGCCGCAATATCGCCCTCAAATTGGTAACCCACAGCCTCCTTGGGGCGCTGTTTCTGGACATTTCGCGCGATGCTCACTGCGTCGGCGTAGTTCTTGCTGTCGAGGGCGAGCATGATCAAGCCCCTTTGCGCGTCCAGCAGGTCGGGCTTGAGTTCCAACGCTTTGCGCAAGCTTTGGGTCGCAGCCTCTTTGTCCTTTGCGGCCATATGCGCTTCTGCCAGGCGCATTTGCGGCAGTGGCGACAGCGCTTGTATGGTTGCCACCTTATTGAAAGTGACAATGGCCTGGTTCAAGTCGCCCGAAAGTTGGAGTGCGCGGCCCAGCGCGTCCAGCAGTTCCGGGCTGTCAGGCATGGCGGCAACTGCATTTTGGGCCGCGGACAAACCGAGCTTGAAGTCCTGGTTGCGTAAGTGAAATTCCACCAGCAGCAGGCGCGGCGTCTTGTCCGTGGGGTTGGCTGTAACGGCGCGCGTAATCAACTCGGCCACTTCCCCCTTGGCCCCACCTGACCTTGCACGCAATTCGGCCAAGGCAAGCAATGCCTGGGCATTCTTGGGATTCTTGGTCAGCACTGCCTCAAAGCGCTTGCGCGCCTCATCGGGCTTCTTGTCTGCCATGTCCAATGCCGCCAGACTGGCGACAGACGGGAAATAGGTGGGATCGAGCGCGATCGAACGCTCAAAGCTCTTGCGGGCCCCGGCCAGATCCTGGCTGGCCAGCAAGGTGCGCCCACGCAGGTTGGCCGCCAGCGGTTTGTCGGGTTGCTTCTTCTCCAAAGCGTCGATCGCCCTGAGCGCCTTGTCAAACTCTTTGCGGCGCAGATGTGCGCTGATCAGCGCCAGGTCTGCCGTGATGCCGCTGTCGGAGGCCGCAATATCCTGCAACTCACCGAAAGCGATTTCATCCCGCCCGCCAACCAAATGCGTTAGCGCCAGCGAAGTGCGGGCCCTGGCGTTCTTGGGATCCTGCTTCGCAGCCTTGGAAAAAAACTCTTCTGCTTTCTTGATGTCACCGTTTTGCAGGTACACCTCACCCGCGATTGAATTCGTCGCGACATCGACGTTTGCGCCTTTCAGCGCCGGCTGCAACGTTGCCAGGGCTTTGGCTGGCTGCCCGGAGCGAAGATAGGTGGTTATCAGCAAGCGACGGGCATAAGCCGCATCAGGCGCGGCTTGAACCACTTTGGTCAAATAGACCTCGGCCTGCGGCAACGAGTTGGCTTGCAGCTCAATGGCGCCAGCCAGTTGCAGACCTTGGAGGCTGTTGGGCGCCATCCTGATCAATTGCTGCGACAGATCTTTAGCCAGCTTGAAGTCCTTCTTCTGATACGCCAGCAAGGTTTCAAAATACTTGGTTTGGGGGCTGTTGGCTGCTACTTTCTTCAATTGCTCCAACTGCTTCGACGCTTGATCAACATCTCCTTGTTGCAACAGCAGGTTAAAAACCGCCGCATGCGCAATTACATAGTCGGCCTTGGCATCGACGGCCTTGCGGTATGCGGCCAATGCTTCAACAGACTGGTTCTTGCCTTGCAACAGGAGGTCCCCCTTGAGTTTCCACGCCTCATGGTTGGCCGGCGCCTTGGCCAGGACAGATTCGACCAAACCAAGAGCACCATCGACATCCCGAGCTACCGCCTTCTCGCGTGCCTGGACCAACAGGGCCGGCGCAAATCCTGGGTCGGCCGCCAAGGCGGCACTCAATGCAGCCTTGGCCGGTTCAGCATCGCCTTGCGCGCCATATGCGGCTGCCAACGAGGTCTGCAGGTCCGCCTTGGCCGAGGCCTCGCTGAGTTGTGTCTTGGAAAACTCATCCACCAACTTCTTGAACTGGCGTTGCGCCAACAGGGCCTGAGCCAAGGGCGGAACCACCAACTCCTCCGGATGGCTCAGTTCCAGGGCCTTGCGCAGCTCCGTCTCACTTCCCGCGGCATCACCGCCACGCAACAGCGCCAGACCAAGCAGGTAACGCGCCTCAGGCAAGTCGGGATTTTTCTGCAAGACGTTCTTGAGTTGAATCACGGCCGCCTTGGAATCGTTCTTTGCCAGGTAGTCACGGGCCGAGGCGAGCAGCGCATCAGGCTTGTCACCACCACATCCGGATAGCAAAAGTACAAGTGCCAGTGAACCGGCAAGATTTCTGGTGCGCGAAACAAAAAGGAAACGATTCATACAGGACCGATTGACAAATTTAGACCAGCGGATGGAGCTACATCACCACTAACGGCAAGAGCGATCCGAAGTTGGTCATGATGCTGGAACCATCGACACCGAATTAAAGACTCTTCAATAAACTCTCAACTTCGGCCTGCGCCGGGAATTTATCGCCAAGTTTGGCCAATTCATCGAGCTCTTTGCGCGCAAGATCCTTCTTGCCACCCTTGGCATGAATCTTGGCCAGATTGAGTTTGAACATGCGGTTTTGCGGTTGCAGGGCCAAGGCTTTGTTTTGCCACTCGAGCGCCTTGGCGTACTCATTCTTCTCGGAAAGCAGCATAGCCAGCGTGTCCATGATCAGCGGCTGGTTGGGTGCCAGCGTGTTGGCCTTTTCAGCGTAGGCAATAGCGCCTTCCTTGTTCAGCTTGCCCGTTACCCAGGCCAGATTGTTGAGCGCCAAAACGCTGTCTGGTTGAATTTGCACCACACTTAGGAAGCTCTTTTCCGCTGCGGCATAGTCTTTGCGCACCAGTGCTGCATCACCCAAATAAAAACGAAAAGCCGCATCTTTTGGGTTGTCTTTGAGCCAGCCATTGGAAAACTTCAAGGCCTCGGTAGTTTTGCCGGAAGCGGCAAGTACAGAATGCAGTTGCGCCGCCAGTTCAGGCGCTGGCACTTGCTTTAGGCCAAAACGGAATGCTTCGGCCGCAACGTCCCATTTTTGCTGCGCGACGCTGACACTACCTTCCAGCAGATAACCCAGATCCTCCTTGGGACGCTGTTTCTGGATTTCGCGCGCAATCGTCACCGCCTGCTGGAACTTTTTCTCCTCCAAGGCAAGTCCGATCAGCGCGCGCTGGGCGTCCAGCAAATCGGGTTGTAATTCCAATGCCTTGCGAAGGCTCGCCGCGGCAGCATTCTTGTCCTTGGCGACCATGTGCGCTTCCGCCAAACGCAGATGGGGTTGGAGCGCTAGTGGTTGCAAGGTCGCCATCTTTGAATAAGTGGCGATGGCTTGGTTCGTATCGCCGGAAGCCTGCTGAGCGCGGCCCAGGGCATCCAGCAATTCAGGGCTGTCAGGAATTGCAGCCACGGCATTTTGAGCCACCGTCAGCGCCTGTTTGGCCTCTTTGTCGCGCAAGTGAAGCTCCACCAGCAGCAGACGTGGCCGCGTTTCGGTCGGGTTGACAGCTATAGCCCGGCCGAGCAGTTCCGCGACCTCGCTGTTCGATGCGCCCGATCTGGCCCGCAGTTCGACCAACGCCAACAAGACTTGGGGATTCTTGGGATCCTTGGCCAACACTGCCTCCAAGCGCTTCCTGCCCTCGTCCGGCTTTTTGTCGAGCATGTCCAGCGAAACAAGGCTGGCCAAAGCCGGAAAATAACCAGGGCTGATATCCAGAGCGCGCTCAAAGCTCTTGCGGGCACCCGCGACATCGCGCTTGGCCAGCAGTGTGCGGGCGCGCAGATTGGCGGCCAGAGGCTTGTCGGGTTGTTTCTTTTCCAGTGAGTCGATGGCCTTCAGCGCCTTGTCATACTCTTTTCGCTGAAGGTAAACGCTAATTACAGCCATATCGGCCGTGGTGCCACTGTCCGACGCCGCAATTTCCTGCAAATCTCCAAACGCCGATTCTTCGCGACCGCTAAGTAACTGGGTCAACGCCAACGACGTACGACTCTTGGCGTTCTTTGGGTCCGACTTGATAGCCTTGGTGAAAAACTCCTCCGCCCTCTTGGCGTCTCCGTTCTGAAGATAGGCCTCGCCAGCAAGCACACTGGTGTTGGCATCAACAATGTCGGCTTTTAGCGCGGGCTGCAGTGCCACCAGCGCTTTGGCTGACTGACCGGAGCGCAGGTAGGTCTTCACAAGCAATCGACGGGCGAGAGCAGATTGCGGCGCGTTTTGAACTGCTTTGGTCAAATAGAGTTCCGCCTGCAACAGTGAGTTGGCCTGAAACTCGATAGCTCCCGCCAAATACAGGCCTTGGGCATTGTTGGGCGCCATCCGGATCAACTGTGGTGCCAGTTCCCTGGCCAGCCGGAAATCCTTCTTCTGGTATGCCAGCGCGGTTTCAAAATACCGGGTTTGAGGCCTGTTAGGTGCTACCTTCTTCAATTGCTCCAGTTGTTTCGCCGCTTCGTCAACATTTGCCATCTGCATCAATGCGGCAATAGTTGCAGCATGACCGGGCAAATAGTCAGCCTTGGCCTCGATCGCCTTGCGGTAGGCAACGATAGCTTCATTGGCCTGATCCTTGCCATGCAGCAGGATGTCGCCCTTGAGTTTCCATGCCTCGTGAGTGCCTGGCGCTTTCGTCAGGATCGATTCGACCAAAGCAAGAGCGCCCTCAATATCCTGCGCTGCGGCCTTTTGGCGTGCCTGGAGGATCAAGGCCGGCACATACCCAGGGTCGGCTGCCAAAGCGGCGCGCAACGCGGCGAAGGCCAATTCAGCCTTTCCTTGTGCACCGTAAGCGGCCGCCAGCGAAGTCTGCAAGTCGGCCTTGGCCGCAGCCTGGGATAACTCCGTTCTGGAAAACTCGTCCGTCACCTTCGCGAACTTGCCTTGCGCCAACATGGCCTGGGCCAATGCAGGCGCCACCGCTTCCTGCGGATGCTTGAACGCCAGCGCCTTGCGCAACTCGGTTTCGCCGCCCACGGCGTCGCCGCCGCGCAATAGGGCCAACCCTAGCAAATAGCGGGCTTCCGGCAATTCGGGATTCTTCTGCAACGCATTCTTGAGTTGAATGACCGCCGCTTTGGAGTCATTCTTTGCCAGGTAGTCTTTGGCCGAAGCGAGCATCGCGTCGGGCTTGTCGCCACCACAAGCGGACAACAATATGGCCAGCAGGAGCGACGCTGAAAAACCACTTGCGCGCCAAACGGGAGAACGATGATTCATACGGAACCCATAGACAAATACCTAACCGTCGGTCGAGCTATTTCAAGCTCAGCCTGTGCATCAAATCGTACAGCGTCGGCCGGCTGACACCAAGCAACTCGGCGGCCTTGACCATATTGCCATTGACACGGCCCATGGCAGACATGATGGCGCGCTTTTCGGCATTATCCCGAATCGCACGCAGGTCAAGCGACCCCGACGCATCGTCCGGTTCAGGCGGTTTCAATCCGATTTCCTCTAGAGAAATCTGGCTCCCGTCAGCCATGATCGTCGCCCGCTTGATGCAGTTCTCCAACTCTCGAATATTGCCCGGCCAGCGGTGCGCCTCAATTGCACGCACCGCGTCCTCGCTCAGCGTCATCGAACTCCGGTTCTGCTCCTGCGAGAAACGCCTGGCAAAGGCGTGAGCCAACAATGCCGGATCACCGATTCTTTCCCGCAACGGCGGTATGTTGATGACGATTTCCGCCAGGCGGTAATACAGGTCTTCCCGAAACCGGCTGTCCTTGGTCAGCGCCTTCAAATCCTGGTGCGTGGCGCAAACAATCCGCACATCCACCGCAATCTCCTGGCGTCCGCCAAGACGCTCGATGGTTCGCTCCTGCAAAAATCGCAACAGTTTGGCCTGCAGGGAAAAGGGAAGATCACCAATTTCATCCAGCATCAAGGTGCCGCCATTGGCGGTTTCGATCTTTCCCAATGTCATCTTGGCCGCGCCGGTGAATGCACCCTTCTCATAACCGAACAACTCGCTTTCCAGCAGATTTTCGGGAATCGCGGCGCAATTGATTGCCACAAACTTGCCCGCCTTGCGCGGTGACGCCTGATGCAAGCCACGCGCCAGTACTTCTTTGCCGGTGCCGCTTTCACCCAGCAACATCACCGTTGCATTGCTGCCTGCAACCTTTTCGATCGTCCGACAAACGCGCAGCATGCCCGGGTCCCGGGTCATCAAACCGGCCAGCGCATCTGGCTGCTGGATGGCTTGCAGTCTGCGGTTCTCGGCTTGCAGTTCGGCCAGTCTGAACGCGCGTTCGACCGTCAGGTTGAGCAACTCCGGTTCAAACGGCTTGGCGAAGAAATCATAAGCGCCCATCGCGACCGCCCGCAACGCGTTGGCCCGATCATTCTGGCCGGTTAGGACAATCACTTTGGTGTCGGCGTCTATCGCCAGGATCTGTTCCAGCAATTTGAAGCCTTCAGACACCGAATCCGGATCCGGCGGCAGGCCGAGGTCCATCGTCACGACGGCAGGCGAATGGCGTCGCACCTGAACCAAAGCGGACTCGCGATCATTCGCGGTTACCGATTCGAACCGATCGAGCGACCATTTAATCTGTTTTTGGAGCGCCAGATCGTCTTCCACGATCAGCAAAGCGCGGGTTCGTTCGGATGTCATGCAACTCCGAGCGGCTGGAGGTCCGACTGCCTCTGAATTTCAAATAATGGCAAAAGCATCGTGACTATGGTTCCCTGGTTTACCTGGCTATCGACCGTAATTTTCCCACCTAATTCTTGCACGTACTGAAAACTCTCATAAGCTCCAATACCCATACCCGCCTGCTTGGTGGTCTGGAACGGCTTGAAAAGACGGTCACGCACAAACTCCTGGGTCATGCCGTGACCAGTGTCGCCAACCTCGATCATGGCCTGGCCGCTCAAACGATCGAGCTTGAGCCAGACTCGGCCGCTGGACTCTGTCGCGTCGAACGCGTTTTGCACCATATGCCCAATAATGCGCTCAATACGCTCCTCATGTCCTCGCGTTACGACCGGCTCGGCGACATCCACTTCCAACTTTCTGCCACGATCCAGCGCGACCGCTTCGATCCGGTGCGCAATAGCCTCCAGATCGACACCGACTGCCGTTCCCGGCGGCGTCGCCCCTTCGCGCAACTGCAGCATCAGTTGACGCATCCGGTCAAGTGAGTTCTCAACCGTCATCAACATGTCCTGCTGGAACTCCGGATTGTTGTGTAGACGTTTGGCGTTTTTCATCATCAGCGACAGTTGCGTCACCACATTTTTCAAATCGTGCACCACAAAGGCGGACATCCGGTTAAATGCGTCGAACTTGCGCACCTCCAGCAGCGCCTCCGTGGCTTGCATCTGGGCCAGAAAGCTGGCCGCCTGGCGCCCCGCGGTCTTGAGCAGGTCGTTTACCTCCCAGTTCACGTCCATGCGTGCCCGCGCGCGGGTCAGAACCACGAATCCGATCATGTCGTCGCCAACCGTCAGCGGAACAATCAGCCAGGCTTGCGCAATATCCTGCAACCAGGCCGGCAACACCAGTTGTCCATAGCGCCGCGGAAATGACCGGTACTCCTCAAGATTGACCACCCAGCCGCTGTTTTGCAGAAACTGGCTCAGCGCGGAGTTGCCATCCTCGGCAATCAGACTGGGAGCAATATTCCAGCGCGCGGTCTGCCGATAACCGGTCTCGCCCCGGTTCTTCAGCCACAGGCCACCACCGGGACTCTCCAACATGTCCGCCAATCCGCGCACCACCTGCTCTCCCATTTCCTGCGGTGAATTCTTGGCCGCCAGCGTCTGTGTAAAGCGCAACCACTCGTCCCGGTAGTCATACCGATAACGAAAGAAATGTTTGCCCAGAAAAACCTTCAATCTGGCGCGCGCGGTGCCCGAAACGACCAACACCATCAGCACGACCAAGCCCATGAAAACCAGGCCCAATTGCAGCGCCCGCCCCCAATCGCCACCAAAATAGCGGACGTAATAACCGACGCCCGAAATAAATAGCAGGTAGAAGCCGGCGATCATCAAGGTTGCCGAATGAAAGGCCGCCTTTCTCGAGATTTGTATCTTGGTCAGCCAATCGTTGTGCCGCGACGTGGACAGCAGCAAAAACGGAACAACCAAGGCATGCACCGCGCCGCGAATGCTGAGCGCGTCCGCATCGACCCGACTGAACAAAACCGCCTCCGAATACAGGTACAAATCGAACAGGAATACGCCCGCCAGCCCCAGGCAAAGTGGTTTGATGTTCCAGCGTGAGTCTTCCGAGACGTTTCTGAACAACTGCTCCAGCAGCACCATGGCCATTACCGGCAATGACATGGAACTGAACAACGCTAGTTTGCGGACGTCGCCGGCGTCGCCAATGCCCAAAACCGAGACTGCCAGAGCCGCCACTGCCGCCACCAGCACCAATATGGCAGCCGGAGCCAGCCAGGCCATGGCGGTCGCGGCGTTCTCGCGCTGGCGCAAGCGCAGCAATAACAACAGAAAGACATACCAGGCTGCATACCGAAGCAGGTCGGCGACGTAGCCGGCCGTGAGCACCAGTCGCTGCCCGCTAAACAAAAAGGCCGTCAGCAGACACCCCCACAGCGCACTGCCCAGCACTGCCGCCACCATTGCCATCTTGGCGGCTTCGCGGGGCGCGCGAAGGTATCCGCGCTGCCAAAGGACCAATGCAAAAGCGCCGTACACCAGTCCTGCCAGACCATAACTCCAGGCGGTCAGGACAAGATTGTCGGCATTCATCGGTTCAAGCCAGGATGGTCGTGGCGATGGACGAAGATCAGGACCATTTGGTCTGGTCGGGGTACTAGTGCGCGCCCTTGGCGGTCAACACGACACCAACGGTTTCAAACAGTATCACCAGGTCAAGGAACAAGGTGTGGTTCTTGACGTAATACAAGTCGTATTGAAGCTTTTCCGCCGAGTCTTCCACTGACGAACCATAGTGGTAACGCACTTGGGCCCAACCAGTCACGCCGGGTTTGACACTTTGGCGAACGGCGAAATAGGGCAACTCCTGGGTCAGTTTGTCAACAAAATACGGGCGCTCCGGCCGGGGTCCGACCAGGCTCATGTCCCCATTGAGCACACTGAACAATTGCGGCAACTCGTCGATGCGCAGTTTGCGCATGATCCGCCCGACCCGCGTGACCCGGTCATCCTTGGCCGTCGCCCAACGCGGCTGGCCGTCGTGTTCCGCATCGGTACGCATGCTCCTGAATTTCACCACGTTGAACAGCCGTCCATTCAGCCCGACACGCTCCTGCAGGTACAGGATCGGACCACCACTTTCGAGCAGTATCAGTATTCCGGTCAGCAGAATCAGGGGCGACGCCAGAATTAGCAGCACCGCGGCGCACACAACATCAAAAAGACGTTTCACCACGGTGCGCAACAAGCCCTGGCTAAAGCCGTCTCCAAATATCAGCCAGCCGGCAGACACCGAGTCCAGCCTGATCTGACCAAGTGTCTTCTCGAAGTGTGTTGCCATGTCCACGACACGCACACCCTGAAGCTTGCAATCCAGCAGTTCGCGCAACGGCATGCTGCCACCGCGTCGCTCGGCCAGCGCGACCACGATCTCATCGACCTGTTGCTCCATCACGATATCGGTGAGCGAGGTGTTCGGCGACAAAATACCCCATGCCGACACCTCCGCCACCGACTCATTGGGACTTGCGTAATACCCCACCAGGTCAATGTGCGGGTCTGACTTTTGCAGCGTTCTGCCAACCAGCTTGGCGCGTGTGCCGGTGCCAAACACCAGAACGCGCTGGCGCATCATCGATTGGGCGCTGGAATGACCGACGTGGACGCGATGGATCAACATCAAAACCACACCGGCAACTATCGACAACGCAACATAGTCGCGGTTGTCCATGCCTAGTGGAAGCACGTGCAAAATGCCGTATGCCAACGGCAGGATCAGAAATAGCGACAAGGCGGCGCGCGCGCGCGACTGCGCGACGGACCGGTTATGGACCCTCTGGTAAAAACCCAGCGCGGCGTTGATAGCCAGTGCGCCAACACCAAGCAGTGCGGCCGAAGGCAAGGTGGCAGACGTTGCCTGGGCAAGATCAGAAGTGCGCCACCCAACCGCCAAAATAACCGTACCAATGATCAATCCAAAATCAAGAATGATTTGCAGGAGTGTTCGCCGGTGGATGTAATGGTTGAATATCTTGATCATCTTCGTGTCTCTGTGCGCGGATGTACGGCGATGCCCCTCACCGCCGGCACCGGTACAGCAAATGTGCCGCGACACACAGGCCAAACGCCAATACTACACGGCAACGCCGCACCCCGACAATTTTGGGCCGCGGCGCGGCGCAGCGATCCTATACAAGGACTTCCGGGCAAGCAGCGTGTCCCAGAAACGCCTGCGGGCTGGCGCTGGCACCGTAGGCGCCGGACTGAAAAACCACCACCAGATCGTCAATTTGCGCAACCGGCAACTGCATGCGATCGGCAAGCAGGTCGAGTGGCGTACACAGGGGGCCCACCACCGATGCTTGTTCGATGTCCGATCCGCCGAGCTTGTTGCCGATCGTCACCGGATAGTTCTTGCGCACCACCTGCCCAAAATTTCCAGATGCCGACAGATGGTGGTTCAATCCCCCGTCGGTCACCAGGAACACCTGCCCGCGGGAAATCTTCCGGTCCACCACACGCGTGACGTAGACACCGGCCTCGGCGACCAGATAACGGCCCAACTCAATCACGAGAGTGGCCTCGGGCATTTCGCGTTGCGCCCGCTGCGCCAGACGTTCCAGGTTGTCCGCGATCGGTTGAATGTCGAGCCGTTGTTCGCCGGGAAAATACGGTATCCCGAATCCGCCACCCAGGTTTAGAAACCGCACCGGCATGGGCGCATGCCGCGCCAGCCGCAAGGCAAGCTCGTAAGACTTCTCCTGGGCCTCACAAATGGATGCAGCGCGCAGGTTTTGCGAACCGGCAAACAGGTGAAAGCCTTCAAAAGCCAGCCCGGCACGGCCAATCGCGGCCAGCAGATCGGGCATCTGCTCAACATCCACGCCAAACTGCTTGGGCCCGCCGCCCATCTTCATGCCAGAACCTTTGAGTTCGAAATCCGGGTTGACGCGCACCGCGACGCGCGCCGGCACACCAAGGCCGGCGCACACCGCTGCCAACACCGACACCTCGCGCGGCGATTCAAGATTGATCAAAACCCTTGAGGCGACCGCCTGTCTGAGTTCGGAATCGCGCTTGCCCGGACCGGCAAAACTGATTTCCCTCGGATCGGCACCGGCGTCCAGCGCGACTTTCAGCTCGCCGGCGGACGCAACGTCAATTCCATCCACCAGCGTGGCCATGAACCCGACCAGTGCCGGCATCGGGTTGGCCTTCATCGCGTAATGCACCTTGACGCCTGGTGGAAGCGTTTCACGCAGGCTAGCCACGCGGGCCTTCAGCAGCGTGCGGTCATAGGCGTAAAAGGGAGTCTGACCAACCCGCGCCGCGAGCAGGGTCAGTCGCTCGCCACCGACCACCAATTCGCCCCTATCAACGGAGAACTGTTGCATCGGTGCGTGGACCGGAAGCTGGCGTGTCGCGGCCGGCATGGGTTGATTGGTACTCAAGACTTTGGAACTCCGGTGTAAAACTATGGTTCGCTGCGTGCGGCCCAGTCGGTTGACAACAACTTGCGGTCGATTTTTCCGTTCGGGTTGCGTGGAAGCGGCCCGGTCACGATCTCGATTCCCGCGGGCACCATGTAAGCGGGCATACGCGCACGACACTCGACCAATAATGCAAAACCAAGGTCCACCCCTGCGGGAACATTAGCCGGCGCTGCCGTCGCGGCAGTGGCAATCACCTGTATTGCCTGCCCGAGCGTTGCGTGCTCAACGCCAAACGCAACACACTCGCCCACCAGCCTGGTCGCGTACAACACCTCTTCGACCTCGGTCGGGCTCACCCGATAACCAGATGTCTTCATCATCTCGTCGCGCCGGCCGATGAAATACAGAAAGCCCTCCGCGTCCATACGCACCGTGTCGCCCGAGAACACTGCATATTCGGGCAGTTGCAGGCCAGCCGGCCGGCCTGGCGCGCCCAGCGCCAGCAACTTGTAACGTTCCGCCGTCTTTTCCGCGTCGTTCCAGTAACCCTGGCCGACCAGCGCGCCGCGATGCACCAACTCGCCCGGCTCGTCAGGGCCGCAGGCCGATCCATCTTCACGCAGCACCAGAATCTCGGCGTTAGGAATCGCTTTGCCAATCGAGTCCGGCCGGCGATCAACTTCCTCAGGCGGCAGGTAAGTAGAGCGAAACGCCTCGGTCAACCCGTACATCAGAAAAGGTCGCGCCCCGGGCACCCGTTGCCGCAACAATCCCAGCGTCTCACGCGGCATTCGTCCACCGGTATTGGCGAAATAACGCAGGCTTTCGTCAATCGACGCCGGCCAGTCGAGTTGCACCAGCTGGATATAGAGCGGCGGCACGGCGGTCAGGCCAGTCACCTTTTCCCGTTCCATGGCTTTTAGGACGTCGCGTGGCAACAGGTAGTTGAGCAATACCACCCGCGCTCCAACATGAAACGCGGTGGTCAACTGGCTGAACCCGGCGTCAAAAGACAATGGCAGCGCGGCCAGCAACGTGTCACGCGAGTTATTCTCCAGATAAGACGCCACGCTCTTGGCACCCGCGACCATATTGCGATGTGAAAGCACGACACCTTTGGGCTTGCCGGTGCTGCCCGAGGTGTACAGGATGGCGGCCATGTCGACATCGATCACCCGGTGCCCGCTCCGCGGAGCACTGGCAAGCAGGTCGGCCCATAACAAGCAATCCAGACCGGGCGGCAGCATCGCCGCGGTTGCGGCAAAACTTGCGGCCGAATCGGTAACAACCACCTGCCGCAAGTCGGGGCATCGGGCCAGGGCGTCCACCAACAACGCCAGCCGCTCTGGCGACGTCAGCAGCACACGCACATTGCAGTCCTTCAAAATGAAAGCCACTTGTTCGGGTTTTAGCAATGGGTTGATCGGAACGAACACCGCGCCGGCCGCGGTCGCGCCAAAACTTGCAACCACCGTCTCAAACCGCTTGTCCAGATAGATGCCTACGCGTTCGCCGCGTCCCAAACCCAGGGCCATCAGCCCAGCTGCAAATTTCCTGGTTCCATCATCCAACTCGGCATAACTCAGAGATGCGGCACCGTTAGTCAGTGCAGCGGCGTGGGGCGGACTCGGCAATCAATTCAGGCAACAGTGTTGATTGGGGCATAAAACTCATGAGAGGCTGTTGCGACTGGCAAGAAGTGGATTGCGTAAAACTAGCCCGCACCCGTGGGCGTTTCATTGGACCCCAGGAGCCTGTCGGACTTGGGAATCGTCGGCTGCAAATCGACCGCAGCGGTCCAATTTTCACCGT
>JANNGR010000451.1:0-2869 GCA_031403955.1 Betaproteobacteria bacterium
CACCGATCGATGTTGGCAAGTCCTACCGCATGGTGATCAACAATTTCGTCGCCGCGGGTGGCGACGGTTATCCCAGACTAACCGCACACAAGAGTTACGTCGACACCGGATTTGTTGACGCCGACCTGCTGCGCGCCTACATCACAGCCAGGAGCCCGCTGAAGGTCGCCGACTATGAGCCAGGTGATGCAGTGATTCGCAAGTAGCCAACGGCACGGGCATCCATCAGGCACAAACCAGACACGCCCGGGCGCACCATGCCGGCAACCTATCACCTCAGCACCACAACCCACCAGGAGACACCCATGGCAAAAGGTCAGCAAAAGAGTAACAAGGAATCCAGGAAGCCGAAGAAGGATACTTCACCCCCCAGACCGGTCTCGCCCGATGCCGTGCGACCGACCGTGACGACAGTCGTACCGGTGCGCGGAAAGCTGAAGAAGTAGGTTCCGGCAAAGTGCGGAACATTCACCCCGCGGCCACCGGCCGGACCATGCCGTGCATGGCCGGCGTGCGGAGTGTGACCGGATGAACAAAGTCTCGCAACGCAGAAAGCCCGGTCAGATTTTTCGCAAAATCTCCGCGCTGGTGCGTGACGACAACAGCTTGCCGGAGGTGGCCGCGCGAGGGTACGGACTACCCCAGATGATCGAGGACTTGCGCAAGTCCCAGGCGGAACTCGAAATCCAGAATACAGCATTGCGCTACAGCCAGCGCGCGGCCGAAGGCGCGTCCGAGCGATTCCTGACGCTATTTTCAAGCGTGCCATTGGCCTTGATGGTGGTCGATGAGCAAGGACTGGTGCTTGAGAGCAACGCCATGGCGCTGCGTCTGTTCCGCCCACGGGAAACCGATCCGCCGTTGAACTTCCTGCTGCCGTTCGTCAGCGCATCACACGCCGACAAGGTTGCGCGTTCTTTTGCGCTGGCCAAAGTCGACGGAACCAGCGAATCAAGCGAAGTGATCTTCCATGCCGGCTCGGCTGGTACCTTTGCCGGCGACCTGCATATTGCCCGGATCGACAACTCCCAGGACGAGCTGGTCCATTTCATTTGCGCCATCATCGACCAGGGGCCGTTGCTGGCGGAGCGCCGCGCGCTGCAGGAAAGCGCTGCCGCGCTGCAGCGGCGCAATGAAGAACTGCACCTGAGCGAAAACCGTCTGGCGGCGATTATCAATTCGTCGCTGGACGCCATCATCTGCGTGGACGCCAGCCGCAACATCACGATATTCAATCCCGCCGCCGCGGCCCTGTTCCAGTGCCCATCGGCGCAGGCGCTGGGCAGTCCGCTGGAGCGCTTCCTGCCTGACGCCGTCCAGACCCTGGCTTACAACCAGTTGTCCACCCATGCCCAGTTGGGCGAGATGGAGGGCCGCACCAGCGGCGGCAAGGCACTGGCGGTCGAGGTCAGCGTGTCGTTCGAACACCGGATCGATGGCGACATCATCACCGTCTTCGCACGCGACCTGACGGCCAGAAAAAAGATCGAGACTCAACGCAACGTATTGGAATCCCAGCTACGTGAATCCCAGAAGATGCAGGCGGTTGGCACCATGGCGGGTGGCATCGCGCACGATTTCAACAACATCCTGGGCGCGATTCTGGGCAACGTCGAGCTGGCAAAACAGGATGCGGGAGAAAACTCACCGGCGCTGACGAGTTTGTCCGAGATCGAAAAAGCCGGGCGGCGCGCGCGCGAGATCTGGTGCGCCAGATCCTGACCTTCAGCCGCAATGAAATGCCCAAGCGCAACGCCATTCAGCTGGCGGAAGTGGTGCATGAAACAACGCGCCTGTTCAAGGTCACGCTCCCACCATCGATCGACCTGCACGTGCGCATCGACCAGCATGTGCCAGCGGTAATGGCCGACGCCACCCAGGTCGAACAGGCGCTGCTCAACCTGTGCACCAACGCCATGCACGCCATCGGCACCGCCAAAGGCACCATCAGCGTCAAACTCGGCAGCACCTATTCCCAATCGCTCAAGGAAGAGCGGCGCGGCATCTCGCGCGGCCACCACGTCACATTGTCGGTACGCGACACCGGAACCGGCATCGACCCGGAGACGATGCAACGAATCTTCGAGCCGTTTTTCACCACCAAGCCGGTCGGCCAGGGAACCGGCCTGGGGCTGGCCGTGGTACATGGCATCATGCGCACCCACCAGGGCTCGGTGGGGGTCAAGAGCACACCCGGCAAGGGAAGTCTCTTCACGCTTTATTTTCCACCGGTCGAAAGCGCCGCTGTCGATCCTCAGTTGGAGATAACGTTCCCCAGCACCGTCCAGGGCAAGGGCAAACACGTCATGTATGTCGATGACGACGAGGCGCTGGTATTCCTGGTAGAGCGGGTGTTGACGAGAAAAGGCTTCAAGGTGACTTCGTTCACTGACCCGCGCCTGGCGTCGCTCGCCTTGCGCGAGCGCCCGCATGACTTCGACTTGCTGGTGACCGACTACAACATGCCCGGCTTTTGCGGCGTTGATCTGCTGCGCGAGGCCAGGCTGGTGCGGCCCGACCTGCCGGTGGCCCTGGCTTCCGGTTATGTCACGGCCGAAATCGAACAACGCGCGATCGCCGAAGGTGTTGGCGCCCTGATCCACAAACCCAACGACGTGGAAGAATTCTGCGATATCGTGCATGAATTGGTAAACGGCAAGGGTGAAGTCTGAGTCGTCCGCGCTCACGGTGCTGTACGCCGACGAAGCGCTGCTGGTGCTGGACAAACCGGCTGGGCTGCTTAGTGTGCCGGGCCGTGGGGCCGACAAGCAGGATTGCCTCAGCGGCCGCGCGCAACGCCAGTACGATAACGCGCTGGTGGTGCACCGGCTGGACATGGCCACCTCCGGACTGCTGCTGATGGCGCGTG
>JANNGR010000452.1:0-1612 GCA_031403955.1 Betaproteobacteria bacterium
AAGCCGGCCCAGCATCCGCTCCTTGATATTGCGGCTCTTGTAACCCGTGCAGGTAAAACAGGCGGTCGATTCTTTGGACGGAAACCCGCACCATTTAACCCCATTGCGCAGCAAATTGAATTCGCCGCACAGCAAGCTGTAATCGTGTATCCAGTGGTATTTTTTTTGCCAGTGAACTGAAAGAATGCCATCGAGTACATGTTCTTCGTCAAAATTGATCAGGGAGTGAATGATCAACATACGATTCTGCTGCTCGGTACTCCGGCGCAAGATTCCGACGACTTCGTTAAACAGATAAATCTCCGGTGCTGCACGGTCAACGATCACGCGCACATAATCCCGGCCTGATCCGGGGACGCCCCCTGTGCTGATTGGCGAGAGGTGCACGTAGGTGTACCCCGCGGCGCGAAACTTCTCCTCTTCTTCCCGGATAAATACCTGGACACCACCGATATTTGCCAGGTAGTCGTCGTGACTCAGCGCCACGACCATGGGTTTGCCTCCCGATTGGGTCAATAATGCATCCAGCGGTTGGATCGGTGCGATCGTCACCGATATCTTGCCGCCTTGAGCACCGCCCTCGCTGAACTTCTGGTGCAACACCTTCAGCTCTTCGAGACAGTTGAGCTTGATAATGCGATCTTCATAGCGCCCGCTCCTTGCATAATGAAGGAGTGGATTGATGCCCGCATCCCTGACATCCTTATTGAGTTGGAGGTACGTGGCCGTATTGAAGTTTGCTGAGGGATTGCGGTACTCCCTCCATCCTGTGCTCATGTAATGATTCAGCCGAGGCCGGCGTGGATCGCGCGCACGTGCTGCGGTTTGGTGCGCGCCTGGCAGGGCTCGCCGCGAACCGCTTCATCGAGGATGTGCTGGCGCAGGGGCTGGGCGTGCGCTGGCTGCTGGTGGGCAGGGATTTTCGTTTCGGCGCGAAGCGCGCGGGTGACTTTTCGATGCTCGAGGCCGCTGCCCAGCGCCTTGGCTATGCGGTCGAGGCGATGCCGGACGTGCAGCTGGCCGGCGAGAGGATCTCGAGCTCGGGAGTGCGCGCCGCGCTCGCCGCGGGGGACCTGGCAGGTGCGGCACGCCTGCTCGGGCGCGACTACAGCATGAGCGGGCGCGTGGCGCACGGCGAAAAACTGGGGAGAACCCTGGGATTTCCGACCGCCAACATCGTGCTGAGGCGCAAGCCGCCGCTGATGGGTATTTTTGCGGTGGAGGCGGAGCTTGAAGAGACACGAGCCGTGCTGCGTGGTGTCGCCAGTGTGGGACGGCGGCCGACGGTGCGGGCAGATGCCGCGCCGCTGCTGGAAGTGCATTTGTTCGACTGGCAGGGAGATCTATATGGGCGCCACCTGCGGGTGAAGTTCCTGCGCAAGTTGCGCGACGAGGAAAAGTACGACGGACTGGATGCGCTGCGCGCCGCAATCGCGCGGGATGCGGCGCAAGCCAGGGACTATTTCAGGAACCATGGCTGACTACAAGAGCACGCTGAACCTGCCCGATACGCCGTTCCCCATGCGAGGCGATCTCGCCAAGCGCGAGCCGCACTGGGTGAAGGAGTGGCAGGAGAAGGGCGTCTACCAGCGCCTGCGCGCGGCGGCGAAGG
>JANNGR010000453.1:0-3641 GCA_031403955.1 Betaproteobacteria bacterium
TTTCAATGGCATCATGGGGGAGTTCCTTCGATGAGATGTGCTGCACAATCAGGTCGCCAGAATTGACGAAATGACCATGCGCATTACATCGTGGGAAGGCGGATCGGACTTGCGCCGCGCAGCGGCTTCGTCCAACCCGGCGCTCGAGCGGACCCGCCGATGTGTGGCTTCTGTTTCCGAGCGTCGGTGGCGGCGGGCCGCTCAGCTTAACGTTGGGCGTCTGTAAGTGACCACTCTGTACGACCACATCGGCACCACATACTTGACTTCGCGCGCGGCTGATCCGGCAATCGTTGGCAAGCTGGCAACTATGCTGCAGTTGAACTCGGCTTCAACCTACCTGGACGTCGCCTGCGGAACTGGGAGCTACACTCGCGCGCTGGCCGAAAGTGCTGGAACGTGGCATGGGATTGACACCTCTGACGTGATGCTTGCCCAAGCCCGAATGTCGTCATCATCGGCCTCTTGGCACACGGCGGATGCCTCAAACTTGCCCTTCGCTGACAAGACCTTTGACGGAGCCATTTGCACCCTCGCCATCCATCACTTCGACAACCTGCTCCGTCCTTTCCGCGAGGTTCGACGCGCATTGAAGTCCGGACAATTCGTGCTGTTCACTGGGCTGGCTGAGCAGATGGGAAAGTACTGGCTGTGCCACTACTTCCCGAGCATGATGCGTCGATCCATTCAGAACATGCCAACACTGAACGCCGTTCAGACCGCCCTTGCGACTGCTGGCTTTCAGGGCTCAGAGTGTGTCCCTTTCTTTGTCAACTCCGAACTCCGAGATCTGTTCTTGTACTCCGGGAAGGATAGGCCACGTCTTTACCTTCAACCCGATGTGCGCGCGAATATCAGCTCCTTCGCGCGGCTCTGCACCGACGACGAACTCAAGCAAGGATTGAAGGCCCTGGCTGCCGACTTGCAATCAGGGGAGTTCGCCTCGGTTCGCGCCGCCTACGACTCATCAGAAGGTGACTACGCCTTCGTCATCGCGCGCGCAGACGCCTAACCGTTAGGCATCCAAAGTAGGGGCCCAGGTTTCCCACCATCTCTGGGTTCCTTACACTGTGCGTCATGGCCCAAGCAACCATCAGCCAGTTCCGGCACCTGATACGCTCGCTGAACTATGTCGTTTCAACCCACGCAGCCGAAGAGCTTGAAGATGACAACCCCTCAATCCTCGACCTCGAAAACATCATCCTCACGGGGCAAGTCACCGAGCGTCAGCGCGACGCTCAAACCCGCGAAGTCAAGTGCATCGTCGCCGGCGTCACGCTCGACGGATCGTCTGCCGAAGCAGTCGTCGTTAGGCATCCAAAGTAGGGGCCCAGGTTTCCCGCCATCTCTGGGTTCCTTACACTGCGCGTCATGGCCCAAGCAACCATCAGCCAGTTCCGGCACCTGATACGCTCGCTGAACTATGTCGTTTCAACCCACGCAGCCGAAGAGCTTGAAGATGACAACCTCTCAATCCTCGACCTCGAAAACATCATCCTCACGGGGCAAGTCACCGAGCGTCAGCGCGACGCTCAAACCCGCGAAGTCAAGTGCATCGTCGCTGGCGTCACGCTCGACGGATCGTCTGCCGAAGCAGTCGTCAAAACTGGCTTCACCGGCAAACTCATCGTCATCACCGCCTACCTCTGTTGAGCATCTTTGTACTTACTGCGGTAGTGCCTCAGTGCAGCTCAAGCACGTCACGCGAAGCTTTGGCAAGGGCGCGGCCCTGCTGGTCATCGAAGCCATCCCCATGTGGTCATGCCCGAGTTGCGGCGAGTCGTACTTTTCTGCGCAAACCATGCACGAGATAGAACGCATCAAAACGCTTCGCAAAGCAGTTGCGGTCAAGCGCACGGTGCCGGTCGCCGCATTCGAGGCCGCGGATGCCCTTCGTTCGGCGTCATGACCAGCGCCATAGGTGAATCGATGGAACGTCCGATGCCTGACGCAAACGAACCGGTGCTGGAAGCTGTAGTCCCTTTGTCTCGGTTATCGATCTCGCCGAGGCCCTCGACTACTATGAACGAGTCCTCGGGTTCAAAGTCATTGACATGCTCCGCCGGCCTTCCACCGCGGCCTGCCACAGGTCAGAATCGCCGCCACGGTCAAGCGCACCGCGGTCGCACCAAGCTGCCGGCTAACAACTGCCCGCAGCGCTTGTTATGCCGTAGCTAAAACCTGATCGTCGAGAGGCCATGCCGCATGGCATTGGCGTCAAGTACGCCGTCGGCCGTGGCCAGGTCCGACACACCGAGTTCGAGCGCCACCGCCAGGTGCAGGGCATCGCCAGCACGCAAACCACTGGCTGCATCCCGGGTCATTCGCGCCGCGGTTTCGAATGCGCCGCGGGAGACCGGCACCAGACGCAAGCCAGCGCCGCGAAATGTCTCAAATTCACGCCACACCGCCCGCGCGCCGGGTGCCGCAATATCCCCTCGCCTGCGCTTGATCGACAAGGCGCTGGCGAATTCCGTCACGATCCAGTCCGCCGAGACGACGGGGTCGGTGGCGGTCGCGAACCATTGCTTTATGCTCGCCGTCTTCGCCTCCGGCACGAACAACGCGACGGCAACACTGGTATCGAGGTAGACCATCAGTACCGGTCCTCGTCACGCATCCGACGGATGAATTCTCCCGCGCCTTCCGTCTGCATCGGCATCCTGGCATGCAGCTTGTTCAATCGCGCCAGAAATGCCGGCTTGTCGAAGACGCGCGCCGGCACCAGCCTGATTTCACCGCTAGGGGTCATCTGGGCTTCCACCTCGTCGCCTTCCTTCAGGCCGGCTGCCCGAATGCACTCCACCGGCAGCCTGACAGCCAGGCTGTTACCCCATTTCGCTACTTGCAGCCGCATGACCATCTCCTATGATATACACGTATCTACACTGTAGCGCAGGCCTTCACAAGACACAAGCCCCGGCCCGAGCGGCGTGCCGGGCTGCCCCAACACGCCGTGCGCTCAAACGATGCGGCTCTTCCGGTCGCCCCAATAACGATCCCGCAGCGGCTTCTTGTATAACTTGCCGGTCGGCAGGCGCGGCAGCGCGGCGTCAAAATCGATGCTCTTCGGGCACTTCAACCTGGCCAGGTGTTGCTGACAGTAGGCGATCAATTCGGCCTCCAGCTCGGGCCCAGCCGGCACGCCCGGCATCGGTTGCACCACCGCCTTGACCTCCTCGCCCAGGTCGAGGTTCGGCACGCCAAAAACCGCCGCATCGGCTACCTTGGGATGGACGATCAGCAGGTTCTCGCACTCCTGCGGGTAGATGTTGACACCGCCGCTGATGATCATGAAAGTGGAGCGGTCGGTCAGGTACAGGAAACCGTCGTCATCGACATAACCCACATCGCCCACCGTGCTCATGCTGCCGTCGGCCGAGCGGGTTTGCGCGGTGCGCTCAGGGTCGTTGAAATACACGAACGGCGAAGCGGTCTTGAACCAGATTTCGCCCGACACGCCCTGCGCGGCCGGTTGCATCTGCTGGTCCAGAATGTGAAGGTCCCCGATCATCACCTTGCCCACCGTGCCGCGATGCGCCAGCCATTCGGCGCTATCGCAAGCGGTGAAGCCCAGGCCCTCGGTGGCGCCGTAATACTCGTGAATGATGGGCCCCCACCAGGCGATCATCTGCTCCTTG
>JANNGR010000454.1:0-11122 GCA_031403955.1 Betaproteobacteria bacterium
CACGCCGAGACGCAGCAGGAAGACAAGCTCCACCGCTTCTACCAGAAGCTCTTCACGCCGCTCCTGCAGAGCCCCGCGGCAAGCGGCGCAACACCCCCCAGCGCCCTTGGGTACCCCGGCCCTTCGGGTGAGGCCCCAAAACAGGCCCACTCGTTGTTGCAAAGCCTCGCCGGGGCCCAACCCCGGCTGCGATTTGCGCCTAGATTGGACCCGTTTTGGGGCCTCACGCGGGTGCATTGGATTGCCTCTCACGCTCTCAGGCCAGACCGAGGCGCGAAAGCGTTGCTTGCTCGGGCCGTCCGTCCGCGCTCCAGCCGCGCAACTGGTAGTACTCGGGCAACATTTGCGGCAGCTTGGCGACCAGGCCCTTGGCGGTGCCGCTGGTCGCGGGTTCTTCGAGGATGCGCTTGGGCAACGTATCGTCGCGCGCCGACAGGCCGGCGGCCAGATTGAACTGGCGCTCCAAATTCCAGATCCGCTCACCGGTCTGGCGCATGCGCTTGGCGGTCCAGCCGCCGCCACAGGCGGCGTCGATCTGGTTCGCATACAGTTCTTCGGTTACGCCGGAGTGGCTCGTGAAAACACACAACCCACTTGAATCGATCGCGGCGATGAAATCCTGCGACTCCTTTACCACCTTGGCCTTGCCGGCAATTTCGGTCGAACCGAAATCATGGCCATAGGGGCTGGCGCGCAAATGGCAGGCGCCGCGATTGCTGGTGGCGTAGGCAAGTCCCATGCCTTGCATGGCACGGCCGTCGTAGGCGGCGAATTCCTGCCCTTTGACCGCCATCGAAAATTCGGGGTGACCGTATTTTTCGCACAGCAGTTTCGATCCGAGCCCGATTTCGCGCCCGAAACCTTCGCCTTTGCCGGTCATCTCAGCCAGTTGGCATAAGGCCTGCGCGTTGCCGAACTCGAGCCGGATGCCGCCGGTTTCCTTTTCCGTGATGATGCCCAGATCGAACAACTCCATCGCCGCCGCGATCGTGCCACCGAGCGAGATCGGATCCATGCCGTATTCGTTGCACATGAAGCCGGCGAAGGTTGCCGCGTCCATGTCGTCGACACCAACCGCCGCGCCGAGTGCATACGCCGTTTCGTATTCGAGCCCGCCCGATGCGCCGTGGTATTGCGGCCGCTCCTTGACCGAGAAGTGGAGCGGGTCGATGTGGCAGATGCGCCCGCAACCGATGGTGCAGGCAAAACAGGCGCCATTGCGGATCAGGTTGGTGTGGCCATTCGCGTTCGGCGTGCGCATCGCCGAGGCGTTCATTTTCTCGTAGCCTTCGAATTGCACCTGGCGATTGTTGCGCGTCGGCAGCGCGCCGAAGGTGCCGGTAACGTCCATCATCGGTATGGTGCCGAAACGCGACAAGGCCCGGCGCCCTTCATTGTTGGCAAGCGCCGCGCTGGCCGCGCTGACCGCCTTCATGAAGGCCGGTCCATTGGCCGGCTTGACACCGACCGTGCCGCGTACCGCTATTGCCTTTAGCTGTTTGGAGCCCATCACGGTGCCGACGCCGGAGCGCCCGGCGGCTCGATGCAGGTCGTTGACGATGCAGGCGTAACGGCAGCCGTATTCACCCGCCGGTCCGATCGACGCGATGCGAATCAGCGGGTCCTGGTGCTTGGCCTTGATGGCGGGCTCGATCTCCCACACCGAGCGGCCCCACAGGTGCCCCGCGTCTATCAAATCGGCGTGGCCGTCTTCGATGTACAGGTAGACCGGATTCGGCGCGCGGCCTTCGAGGATCACCATGTCCCAGCCGGCCATCTTCAGCTCGCCGCCGAACTGGCCGCCGGAATTCGAACAGGCGATGGCGCCCGTCAAAGCGCCTTTGGTCACCGCCGACCAGCGGCCGCCGGTCGAGGCCATGGTTCCGGTCAATGGCCCGGTGGCGATGATCAACTTGTTGTCGGGCGAAAGCGGGTCGACCTGCGGGTCGATTTCTTCCATCAGGTATTTCGTCGCCAGACCGCGCTGGCCCAGGAAGGTTTCGGCCCATGCCATGTTCAGCGGTTCCGACACACAGGTACCCGCGCTCAGGTTCACCCTCAACAGTTTGCGTTGCCAGCCCATGGTTCGGACCTCCGAAGATCAAGTCACTTGCAGGGCGACCGCGCCGGATCCGGGGCGGCCGGGTATGGAATGAAGTCTAATCCAATCCGCCCGCCCTAGTGACCGGCTCATGCCGATGCAGCCGCTCGCCGCCGCCGCGCGCGTTCCAGGGTCCGGGTCGCGGCTTGCGGGTCGATGCCGTACATATCGGCGAAGGCCGCAACGGCCTGGCCGCTGGCCTCGAACGCGCGCAGAAGCGCCTCATCCTTTGCGGCATGCGCCGCGGCCTCGGCCAGCGCTTCGTCAAGCAGTGTATTGACCGCCTCGTCGCGGCTGTGCACCAGTTCGGCATAGGCCTCGCGCGAAAGGCCAGAAACTTCGAAAGCCTGGACGATGCGGCCGCGCAGTTTCAGCCGCGGGTCTTCACCAGCGCGGTAACGACGGCGGCGAAATACTTCAAGCAGCGCCTGGTACACATGTTCGGGCGCCATCTCCTCCACCGCCCGCCCCAGCAGGTCGTGCCGCTTCTGGCCGGCGGCCACGCCCGTTAGGTAACGCGTGGAGCGGGTGTGTTGGGCCAGCGCCGACTTCAGGGTGTCGCGATCGAAGGCCTGCGGGTGGGCGGCCAGCAGGTCGTGGAAGATACCGCGCTTGAGTGGCAGAAACACGGCACCAAACAGGCGCGGGTAGAGGCTCGCCAACTGTTCCAGCACCGCTTGGTTGTGCGGTGGGCGGGGCGGTGCGCTGGCGGCGGTTTCGGAATTGGTGTCGGTCATGGCGCAGGGGTGACATTCAGGTAGATGGTTGTCATCATGCCTTCTAGCGCCGTTTGGGCGGCGTTTCGCGCGGCATGCAGAGGTACAGACGTTCCACCCTGTCGCGCGCCCATGGCGTCTTGCGCAGGAATTTCAGACTTGACGCGATACTGGGGTCGCTGGTGAAGCAACGCACCGGTATGCGTTGTGCCAGGCCGGCCCAGCCGTAATGTTCGGCCAGCGCCGTGACGATGGCCTCCAGCGTCAAGCCGTGCAGCGGGTTGCGCGGCTGGATGGGGGACGAAGGCGGGGCCGGCTTCATTGCGGCGCCCGGATGCGCGGCCGGCAGGGTACCTGCGCTGCAAAGTCGAATCCTGGCACGTGATCGCTTGTCATGCGGCTTCTCCAGGTCCGCTGCCGCCTGGCCTGCGTTGGCGCTGAAAATGCATGAAAGCCAGATACAAGGACGCGGTCTGCAGCGCGGCGCAAAAATAGAACGGTGCGCCAATGCGCCAGTCGCCGCGCGGCAAATGCGACACCAGACCGAGCAACGGCGCGCCAAGCATCGGGGCCAATACCGCCATCAGGCTGTTGAGCGAATTCACCGCACCGAGTGTTTGGCCCTGGCTGCGGCTGTCGGCAGCCGATGAAATCATGCTTTGAACCGCCGCCGTGACCGTGACGCCAAGGATATTGACACCGATGACGGCAAACATCATCCAGCCTTCGGTCGCCGCACCCCATAACGCATAAGCCAGCGCCGACGAGATCAGGCCGATGACCGCCAGCCGCTGCGGGGTGAAACGCTTCAGTAGCCGGCCGAGCAGAAAGCCCTGCACCAGCACCGACACAATGCCCACTGCCGCCAGCGACCAGCCATTTTGCAGCGGTCCCCAGCCAAACTTGAAGGTGGTGTACAGCACCCAACAGGTGTACAACACAAACTGCGCCAGCCCGCTGAATGCGACCACGCCGACCAGTGGTCCGACGCCCTTCAGCCGCGCCAGCGCGCGCAGCGAAGTCACCGGATTGGCGGCGCGCCAGTTGAACGCCTTGCGCTGCGCCGCCGGAAGCGATTCCGGCAGCACGAAATAGCCGTACAGCAGATTCACCATCGTCAGGCCGCCGGCGACAAAAAACGGCAGCTGCAGGTCGATCGCGCCCAACAGCCCGCCCATCACCGGACCGACGATGAAGCCGAGGCCCATCATGGCTCCCAACAAGCCGAAACGCTTGGCCCGTTGCTCGGGCGCCGTGATATCGGCGACGTAGGCATTGGCAACCGCGGCGTTGGCCTGCATCGCGCCGCCGACCAGCCGCGCGGCGACCAATACCCAGAGGGCGGTGGCAAACGCAGTGGCGAAGAAATTCAGCCCGAGTCCGAAGAAGCCCAGCAGCAGTACCGGCCGGCGGCCGTATTGGTCCGACAACGCGCCCAGGATCGGCGAAGCGAGGAAATTCGCCAGGCCAAACGCGAATGCCACCACGCCGTACCAAAAAGCCTGATCGGCCGGCGAACTGCTGAAGGCTCCGACCAGCGCGGGAAGAACCGGAATGATCAAGCCGATCGCCAGCATGTCGATCAGCACCGTCAGCATGATGAACGGCATCGCCGCCTCGCGCGCGCGAAAAGACTCACGCATCAAACGCATCCAGGCTGGGCTGGCCTTCGAACGCCGCCGCGGCCAGTTGCCGCAGGTGCGAGCGCACGTCTTTCGGCCAGGGCGCGAGCAGGGCATCGAAACGCTCGCGATCCGATGCGAACAGGGCCCGCGCCGCGTCTTCGAAACCGGCCAGATTGCCGGCCATGGCGGACATGAACCGATAACTCGCCTCCTGGGATTGGCGAATCTCCTCTTTCGCCTGGTTGGCCCGTCTTGCCTGCTCCACCAGCTTGCGCAACGCGACCGATGCGCCACCTGGCTGGCTGTTGAGCCACAACCAGTGGCGCGGCAGCAAGGTAATCTCGCGCGCCACCACGCCCAGCCTGGGCCGGCCCGGGCCGGCGGGCGCGGCGGCATCGACGCCGGGCGGCCCGACATCCGCCGCCACCCCGGTGCTCGCGACCGCCGGCCGGCCCGTTATCTGCTCGTGTGTTGCGCGATGGTCGAAGCTGGGATTCACGGTAGCGGCAGGCTGCTCCGCATCGAGCAAGCCATAGCCGCGTTGGCTCCAAATCACATGGCCGTCGGGCCGAATCACCTCAGCGTGTTCGGTGGTGGCCAGGAAGCCGCGTTGCGCGTCGAGCAGGTCCTGGCCATCATCGTCGGGTAACTCGGCTGCGATCAGGCGTTGAAAATCGATCGTCGGTTGGCAAGCGCGCATGGTTGATCTTTCCGGCGGTTCAGTCTTGGGCCAGGTATCGATTCAGCGCCACTGCCAACTCGCGGCACAAAGCCGGCTCGTCCAGCAGCAGCGGGCCCGGGTCGCTGAGCACCGCGTTTACCAGCACGGCATGCAGCATCTGGTGCGCGAAGCTTAGGCGGCGCCGTGCCACTGCCGTGTCCCAGCCGGCATGCCGACCGATGGCGGCGGCGAACTGGTCCCCGGTGCGCCGGCGCAGGTGTGACAGCGGCGTGGGCTGCATCTCCAGCAGCGCCGCGGCAACCAGCCCGCGATGGATGCAAAACGAGCGCACCACCAGCTCCACCCAGCGCGTGATGAACTCGTGCGGCGCTTCGGTTGCGCGCCGCGGAGCGCCGAGGAACGCGTCGACGCGTTGTTGCAGCACCTCGGCCACCAGCGTCAGCAACACGTCGAAATACGCCGCCTTGGTGTGAAAACGGGTGTAGAAAGTACCGACCGAGCAACCGATCGCAGCCGCGATATCGCCCACCGTGACATCGGCCCAGTGGCGTGTGGCGCTAAGACGCAGGCCGGCTTCGAGCAACGCCTGTTGCCGGTCGCGCCCGCGTTGCTGGCGCGGCGTCGCGGCCAGTCGTAGCGGCAGGTCTTCGGCGGCAAGTTGCCGCAAGCGCTGGTGGGTCATTGCGACTGCATGAACATGAATGCCTGTTCATGAATGTAGTTCGAGGCAGGTGCCGCACCCATCGGGGAAAACCCGCATGGCCTGGTGGTGCCTGCCTACAATCAATCCGCGCCGCGTCCGGCCTTCAGCTTGCGGCGCGCCCGATCTGTTTGAACCCCAATTGCACATGAGCACCGGCTCGGCCACCATTTCCGCGGCGACGCGGCGTTCCATCCTGCTGCTGTCGTTCGCCACTTTCTCCAGCATGGCGGCGCAGCGTATTTGCGATGCGATGTTGCCCGAGCTTTCGCGCGTGTTTGCCGTCAGCCTGACGCAGGCGGCCCAGGTGGTGTCGGCGTTTGCGGTCACGTATGGCCTGGCGCAATTGTTTTATGGCCCGTTGGGCGACCGGTTGGGTAAGTTCCGCATCGTCACCTATGCCACGCTGGCGTGCAGCGTGGGCAGCATCGTGGCCGTGTTTGCCACCAGCCTGGATCTGCTGGTGTTCGCGCGCGTTTTGGTGGCGCTGGGGGCGGCGGGCATCATTCCGCTTTCGCTGGCCTGGATTGGCGACGTGGTGACCCGCGATCAACTGCAGGAGACACTGGCGCGGGTCGGGCTTGGCACCACGCTGGGCATTGGGGGTGGCCAGTTGATTGGCGGGTTGTTGACCGACAGCTTGGGCTGGCGCTGGGCGTTCGGCTTCATGACGCTGCTTTTTGGCATCGTTGGTTCGCTGCTCTACGCCGACTGGCGCCGCCAGCAGGCGCTACCGGTGGTGGTGGCCCGGACCGAGCCACTGGCACGGACCGGTTTCGTGGCGCAGGCGTTGACCATCATCACCGGCTCCTGGTCACGCATCGTGCTGCTGGTGGCCTTTGTCGAAGGCGCGGCGGGTTTTGGTGTGCTGGCCATGAGCGCTTCGCACCTGCACCGGGTGATGGGCCTGCCGCTGTCGGCGGCCGGCGCCATTGTGGCGCTGTTTGGTCTGGGCGGCATGGCGTATATGGCAGTCGCGCGGCACCTGATCCGGCGTTTTGGCGAGCGCAGGCTGGCCTCCTGGGGGGTTTGTCTGCTGGGGCTGTCGACCTTGGTGCTGGGATTCACACCGTATTGGCCGCTGACGATTCCGGCAAGCCTGGTGGCCGGTTTTGGTTTCTTCATGTTCCACAACACGATGCAGGCCAACGCCACGCAAATGGCACCGGCGGCGCGCGGCACAGCCGTGTCGCTGTTTGCCTCGGCGCTGTTCCTGGGTCAGTCGGTAGGTGTGCTGCTGGCCGCCAGCCTGATTGAACGTATCGGCTCCGGCGCGGTCATCGCGCTCGGCGGCGGGGTTTTGATGGCGACCGGTTTGTTGTTCGCGCGCTCGCTGCGTAACAAGGGGGCGGTCCCGTAGACTGCCTGACGATGCGACCCACGGTTCATTTCGACCGCCAGACCACGCCGGGCGAAGTCTTCTTCGACCAGACCTTGCGCGGCGCCGCCGCGCTGCATGCTTGCGGCGTAGGCGAACGCGATGTGTTCGCGTTGATGCTGCGCAACGAGCCGGTAATGGTCGAGCTGATGCTGGCCGGGCGCTGGCTGGGCGCGCGCTGGTGCCCGATCAACTGGCATTTCAAGGCCCACGAGGTGCGCCATATCCTGGACGACTGCGCGGCCAAGGTGCTGGTCATACACGCCGACTTGCTGGAGACCATCGCGCCGGCAATTGCCCCCGGCGTGACGGTGTTGGTCGTTACGCCAACTCAGCCCACGCGGCGGGCTTTCGGGCTTGGTGATGGACCGTGGCCGCTGGTACCGGGTAGCAAAAACTGGGAACACTTTCGTGATGCTTTGCCGCGCCCGGCCGTGGCGCAGAAATCGCCCGGCAGCGCGATGCTGTACACGTCGGGCACGACCGGGTTGCCCAAGGGCATTGAACGCGACCCGGCCTCGCCCGAGCAAATCCAGGCCACGTTGCAGATGGGCCGCGTCGCGCTTGGCATCGAGCCCGGCATGCGCGCGCTTGTCAGTGCGCCGCTGTACCACGCGGCGCCGGGCTCGTATGTGCTGCTGGCCTCGCTCGTTGATGCCGAGTTGTGGGTCGAGCCGCGCTTCGACGCCGAACGTACGTTGCAACTGATCCACAGCCATCACATCACGCACGCCTATCTGGTTGCGACCATGTACGTTCGCCTGCTGGCGTTGCCGCCACAGGTTCGCAGCCGCTACGATGTAAGCTCGATCAAGTTCGTCGCCTCGACCGGCTCACCCTGTCCGCCGGACGTCAAGCAACGCATGATCGCCTGGTGGGGCCCGGTGATCCACGAGGCCTACGCAGCCAGCGAGCTTGGCTACATCACGCACATCGACAGCCTGGAGGCGTTGCGCAAACCGGGCTCGGCCGGGCGCGTATTGCCGGGCACGACACTCAAGGTGTTGTCGGACGACGGCGCCGAGTTGCCGGCCGGCCAGGTCGGGTTGCTTTATGCGCGCCAGTTGGCGACGCCCGATTTCACTTACAGCCGCAACGATGAGGCGCGCCGCCAGCTCGAGACCGGCGGGTTATGGACGCTGGGCGACATGGGTTACCTGGATGAGGACGGCTATCTGTTCATTGTTGACCGCCGCTCCGATATGGTGATCTCGGGCGGCGTCAACATCTACCCGGCGGAGATTGAGGCGGTGCTGATCACGTTGCCCGGCGTGGCCGACTGCGCGTTGTTCGGCGTGCCGGATCCCGAATACGGCGAAGCACTGGCGGCGGCGGTTCAGCCGGCGGCCGGCGCTGATTTGACGGCGCAGCAGGTGCAGACCTTCCTGCGCGAACGTTTGGCCGGCTACAAGGTGCCGCGGCTGGTGACCTTTCACGCCGAACTGCCGCGCGAAGACAGCGGCAAGATCTTCAAGCGCAAGTTGCGCGACCCGTACTGGGTTGGCCTGACGCGGCGCGTCTGAGGCATGGCGTGGCGGATGTCTGGCGCGCCGGGACCATAAAGCGAGGAAACACGGGTGGCTCGGCAACACGAAATCATCGGCGAACCGCCGCGCCGGCAGAGCCCGTTGCGGGTCAAGTACCGCGCTAATGCAACAAGATCGTCGGTAGATGTGCCGTCTGTTCCTCGTTATGGGTTGCCAATTCTCTTCTTTGCTTCAGCAACGATGGCATTGAGTATTTCTGCCGCGGCATCTTGAGCTCTGGCTACGGATGGGTCGAAGCCCTTTAGGTACTGCCCGACTTCGTTGGCAATCATGGATTCAACCTCGTTCGTGAAGCGGGGGAACGCAAGCTTTAGGTCGCCGTCAGATTGGTACTTTCCGGAGAGCTGAAGGAACTGCCAACCCTCGACCTTCAGCAACTCCGCGGCGCGCCGTTTCTCGCGCCAGACTTCACCATAGTTCGCTACGCCTTCCCACGCCGCGGCGGCTGCAACAACTGAGCCAACGGCGGCTGTCGCAATCGTCGCGGTCTCGTGCCAGTTTGGAAGCATGGCGAAGGTTGACAGTACGGGGATAAACACGCCTCCGACAATGACGACGGCCCGCAGCAGCATGTACTTCCAACGTGCGCCCTCCGCACGTGAATGCCACCACATGACCATTTCGGTCCACCGACTCTGAAGGTACAACTCTTGAGACGAGTCAAGGTGTTTTCCGGAATCAACCTTGATGCGGTCGATGACGCCTTTAAGCATTGCTCGAGTTACTAACGGATCTGCCTTGCGAAATAACATGACGCTGCCCCTCTTTGTTGTGGCCTGACGAATGTAGGGAACTTCCCCGTCCGGCGCAAGCCACGTGTCATGAGACTTGCGGTTTGCGGCAGCAAAGTGCCACGATGGGAACTGCGAAGTTTCATCCATGCCATACCCATGGTTGAAGGTTCCGCGTGCCCAGGCTCGCCGACAAGTAGACCGGGTACATGCCTTGCGCGAGAAGTCCGGCTGGCAGAAAGCGGTGGTGTCACTGGCCAACAAGAACGCGCACGTCCTGTGGGCGATGTTCGTGCGGGGCAAGGCGTTTGATGCGCGGCATGTGGGTGTGAAACCGCCAACCGTTGTGTTGCCCACGGGCGAAATGGCACCGGCATAACCCAGCCTGAGAGAGAAGAATTTCTTGTTGTTGATTTCCTGCCAGCCGTGAATTCAAAGATGCAGTGAACAGGTCAGACCGGCGGTGGGCAAGCCCGACTAGCCCTTTGTGGCACCGATTGCGGTGATTACCACGGGATCGGAATTGGGCCCCGCCGAGCGGCGCAGCGTCAGAGCCGTTGCTTCGTCGCGCTGTCCCGGCCGGCGCAGGCAGACCGTGAGCCGCAGCGCTCCGTATCGCGGTCCGCACGGCATCGCCAGTGCCACAGGTCCGACGGTAGATTGCGCGGTCTGTTCCTCGTTTCATCGTACCGTCACCTTCACGCCAATGCAGGGAATGCCGCTTACCAGGAAAACAATTTCGCGCCGTCACTTGATTACGTGGGAAGTCCCGGCAGAAAAGGGTTAGACCGCACGGTGGCCGCGTGACTTGCGCATGACTGGCTGAGTTGCCAGCCACTCTTTGAGTGCAGCGTTTACCCGCGTTTGCCAGCCTGGACCGCTTGCTCGAAGGGCGTTGACGACCTCCTGATCCAGGCGGATGGCAACCTGCTCCTTCGCTGGTTTCTTGCTCGGGCCACGTGTTCTTCGCAGCGCCGCTATCGTTGCACCTACGCCGCCACCGGGAGTGGCAACTGCGTTCGCCCAGTCGATCTTGGTCTTTCCCGCAGACCGAGCAATGGCATCCGCCTTGGCGGCGGCGATCTCGGACGGGCTAAAGTGAGATGAAGTAGTCGTCAGTTTCTTTGCGGTCGGCATAACGGCAGGATATGAGGTGCGCGGTGTCATCACCGCGCGGGGTCCAGACCAGGAAGACAACTTTGCCTTGCCACATGCCCAGGCTTTGCAGCCGAAGTTCACCGTAGCGTTCGCGATCATCTTCCACTGAGATCATCGGGTGGTCGAAGACGGGTTCCAGTTCCGCAAGATCAATCTTGTGCTTCCTGATGTTTTCCCGTCGCTTCGGCTCATCCCAAATAATCATGTTCAGACTGTATATGCATTTTGCCAGTCGGTCAATCAACTTGTAGATGCGCTTTGAGGGGCGAGCGCCGAAACGCGTTGGTGCGGTCAACGTACAAGTGAGAGGCGGGAGCCGATAGGCGAAGGGTCCTTCTCGACTGCCGGGTTGGACGAAGCCGCTGCGCGGCGCAAGTCCGATCCGCCTTCCCACGATGTAATGCGCATGGTCATTTCGTCAATTCTGGCGACCTGATTGTGCAGCACATCTCATCGAAGGAACTCCCCCATGATGCCATTGAAA
>JANNGR010000455.1:0-16895 GCA_031403955.1 Betaproteobacteria bacterium
GCCGCGTTCGAGCGCGAGTTTGTACAAGCCCAGCAGGCGGCCTACATGGAGACCTGCGTGGAAGACGATGAAATCGCGCTGCGCATGGACGCCGGCCGCAAGGCGCTGATGGAGCGCGGCGACAATGAATGCGGGCCCTACCAAAGCCCGATGGAAGACGGCATGCAACACTTTCACGAATGGTACCGCCGCAGCATGCAGGCCGGCGCGCCCGGGGACAATCCGTGAACTACACCACCCTTGTTTCCGCCGAACAATTGCAGGCCTTGATGGGTAGCGGCGCGGCGTTGATGGTGTTTGACTGCAGCTTCGACCTGATGAAACCGCAAGCCGGCGACCTGCAGTTCCAGGATGCCCATATACCCGGCGCGGTGCGGGCCAATCTGGACCTGCATTTGAGCGCCCGGCCGGGTGCTGGCGCAGCCAGCGGCGGGCGCCACCCGCTACCGGCGCGCGAGACATTCGCCGACTGGCTCGGCAGTGCTGGCCTCAGCAACGCCATGCAGGCGGTGGTGTATGACCGCCAAGGTGCCAACTACTGCGGCCGTTTGTGGTGGATGCTCAAATGGGTCGGGCACGAGCGCGCAGCGGTGCTCGATGGCGGCCTGGAAGCCTGGTACGCGGCTGGCGGTGTGGTCACCGGTGGTACCGGTACCAACCATGCGCGGCAAAGGTTCACACTGGGGCCGGAGCGCGCCAGGCTGGCTACCACTGACCAGGTGGCCGAGCAATTGGGCCAGCCGTCTCAAACCATAATCGACGCCCGCGCCTCGGCGCGTTTTCGCGGCGAGGTCGAACCGCTGGACCCGGTTGCCGGCCACATACCGGGCGCGCTGAACCGGCCGTTCGGGCAAAACCTCGGCGCCGATGGGAAGTTCAAACCGGCCGAAATGCTCAAAGCCGAATTTCAGGCCCTGCTAGCGGGCCGCGACCCGGCAACGGTAGTGCACCATTGCGGCAGCGGCGTGAGTGCGGTGCCCAACCTAATCGCGATGGAAGTGGCCGGTCTGGGTCGCCAGGCCCTGTATGCCGGTAGCTGGAGCGAGTGGTGCAGCCAGCCGTCCCGGCCGGTCGAGCGGGGCTGACGGGACCGGCCGGGCCAGCGCTCGGTCGGTAGTCGGTCGGGCGGCCTGCACCACCTTTTTCCACTGCTCCTGCGCCTGGCCCAGCGTGCCGCCCACCAGCCCGGGAAAGGCTCCGACTTCGACGATCGAGTCGTAAATCGTCTGCCAGGCGATCAGCGGCTGGCCCAGGCCAAGTTCGTGCATCAGACCGGCCTGCGGTTCCATTGCGCCAATGTTCAGCGAGGCCAGCACACCGGCCGCTCCGGCGAACTCGCCGACCAGCACGCGCGAGCGCAATTGCAACAGGCGCTCCCGATGGCGTTCGATGGCTGACAGCAGACCCGCTATTCTGTAGCCGAAGGTCACCGGAATCGCCGGCTGCAGGTTGTTGCCGCAAGCGCGGTCCAAGGCAGCATCGCAGGATTGAGGCCCAGTCCCATACCTGGGTTGATTTTTTATTCGAGCCGGTAGCCAGTGACCGCAGTCACGCGATTCACAATGCGCTCAAGCGCTACGAAATTCCGTCCTCGATGCGTCTCAAGTGCAATTGCCGAATCTTGAACCAAGGAGCGAGCGATGAACGACGTGAACCAAACCGTCAACCTCCCTTTTTGCGGTTATTACAAGCCCAAGGATCGTCCGGTCGATGACGAGTTATCCAGAGTCGGTCCTGACACTGCTGGCGGGGAATATCTGCGCCGCTTCTGGCACCCGGTCATGCTGTCGCAGCGCGTTGCGGATCGGCCGCTGCCACTGCGCATACTGGGCGAAGACCTGATCCTGTTTCGGGATCTCTCGGGTGCCGTGGGGTTGGTGCACAAACACTGCAGCCATCGCGGCATGTCGCTCGAGTTCGGCATAGTTGCTCGCCACGGCATCCGCTGCGCGTACCACGGATGGTGCTTCGATACCAACGGCCAGATCCTGGAAACTCCAGGCGAGTCACCATCGAGCCTGCTCAAACAGCGCCTGTTTCACGGCGCCTATCCGGTCGTCGACAGCCAGGGATTGATATTTGCGTACTTCGGTCCGCCGGAGTTGAAGCCGCCCTTTCCACGCCTGGACATGATGGAACTTCCCGGCAATGAGATGCTGGCGTGGCAGATTCATTCACCCTGCAATTGGCTGCAGGTGAGCGAGAATTCGATCGACCCGTTTCACACGCCTTTTTTGCACACGCGCATGTCGGGCGTGCAATTCGAAGCGGTGTGGGGCGAACTGCCAGTCGTGGATTACCACGAACGCGATCTTGGCTTTTTCTACACCAATGCACGGCGCAGCGGCGACAACATCTGGGTCCGGATACACGACCATTTGCTGCCGAACTTCTCGCAGAACGGCGCGCTGTACGAGCGCGGGGAAAACACGCGCACCTTCGGCCGCGCCAGCTTGACCCGCTGGGTGGTTCCCATCGACGACACGAATTGCTACGTCATCGCCTGGCGCAACCTGAATTTGATGGACGACCCCGAAGGACGTTCCAGACGCGACGAAATCGGTTGGGAGTCGGTCGACTTCTATGGCCAGAGTGTCCATCGCCCGCAGGTGCAGCGGCAGTCCAACCCGGGCGATTGGGACGCCTGGGTCAGCCAGGGGCCCATCACCAGCCACCAACGCGAACACCTGGGCGCAACCGATCACGGCGTGCGGCTGCTGCGAAACGCGCTGCGCAAAGGAATTCGCAATCTGCAGCTAGGCATTGAGCCGCTGCGCCCGGAGGCGGCGCCAGGTGGATTGATCCCGACCTTCGCCGGGGACACCATTGTGTGTATGCCCAAGGGTTCGGGTGATGACCGCGCGTTGATCCTGAAAACTTCACGGCGAGTTGCCGACGCCTATCTCAAGTTCCAGGATTTGCCCGACAGCCAGAGGCGAGCGGCAATACAGCAGGACCTCACCGCGCTGCATGTTGGTTGAGACGCCTGGAGTAACAGCGGTGTTTTGGCGGCTTAAATCCTACCTGCGGCGCTTGCGCGTCGCAATGCGCCCGATGCGCGAGCGCGGCATGGGCCTGCTGTCGGTGTTGTTGCTGCAGGTGCCGGTGGCGTTCCTGTTTCGCGGCTGGCGCGTGCTGGCACAACCGCTAAACGGCGGGTTCATCCAGCGGGTTTTCAATCAACCGCGCTTCACCGGCTTCCAGGACAAGTTGGAGCACGGCATGTTGCCGCGTTTTTACGTGATCGTGATGCCGTTTACGCTGCACTTCCTGCTGCCTTGTCTGGCGCTGTTGCAGGGTCGTGCCCAGGTCGTGTTGCTGAACAACGGCGCGCGTCGATGGGAGCGGCGTGTGCTGACCGAGCGCTTTCCAACGCTGCCGATATTCGATTTTTGGACGCTGCCGTTGTCAAGCGTGGCGCACGGCAACGTGATCAACCTGCTGTTGGAAAACCACCGCGGCAAATTCGGCATCGTCGATCATGACTGCTACGTGTTTGACGGCGCGGTCTTCGACCAACTGGCTCCCGCGGCCGACGAATGCCTGCTGAGCCTGTTCGGCGAAGCCAGCCGCGACGTAGCCATCACGTTTCCACTGACCTTCTTCCTGTTCTTCAACGCCGAAGTCTTGTTGCCGCTCATGCGGCGCTACGCTGTCGATGCGCGGCTGTACCGCAAGACACCGGCCACCGCCCGCGACGCCCTGGCGCGCGTCGGGCTCGGTCCGGCTACGTTCTGGAAGCACTACCACAACTTCCGCGACACGCTGCATGTGTTGCTCGCGGTGGCGCTGGCCGAGGGGCTGAAGTTCCGCTTCCTGACGTCAGAACAGGAACTGCCGGCGATGCATGTCGGTGGCACCAGCATCGGCACTCACCATGCAAAGGATCTGCATGCGCTGTACATCCACCTGCGCTTCCTCGAGTTGCTGGACGATCCGCTGCTGAATCGTCGCTACGCCTTCCTGACGGCGCCGCTGCGAACGTCGGCCGAGGCGCTCGCCCGGCGCGATCCGGCCGACCCGGCATGGCAGGCGCTGCCGACCGTCGAGACACTGATAGAGCGTCTGCGCGACGCGCTGCGGCAACCGGCGCGCCTTGCCAATTGCCGGCGTGAGGATGGCGCGAATACTGACGCAGGTGGTGCGGCAAATGTGAACTGAGCTACTTCTCCAGCAACCACGCGGCCGTCAACCTAACCGCCCGAGCAGGAGTCAACCTCATAGTCCACCACGCGACGCTCGCTCGCGGCCTCGGCGACGAACGGCACGATTTCCAGGTGCAGTGGATGCGCCTGGTAAAGCTGGAGCGCGTCGCGGTTGGTGAATTCCGAGTACAACACGGCATCACCACTCTTTTCGGTGGCCGAGAAGTCAAGCCCCACCTCGATGGTCAGCAAGCCCGGAATCTTCCCGCGCAGGGCCTCGAGCTTGTCCTTGACCAGGCGGGTATTGGTCGCGCGGTCGTTGCCGTGGGCGGACTCCTTCAGTTTCCAGATTGCGATGTGTTTGATCATGGCTTTCTTCCTCGTGTTTTCCTGGCTGCGGCGGGATGCGCCGGCGTGGCCAGTTGCTCCAGTTGCGCGGGACTGCGAAACGGATACAGATCCTGCTGTTCCAACTCCAGCAAACGCGCATTGACCTTGCGCAGAAAATCGAAGGCCACCTTCTTTTCCCTGTCGCTGGTGTCGTCCAACAAGGCTTGATGGACGCGCAGACTCAACCCGTCACAATCGCGCGCCAGCCCCAGTCCAGCCGGGGTCAGCGTGACGATGACCGAACGGTTGTCCTTGCGGGATCGTCGGCGTCGGATCAGGCGCTTGGCATGCAGGGCCTGCAACTGACTGGAGATGGTTGACTGGGGCAGCACCATCAGATCAACCAGTTCGCCAGCACGCAACTCATCGTGTTGCAGCAAGAGCACCAGGATGCGTGCCGAGAAATGGTTCAGATCGTGGGCGCGAAAGTGGCGGTTGCCCACCGCGGCAATGCGCGCGCCCAAGGTATGCACCAGAAAGGTAAGACGGTTCTCCAGTGCCGGCAACGCCGCATCGTTGACAAGCGGAATTTTTGCCTTGGGCGCCATGATGGCCGGAGATTCTAAAGCCGCGGGCCACCCTCTCTTAGGGTGCCCTATTGCGGGTTGACCGGTGTGCGCATGAGTGCCGCCAAGGTCTTGTGAAAGTGCTGCACGCCGGGCTCATTGCGCCCGAAGGTGAACACCTGGTTGCCACCGGCACGCAAGGACTGCTGGATGGTGAAGCCGATGGCGTAATCCTCGTCGCGTACCGCCTGCAAAACCAGATTGCTGAAGTTCTCGGTGGTTGCCCGCTCTTCGCTGGTCCTTGGCTCCCGTGCGGCCAGCACGGACTGCCGCGTGGTCGTGGTGTCGGGCGTTGAACCGGGAAAGACCTGGCTCACCAGGCAATGGTCACCCAACACGCCGGATATCGCCAAATTTGGAAAGCACAGATGAATGCGGCGCAGATGTGTTTCCGCATCCCACTGGGCCTCGGGTACACCCTCGAGTTCGCCCAGGCTGCGCCGCCCGAACACGAGTCGCTGGTGCGGGCCATATGTATCGTGCAGCATCAGGTTTCCAATGGTGAAGCGTCCCACCGTGGCGCCATGGACGGTATTGTGGTGGTAGGACTCCAGGTAGCCGTCCCACGCAGCCTTCCATCCGGGACCGGGGATGTCGCGTTGCGCATAGAGATGCCAGCGGTTCAGGTGCAGTGTTTCCAACTGCGTCACAAAGTCACCCAACCAGTCATCGATGTCGAATGATTCACCGGGCGTCAGGTCGACCCACAACACGCCGGCGCGCTCGGCGCATTGCAATTCCGTCAGGGAATGTGTCTTTGCGCTGACTTCACCAAAGGTCGACTCGCCGAACAAGCCGGTGAGCCGACCTTTCAGATCGTAGCGCCAAGCATGGTAGGGGCAGACAAACCGCTGCAGCGTGCCATTGCCAGGATTGCAGACCTGCGCGCCCCGGTGCCGACATGCGTTGATGAACGCCCGGGCAACGCCGTCTTGCGCGCGCACGAGAATGATGGGTGTGTCCATCACGGTCATCGCACGATAACTTCCCGGCACGGGTAGTTCGATGCTCAACGCCAGGCCCAGCGGCAGATGGCGAAAGATCCGGTCCACTTCGCGCCGGTGGCGTTCGGGGTCGTTGTAGGCATCTACCGGCTGTTCCATGATGGATGGGGCCTGGTCGGTGGTCTTGTTGCGCAAATGCGCCAAGGCGCGGCGCGCCAGTGCCGTCGAATCATCCGCAGGATTCATGCCGTGTTCCCCTCACGCGCCGCGACCATAGGTACGATCAAACTCCTGCCAGGCAGGTGTCGACTCCGGTATGTCACCCTCCAGGCGGCGACCGCCCATCGTGACCCGCACACTGCCTTTCAAGGCCTGTGCATAGTCTTTCACCGGCACGTAATACAGGAACTTCAAGGTTCGCTGCTGGAATACCCAGCGGCGATCGATCTTGCGGTACGCGTCGTCATACCGCATGCCGGAGACGCTGACTTCGTTGTCCGGACAGGTTTCGGCGTGGCTCAGGACCAGCCCCGTCGCACGGTCCGGATGGGCCTTGTCGAAGCGCACGAAATGGTCATGGGTCCAGTGGTAGCCGGGGCCGCGGATCTTGAACAAGCGCACATACATCGCCAGAATTTCTTCGCGGCCGTGAGCCATCAACAGCTTGCTGGGCGAATCCATCACGGCATCCTCCGCGAACTGGGTCCTGAGCCGTTCGATGTCGTGCTCGTCGCAGGCGATGGCATAACCGCTGACCAGTTCGGCGATTTCTACGCGGGCCTCCAGTTGCTCCACCCTGCGGGTCAGGTTTTCAAGATCGGACATGGCGTTTCTCTTTCCGTAGGTTCAAAGCAGAACGGCTTCGCTCACCGGTGTACCTTGGTGCCGCGCACCGCGGTGCAAGCTTGCTTTGGGCGGCCCGGCGCTTCGCTCATGCCAGGCCCACCCGGCAATCGGATGCGTCGGTCGAGCTTGCGCCGTGCACGCGCAGCAGGCGACGAGCGTTGTCGGCCAGGCCGGGCGGAATCGGCGCCTGCTGGCCGGCCTGCTGCACATCCGGCGCATCCCAACCCGCGAAATTCGTACCGTAGACCAGGTGGTCCTCCCCCACGGCGGCGGCCAGCAGTGGCAGCACCTGGGGGTGATCAATATGGGTATCGAACCAAAGGCGTTTGAGCCGAGCTTCAAAAGCGCCTTCGGCACGCAACGCCGCCGGTGACCAGGGGCGCTTGCGCGCACCCTTGGCCATGCGGCCCATCAACAGCGCCGTGGCCCCGCCGCCGTGGCTAAAGCAGATGTCCAGTCCCGGATGGCGGTCCAGCACCCCCCCATAGATCAGGGTCGCGACCGCCAGGGTTTCCTGGGCCGCAAAACCCGCAATTATGTCCAGTTCAAACCGCCTCAAGGCCGGATCGCCCGGTGGACCGTCGATACAGGCCGGACCGGGGTGGATGAAGAGGGGCACATTGAGACGAACCGCTTCGGCATACAGGACATCGAGGGATGCATCGTCGAGCGTCAGTGGCGCATCGGTGCCGAAGCCTGCGCCCGCCAGACCCAACTCGACCACTGCCCTGCGCAATTCGGCCGCCGCGGCCAACGGTGCCTGCAAGGGCAATGCAGCCAGTCCCGCCAGCTTCCCGGAGTGCGCCGCCACGATGGCCGCCAGCGCATCATTGTGGATGCGGCAAAACCGGATCGCTTCTTGCGCCGGCACGAAGTGAAGGTAGGTCAGGGGATTGGGCGAAACGACCTGGAAGTCGATGCCGCGCTCGGCCATGCGTTGCAGCCGGAGATCGGTATCCATGAAAGGGCTGCCAACATACCGCACCCCATTGAGGCGGTAATTCTTTCCGATCTGGAAATAGGGCGAGCCATCCGGGTTCTGGCCCAGGAAGGGCCCGTAATCGCCCGCCGCGCCGATGGTTTCCGCGATCACGATATGGGCATGCAGATCTGGTGAAAAAGCCGGTGCAACCGCTCGCGCGGCGTGCCTCCGGCACGCGTTACCCGGCTCGAAAGGCCGGGTCTGATCAGCAATCAAATATTCTCAAACCGTCGGTACTATGCCACGAGGCTGCCACAACGCAGCCACGCGCCGGGTACGGACGCGCAAACCCCGACAGCTATGTTGGGCACAATGGATAAAACAACCGCAAATCGAAAGGACATATATGGCATCCGGAAAAATCCTCGTCGCCCAGGGTGGCGGCCCAACGGCGGTGATCAACCAGTCGATGGTGGGCGTGGTGCTGGAGGCGCGGCGGCACCACAAGGTTGAGTTGGTGTATGGCGCGCGCCACGGCGTGCGCGGCATTGTCAACGAAGATTTCGTCGACCTGACCCAGGAAACCAGCCACAACCTGGAGTTGGTGGCGTCCACGCCGTCATCGGCATTGGGCTCCACGCGCGACAAACCCGACGCCAAATACTGCCACGAAATATTCGAGGTGCTGCGCGCGCATCAGATCGAACACTTCTTCTACATTGGCGGCAATGATTCGTCCGACACGGTACGTATCGTCAGCCAGGAGGCGCAAAAGGAGAACTACCCATTGCGCTGCATCCATGTGCCGAAGACCATCGACAACGACCTGGTGGGAAACGACCACACACCCGGTTTCCCGTCGGCCGCGCGCTTCGTTGCGCAGGCTTTTGCCGGTGTCAATCTGGATAACGCGGCGCTGCCCGGCGTCTATGTGGGCGTGGTGATGGGCCGCCACGCCGGTTTCCTGACCGCCGCCTCCGCACTGGGCCAGAAATTCCCGGATGACGGCCCGCACCTGATCTACCTGCCGGAGCGCACTTTTGTGATCGAGCAATTCCTGGCCGATGTGAAAGCCGCCTATGCCCGTTTCGGGCGCTGCGTGGTCGCGGTGTCGGAAGGCATCCACGACGCCGCTGGTGTGCCCGTGCTCAGCCTGTTGGCGAAGGAACTGGAACACGATGCACACGGCAACGTGCAACTTTCGGGCACCGGCGCGTTGGCCGACCTGCTGTGCGAAGAAATCCGCGCCAAACTGGGCATCAAACGCGTACGCGGCGACACCTTCGGTTACCTGCAGCGCTCCTTCATCGGTTGCGTGTCGGATGTGGACCAGCGTGAGGCGCGCGAGGTGGGCGAGAAAGCGGTGCAGTTCGCCATCTGGGGCACGCGTGACGGCTCGGTGGCGATCAAGCGGTCCGGGCACTACGCGGTGGACTACGAGTTGCTGCCGCTGGAGGCCGTGGCGGGCAAGACCCGTGTGATGGAGGACGAATTCATCTCCGGCAACGGTACCGGCGTCACCGACGCGTTTCGCCTCTACCTGCGCCCGCTGCTGGGCTCGGCGCTACCGGACGCGTTCCGGCTGCGCGGCGCGCCGGTGGCCAAGCTAAAGCGATGATGTTCATCGCCTCCAAGCTGCTCTCGTTCGCCGTCGAGCCGCTTTTTTGGGTACTGATTTTCCTTCTCGCCGCGCTGTTGTCGATGCCGCGCCGGCCAACACTTGGCAAGCGCCTGGCCTGGGTGGCGCTGGCTTTGTTGCTTCTGAGCGGATGGGCCGCGATACCGCAAGCCATGGTGCGTGATCTGGAATCGCGCTACCCGCCGCCCGCGGCCGATGCCGACATGCAAAAATATGTCGGTGTCGTGGTGTTGGGAGGCGCCCTCGCGCGTTCGAAGATTTGGGAGGCGCACGGCCAGGTGGCCCTAAACGAACAGGCCGAACGCATGACGGTGTCGGTGAGCCTGGCGCAAAAACATCCGCATTTGAAACTGCTGTTTACCGGCGGGACACCGTCGGTGCCACCGAAGGGCATGAGCGAAGCGCAGCGCGCGAAAATTTTCTTTGACGCGATGGGTGTCGATCCAAAGCGGGTGTTGTACGAATCCGCCGCGCGCAACACTTACGAGAACGCGCGTTACAGCGCTACCACGCCCGGAGTCGATCCGCGCCAGCCATGGTTGTTGATGACCTCGGCCGTCCACATGCCGCGTTCGATGGGCGTATTCGAGAAGACCGGCTGGAACGTGACACCCTACCCGGTGGATTACCGCACCACATCCGAACTGTCCGTCCTGGACTACTCGCTGCACGACGGCCCGGCGTTATGGGAACTGGCGTTGCATGAAATGCTGGGTTATTACGTCTACCGGATGGCGGGCATGCTCTGAAGACCAGCTTCGACGACCAGCTAACTATCCGGCAGCTGGTCGACCGGGTCCGGCGCCATGCGGCTGGCCAGGACCTTGTCGATGCGCCGGCCGTCGAGGTCGACCACTTCAAATGCCCATCCGGCGCAATTGATTACTTCACCGGTGACCGGAAGGCGCCCGGATACCGCCATCAACAGCCCGGCCACGGTGTTGTACCGGCCACGGTCTTCGTCCGGCAATTCCTCGATGTCCAGCCGGGCCTTGAGTTCACCCACCGGCATCGCGCCGTCAACCAGCCAGGAGCCGTCTTCGCGCGCCGTAGCCCACGCGTCCACCTGCGCATGCGGCTGCAACTCGCCGGTGATGGCCTCCAGCAGGTCGTTGGGTGTAATCATGCCCTGCACCTCACCGTATTCATCAACCACCAGGGCCATACGCGTCGATTCGGTCCGAAACTGCTCAATCAACTCCATGCCGGTCAAGGTCTCGGGAACAAACACGGCCGGTTGCACATGCGCTTCGATGCTGCCCTGGTGCGCAAACCCGAGTTGCAGCAACTTGCCGACACTGATCTTACCGACCACGTCTTCCAGCGAGCCACGACACACCGGATACCAGGAATGTGTACCGCGATCACCGTCGGATCCGACCTTATGCAGACTCTGGGCCACCGAATCGGTGGCTTCCAGCCACTTGACGGCCGAACGCGGCAACATCATCGACGTCAATGGCCGGTCGTCGAGCAGGAACACGTTTTGCACCATCTGGTGTTCATGCTCCTCAATCACGCCAGCGTCCACGCCCTCTTCCAGACTGGCCGTGATTTCGGCCTCGGTCACCATGCGGTTGCCGGTGGTGTCGATGCGCAATAATTTGAGCACGCCTTGGGTACAGACGGACAGCAGCCAGACAAATGGTTTGGCGCCGGTGGCCACCCAGGTCATCGGGCGCGACACCAGCCGCGCCACCGGCTCCGGGTACAACTGCCCGATCCGCTTGGGCACCAATTCGCCAAATACGATGGTGATAAAGGTAATTGCCGTCACCACCAGACCGGTGGCAACGAAATCCGCCACCCGCGCCGAGACACCGAAAGTCACTATCCAGCCCGATACCCCGGCGCTAAAGGCGGCTTCCCCGATGATGCCGTTAAGCACTCCAATCGAGGTAATTCCCACTTGCACCGAAGACAGGAATCGGGTCGGATTTTCCAGCAACGTCAACGCCGCTCGCGCGCCGCCGTCGCCGGCCTCGGCCATATTGATCAGACGCACCTTGCGGCTCGCGGTGAGCGCCAGCTCGGACATCGCAAAAGCGCCATTGAGCAGAGTCAACAACGCTATCAGCAATAAATCCATGTATCCGGGGTGAAAATCAACACCATGGCACTTTACCTGATTGGCGATGTGCAGGGCTGCGACGGCGCCCTGCAAAGGCTGCTCGATGTCGTTGGCTTTTCGCCCAGTCGCGATACTCTTTTTCTGCTTGGGGATCTGGTGAACCGGGGGCCGGATTCATTGTCGGTGTTGCGCCGGCTGATGCGCCTGGGCGCCGCCGCGCGTTGTGTGCTCGGCAACCACGACCTGCATTTGCTGGCCCTGGCATACGGGGTGCGCGCGCCGCGCCGTAGCGACACCTTGTCCGCCGTATTACACGCGCCGGACCGCCTGGTCATGCTGGAGTGGCTGCGAACGCAGCGCCTGGCGCTGCTGGAAACCTTGCACGGCCACCCGGTGTTGATGGTGCACGCCGGCGTGTTGCCATCCTGGTCGGCGCAAAAAACCGTGGCGCTGGCGGGCGAAGTGGAAATCGTGCTGCGTGACCGGGAGTTGGGCGGTTTCCTGCGCCAGATGTACGGCGATGAACCGGCGCGCTGGAGCGACGACCTGCGTGGTGCCGATCGCCTGCGCGTTATTGTCAACGTGCTCACAAGGCTGCGCTTTTGTACCGCGGACGACCGGATGGAATTCGACACCAAGGACGGAGCCGCCACCGCGCCGCCTGGCTTCTGGCCCTGGTTTGACGCCCCCGCTCGCGCGACCGCAGCAACCACGGTCGCTTTTGGACACTGGTCTACAGTGGGCTGGCTCAACCGGACTGACGTGTTGTCGCTCGATACCGGCTGCGTCTGGGGCGGTCAACTGAGCGCGGTGCGTATCGGAGCAGGCAGCAGCGCGGCAAACCTGGCGCGCGAACTGATTCAGGTGCCTTGCTCCCAGGCTCAACCGCCCGGTACCTGAGCCGGCACAAACCGGTCAACTATCGACGGTTTCCGGTTTGAACAAGGCTGCCACGCGGCGCTTGGGCTTGATGTTGGCCGAAATGCTGCGCGTGTTGCGCGGCACCGATGCTTCCCACGCCGGTGCGGCTTGCACCGTCGCCGGTGCTTCGTATGGTCGGTCAAAAAACGGATCGCGCGACGGCGGCGGCGGGCGGGCGAAATCACGCCGGGACCCGCGTTCGGGACGGGCACCGCTGCGGGACGCGTCGCCGGTCGGCCGCGTGCGCGCGCCGCCGTGCGGCTCATCCGGCACGTCTTCGGCGGCATACATGCGCCGGCCATCGTTGATACGACCTTGCTTGCGGATGTCCGGACTGTCTTCGTCATACTCGATGGCTTCGAGCTCGATCTTGGACTTGAGAAGTTGCTCCAGATCGGCCACCAGACGCGCGTCTGACCTCGACACAAAACTCACCGCCAGCCCCGACGCCCCGGCCCGCCCGGTGCGGCCAATGCGGTGGATGTAGTCTTCGGCGTTGAACGGAATGTCGAAATTGAATACGGCCGGAACGTCCTTGATGTCGAGCCCGCGCGCCGCCACATCGGTGCACACCAGCAAGTCCACTTCGCCCTTCTTGAATGCGTCAAGCGCCTTCAGACGTTCGTCCTGGCTCTTGTCGCCGTGTAAGGCGGTGGTCTTCAAGCCCTCGCGCTCCAGCGAACGCGCCAGCCGCGCGCAGCCCAGTTTGCTGTTGACGAATACAAACGCCTGCTTCATGCCGCGCTGGCGCAATATCTGGTGTAACGCATGGCGTTTGTCTTCGTCGCCCACGCTGTAGAAATGCTGCTCCACGGTGGACGCGGCGGCATTCGGACGCGCCACCTCGATCGTCACCGGGTCCTGCAGATAACTGTTGGCCAGGCGCCGGATCTCGGGCGAAAACGTGGCCGAGAACAACAACGTGATGCGCTGCTTGGGCAAAAAACTCAGAATGCGCTGCAAATCGGGCAGGAATCCGATGTCCAGCATGCGGTCGGCCTCGTCGAGCACCACATACTCGACCTGGTTGAGCACCGTGTTCTTGGCTTCAATATGGTCCAGCAGGCGACCAGGCGTGGCCACCAATACCTCAACGCCGCGTTTAAGCTCCAGCGTCTGCGGCTTCATGTCCAAACCGCCGAACACCACGGTACAGCGCAACTGGGTGTGTTTCGCGTAGGCCGTGATGGCCTGCGCAACCTGGATCGCCAACTCGCGCGTTGGCAACAACACCAGCGCACGCACCGGGTGCCGGGCCGGAGAGGTTGAGGTATTTTCGTGCGCCAGCATGCGTTGCAACAGCGGCAACGCGAATGCGGCGGTTTTGCCGGTGCCGGTCTGGGCCGCACCCATCACATCGCGGCCCTGCAATACGACCGGAATGGCCTGCGCCTGGATCGGCGTCATGGACTCATAGCCCAATTCGGCTACGGCACGCGCCAAAGGCTCGGCGAGTTGGAGTTGCGAGAAAGCGTCGTCAGGCGATAGGGTAACTGGGTCAATCATCAATACCTGCAAGGAGATTTGCCGAGCGGGCCTGATCCGGCGCCGGGGCGGGTGGTGCCCCTGTGCCAGGGCAAACCTCGATTATCCCCCCATATCACAAGCACTGGCCCAGCATCACAATGGCCGCGCCGAGAAGGTATCGCAGCCTTTGACGCTGCCACCCTGAAGCCCGGTGTTGAACCAGCGCTGGCGCTGGGCGCTGGTGCCATGGGTAAAACTCTCCGGCACCACGGCGCCGCTGCCGCCGCGCTGCAAGGCGTCGTCGCCAATCCGGGCGGCAGCGTTCATGGCCTCTTCCACGTCACCGTTGTCCAGTATCTGGCGCGCGTTTTGCGCATGGTGCGCCCACACGCCGGCCAGGCAATCGGCCTGTAGTTCGAGCCGCACGCTCAAGCCGTTGTATTCAGTCTGGCTCACCCGCGCGCGCATGTCGTCCATCTTCTTGGTAATACCCATCAGGTTTTGCACATGGTGGCCAACCTCATGCGCGATCACATAGGCCTGGGCAAAATCGCCTGGCGCGCCGAGTCTTGTCTTGAGTGTTTCGTAAAACGCCAGATCGATATACACCTTCTGGTCGCCGGGGCAATAAAACGGGCCCATGGCCGACTGGCCGGTACCGCAGGCGGTGGGGGTGGCGCCCCGAAACAGCACCAGCCGTGGTTGCTGATAAGTTGCCCCGCCCTTGGCGAACAGGTCTTTCCAGACGTCTTCGGTATCCGCCAGCACGGTGGAAACGAACTTGGCCATGCGATCGTCGGCCGGCGGACGCTGGGCCGGAGCTTGCTGCACCTGTTCGCTGGCACCGCCACCGCCGCTGAGCATGTCGAGGATGGTGAGCGGGTTGACGCCAAATACCCAGCCGCCGACCAGGGCCACAACAATGGTGCCGATGCCAATGCTGCGACCTCCCAGAAGGCCGCCCCCGCCCCCGGCACGGCGGTCCTCGACATTGTCAGACTCCCGATTGCCTTCCCATTTCATGCTCGCCTCCTTGTGCCGGTGCTGCCGCGAATCGCGGTAAATTGCAGGCATGTTACGCCCACCGGCCAATACCAAACCCAAGCCCCGCCGCAATGCCCGGAGCACCCCCTTAGCCGCCCCATTGCCAAGCGTATTGCTGACTGGTTTTGACGCCTTTGGCGACGCGCTCATCAACCCGAGCTGGCTGGTCGCCCAGGCGCTGCATGGGCGCCGGATTGCCGGGCACGCAATTGTTGCCGCGCAGTTGCCGACCGTGTTTGGCCGCTCGCTGCGGCAACTGGCCGCATTGCTCAAGCAACATCGCCCCACGCTGGTAATCTGCCTCGGGCTGGCCGGCGGCAGGAGCGCAATTTCGCTCGAACGTGTGGCGATCAACATCAACGACGCGCGTATTGCCGACAACGCCGCGCAGCAACCGATCGATCACCCGGTGGTGCCGGGGGCTCCGGCAGCTTATTTCAGCAGTCTGCCGATCAAGGCCATGTTGCGCGCCTTGGACAAAGCAGGTATTGCCGCCGAGGTGTCACAGACGGCCGGAACCTTCGTCTGCAATCAGGTGTTTTACGGCTTGATGCATGAACTGGCGACGCGCCGCGCGCTCAAAAACACGCGCGGCGGATTTGTACACCTGCCGTTTGTGCCGCGGCAAGGCACGCCAAACATGCCATTGGAGGAGATGCAGCGCGGACTGCGGATCGCCATTGGTTGCGCCCTGGCAACCACGCGAGACCTCGCGTTGGCCGCCGGCGCGGAACATTAGAACCTATCCGTGAATAAGACGACCCTGCGTTGTGACGAGAAAGCGATGGATGCTAGGCGCAAGCCGCGGCCCAGGGTAGGCCCCTGGGCAAGGTTTGCAACGACGCAGACGCGCTTTATCGTCACAACCCTTCGGGCCGGGGCCCCAAGGGGCACATGCGGGTGTCGCAAGCCACTTGTGGTGCAGAGCACCACGGCGCGTCTCGCTCCTACGCCTGTACCCCTTGGGACCCCGGCGCAGGGCCGCCTTATTCACGGATAGGTTCTTAAGCGCGCGGCAGTGTCACGCCCTGTTGGCCCTGGTACTTGCCGCCACGGTCTTTGTAGCTGGTCTCGCACACCTCGTCACTCTCGAAAAACAACACCTGCGCGCAACCCTCGCCGGCATATATTTTGGCCGGTAGTGGCGTGGTATTGCTGAACTCCAGGGTTACATAACCTTCCCATTCGGGCTCGAACGGCGTGACGTTGACGATGATGCCGCAACGCGCATAGGTGCTCTTACCCAGGCAGATCGTCAACACGTTGCGCGGTATGCGAAAGTACTCCAGCGTGCGCGCCAGCGCGAAGCTGTTGGGCGGGATGATGCATACGTCGTCATGGAAATCGACGAAGCTCTTTTCGTCAAAGTTCTTCGGGTCGACCACCGTGCTGTGGATGTTGGTGAAGACCTTGAATTCGGGCGCGCAGCGAATGTCGTAACCGTAGCTGCTGGTGCCATAACTGATGATTTTTTTCCCATCCCGTTCCCGAATCTGGCCGGGCTCGAACGGCTCGATCATGCCGGTGCTCCGCGCCATGCGGCGAATCCATTTATCGCTTTTGATTGTCATGCCGTTGCCCCGGGTGCCGGTGAGTAGTCGAGCGGCTAATTGTAGGCAGTGCCAATTTGCGCCCACCTGAAGCTGCTCAGGCGGCGCCCGCGACTACGGTTCGCTCCACCAGCCGGTCATCACCCAGCACGATCATCGCGAACAGCAACTCGTCCAGACTGTTGGCGTGTCTGGTGCGGCGCGCCAGCAAGGCCGTGGCCCGCGGGTCGAGGACTACGAAGTCGGCCTCACAACCAGGCTGAAGATTGCCGATCACGCCGTCCAGCCCCAGCGCTAGCGCGGCGCCGGCCTTTACCTGTTCGGACGTATTGACCTCGGCGGCGATGATCAGATCAGGGTTCAGCGAGACGATCAACTCTGTGTTCAAAG
>JANNGR010000456.1:0-1623 GCA_031403955.1 Betaproteobacteria bacterium
GGACTTGGTGCTTGCCGGCGCGGGCGGTGTGCGCCTGTTCCGCCAGGATAGTCCGATCGCCTTCACCGACGTGACGGCACAAACCAAATTGCCGAAATCCGTGATCAATGCTCGCTATACCGGTGGGTGGGCGGCCGACATTGACGCTGATGGTGACCTCGATATCGTTCTGGGGTCTGGCGAGGGTGTCCCGGTCGTTCTAAGGAACAATGGGGATGGCACGTTCATGGCCATTCGTCCCTTTGCCGGCGTCTCTGGCGTGCGCCAGTTTGCCTGGGCTGATCTTGACGGAGAGGGCAATCCGGATGTCGCGATCGTTGATGCTTCGGGACGGCTTCACGTCCTTAGCAATGAGCGACAGGGCCAGTTCCGCGAACGTTCGCTCCCTGCCAACCTAGCAGGTATCAAGGCGATAGCGGTGGCTGATGCCAATAGCGACGGAGCATTGGATCTCCTAGCGGTTCAAGCGGACGGCGTCGTTGTTCGAATTTCGGACAAGAACGATGGCCAAGGTTGGGACGTGGCTGAGATTGCCAGAATCCTCAATGCACCGGACTATCTCGCCGGTGAGGTGCGCTTGCGCGTCGCTGATTTAGACAACAACGGGGCAATCGATCTCTATCTGGCCCCTGTTGCGTCCGTGGCCACGCAAAGTGCGGCAGGCGCGCTCGTTTGGCTCGGCAACGAAAGCGGCAAATTTGCCTTGCTTGACCAGCCGGCGGGGCCGGCGCTGGTCTTTGCCACGGCGGACTTGAATGGCGATGGCAAGCTCGATCTGCTGGGCCTTTCCAAAGATGGACAAGCAATGCAGGCAGTCAATCAGGGATCCAGGAATTATCACTGGCAAGTGGTTCGACCGCGCGCCGCACAAGCCTTCGGCGACCAGCGCATCAACCCATTCGGCGTTGGCGGCGAAGTCGAAATCCGCGCCGGCTTGCTGTTGCAAAAGCAGCCCATCACGGGGCCGCACCTTCATTTCGGGCTGGGTGAGCAGACCGTGGCCGACGTCGTGCGGGTCGTTTGGCCGAACGGAGCAGTGCGGGTCGAGTTTGATGTGAAGGCTGATCAGGAAGTCGTCACCGAGCAACGCCTGAAGGGGTCCTGTCCGTTCCTCTTCGCCTACAACGGGAAACAGATGGAGTTTGTAAAGGACGCCGTTCCATGGGGTTCGGCAATTGGTCTGCGAATAAATACACTTGGCTCGGCGAACATCGCAGCAACGGAAGAGTGGTACAAGATCGGGCGCGACCAACTCGTGCCGCGCGACCGTCATTACGACCTCCGCATCACGGCAGAACTATGGGAGGTTTACTACTACGACTATCTGGCGCTCATGACCGTGGACCATCCGGCCGGAACCGAAGTCTTTGTCGACGAGCGCTTCGTGATCCCGCCGGCAAAACTCGAAATCACCACCGTTGCCACGCCGCATCGAATCGCGCGCGCGGTCGACGATACCGGCCGGGATGTCACGGACATCGTAAGCACGCTCGACGGACGAGCCCTCGATAGCTTCGGAAAAGGTCAGTATCAGGGCGTAACGCGCGATCACTATCTCGAAGTGGACCTGGGCGAAGGCGCACCCCAAAGCGGTCCGCTCTACCTGATCGCGCACGGCTCGAT
>JANNGR010000457.1:0-3876 GCA_031403955.1 Betaproteobacteria bacterium
CGCAGAATGTACCGTTCAACAAACATGCCGATGATCGCAACAAGCAGCGGCGCGACCAACAGGGTCAGCCAGAAGGGCATGAAACCTGAAAGGCTATAGCCGAAGTAGGCGCCCAGCATGTAAAAAGAGGCATGGGCGAAATTCAATACGCCCATCATTCCAAAGATAAGCGTAAGCCCGGCAGACACCATGAAAAGTAGCATGCCGTACAGCAACCCGTTCACAAGGGAGGTCACAAAGAATTCCACACATCCTCCGTAGCTGGACCACCCTGGTAGCCTGATTTAGATCCTCTGAATCAGGCGCTTCTCACAAGATTTACGAGGGGCGCTGCATTTTGCATGCGGGGTCGATTGGTGCCGCAGCCTTGACACCCGACACCGCCGCTACGGTTTCGAACCCCATGTCGGTTCCATCCACTTTCTTTGCAGCAGCCTTGGTCACCTTGCTGACGAACATCGGAATGATGCCCTGATGGTCTTCTTTGCGCATCGACTGCAGACCGAATGGCGATTCATATGTCGCATTCTCAATTGCCAAAGCAATCTTTCGGCTGTCGACCGGTCCACTCTTGACACTCGTCGCATTCAAGGCATTTCCCAACAGCATCACTGCGTTATATGCGGTGGTGTCATACGCGATTGGATCGCGTCCGAACTTCTTCTGAAAACTCCCGACCCAGGCATCCATTTTCGGACCCGCATCGAGCGTGAAGGGTGTGGTGTTGTAGTAGCCCAATGCAGAATCGCCGGCCGCCTTCAGGGTACCTGGTACATCCAGGGAAATGGAAGCCAGATTGACCTTGAGACCAGCGTCGCGAATGGCCCTGAGCAGCAGAATCATGTCATTGAATCCGTTGCCGGTCATGACGATTTCCGCACCGGAACTCTTGATCTGTTGCACATACGGTGAGAAATCCTGAATCTTGTTCAAGTCATGAATCACATCACCGGCGACAGTTATGTTCTTGGCCTTCAGGACGTTGCGTTGCGCAGCCTGCACGCTGAGCCCATACGAGTAGTTCTGATTGATCAGAAAGGCTTTCGACTTGAGAACCCCTTCCGACTGCAGAACCGGGACCGTCAAGTTCCATCCCATTTCGGGCGTGTTGCCGGTGCGGAAAAACCAGAAGTGGCACTTCTCGCCTGTCAGATCCGCCGCAGCGGAACCCACGTTGTAGAAAATTATCTCCTTTCCCGCGTTGCGCAGGTTGTGGCGCTTGACTTCATCGGACAACTGGCCTGCCACGGCCGAGGATGCGGCCTGAAAAATCACCCTGGCACCATCAGCGACTGCCAGGCGAAACTGCTCCGAAGCACCGGCCAAAGTGCTCGCGTTATCGTATTCCTTGATCGCGATCGGGTCGCCGTTGTAGCCACCGCGAGCATTGATTTCTTCAAGGGCCAGACGGGTGGACTGTGCAAACGGGCGCCCAACCGATTCCGCCGCGCCGGTAAGGGCTTCGATAATCGCTACCTTTAATGGCTCGGCGCTGGCAGAAAAACTGCCGGTTACCAAAAGTCCAATAGACAATTTGGCGAGCTTGCTGGTCAGGCGGTTTCGCATACGAATACTCCTACAAAGGTTAAAAAAAACAAGTTCCAAGTACGACTTGCGTGTCTGAATATTTCACAGCTCTGTCGGACCATATCATCGCGCTCAATCCACCGCAAGAAGGTAAACACGGTGTCATGCCTGATGAGAATAAAGCCTGGGCCCCGGATCGGGCATCCGCGCGGTCAAGATGCTTCCACTAATTGCCTCGGTCATGTAGAGCATGTGCGGATCGTCGATCGCGTAGGTCAGATTCGTCACCACCCGCCCCACACTGGACATCACCCGGTAGAGCGGTTCGCCGTATGGATCGAAAACCCAGACGCAAGCTCCCCCGGCGTGGGCCACCAAGAGATTGCCCTTGGTGTCCATCGCCAACCCATCCGGACCCAAACCGCCAGAAATATTCACAAACACGCCGGCCTTGCTGATCGTCGCGTCTGGCTCAACGTTCAATTGCCAGACGTTGTTAAGCCGTGTGACCGCCAGATAAAGCATTGAGCCGCTGTGATTGAGTACCAGGCCATTCGGTCCTGGAATCCGGTCGAGAACCACCTTGGCGTGACCATCGGGGCGCACATGGACCACCCGCCCATTTGGATTGACCAGATCGGACTGACCGCTGTCGGTGAAATAGAGGTCACCGTTGCGCGCGAAAACGAGATCATTTGGTCCTCTGAGCCCCTCGTATCCCACACGGTTCACAAACGTTTCGAGCTTCCACGTGTTGGGGTCCAGGATCAAAATTCCGCGTTTCGCATCGGCGATGAAGATTCGGCCATCCCGGTGGAACCGCAACGCATTTGGTTCGCCGTCGTACTGGTACACAAGCTCGAAATTGCGCGACTTGTCGACGCGGAAAATTCGGCCATAGGGAATATCCACACAGTAGAGGTTGCCGGCGGCGTCAAAGTTCGGACTTTCCAGAAACGACCCCGGCTTGCCCCACTGGGATCGCGAGGGAGCCCTGAACCAATCAGTGGTCCCCCCTTTCCAATGCAATGCCTCAGGAACCGTTGCGAACACTTCTGTATTCATCAGTTGCGCGGGTGGGTACACAATTACTCCGGTTGTTGGGTGCGATTTTTCACCCAGTCACGAGACCGTAGAGAAAGCGCCGATTCGGTCTAGGGACCTCTTGCTTCACCCAACGGTTCTGGCACAAATCGGAGAATGTTCCAAGCGTCTTGCTGCGACTCGAAACTGGCCTTGACTCTGTCGCCGACCACCAACTTGCCGAAGTCAACGTTGAGCACATTGCTCAACAATACCGGTCCTTCATCCAGGCGGACGGCGGCGACGTTGTAGGGTGCGTCCAGGGCAAAATCCGGGATGGCAGCCGGGCGCTCGAAATACCAAATGAAGGATTCGACCGTTCCAAGGCCACTCATCTTGTCCCAGATGGACTGCTCGCCCAGGCATTGTGGGCAGATCCAGCGCACGGGGAAACGGATGTGCCCGCATCCGGAGCATTTCTGAAACCGCAGTTCTTGCTGCTTCAGAGATTCCCAGTAAGGGCGGTTTTCTTCAGTAATCAGACTTGTCACAGAGGCCATGGGAATCGCCCTAATCAACGCTGTAAATGGTGGCGAGGTAACGTTCCCGCTCACCGCCCGTGGCGGAATGCAACGCAAGCCTTGCGTCAGGAATCTGCCGGGGACCCGCCTCGCCACGCAGTTGGCGCACCAGCTCAACCTGCTGTGTCCAACCCACCAGGTAGCCGCCAGCCAGGTGCCCGCCGTCCGGGTTTACCGGTATCTGGCCGTCCCGGCGAATGCCTCCTGCGGCAATCAATTCGGACGCGCCGCCTGGCTCGCAGAACCCGTAGGACTCCAGGGCCCCGACCACCGCAACCGTCGTCGCATCCGAAACCCCAAGAATGTCGATGTCCGCTGGTGCAACGCCCGCCTGGGCAAACACCTGGCGCGCGGACTCACGCATGGCCCGGTTCTCCACATGGCCCGGAGTTTCAAACGTGCCTGGGGTTTCGGCACGGCCCGCTGCTTCAAAGAAAACCGGCCGCTTGCGACAGTCTCGGGCGCGCTCCGGAGTCGTCACGATCGCGGCCACCGCGCCCGAACTAACCCGCGCAATGTCGAGCGAGCGCAGCGGCCAGAAAATGTAGGCGTCCTTGCGGTACTCCTCTAGTGTCACTTGAGGGTGACCCGGCGCAATCGGATTGAGCGTCCCGTTCTCGCGGGCGGTTACCACGATGTGCCCCAGGGTGTCTTCATGCGGCTTGTACCGGGCCATGTATTGCGTCCACCAGAGCCCCGCTATCGCGTTCACGTTGATGTAGCCATATAGTGGCTCTATCACATT
>JANNGR010000458.1:0-23257 GCA_031403955.1 Betaproteobacteria bacterium
CCAGCAACGGCGGCAACCTCACCAACGTCGGCTTCCGCTACTTCACCCTGACGTCGAGCAACCCCGCGGTGGCCACCGTGGACGGTGACGGCGTGGTGACCGGGCACTCCGGCGGCACGGCCGACTCGAGTTATCAAGACCTACAACTTGCGGGACAGACCGCGGCCACACGAAGTGGGCAAGCCCTGTCCCCAACCGATTAGAAACTTGCGGGACAGACCGCAGCCACACGAAGTGGGCAAGCTCTGTCCCCAACACTTTAGAAAGTCCCGTTTGACAGTCCAATTCAACAACGTATGCATCGTCGGCGCCGGGGCCATTGGTGGCTGGCTCGGCGCCGGACTGGCCCGCGCCGGTTGTACGGTCTCCATGCTGGCACGTGGCCAGACGCTGGCCGCGCTGCAACGCGACGGCCTGAAGCTTCTAAGTGGATCGGCCGACGCGCCGCAAATACAAACCTATAGTGTCTGCGCCCGCACCGAGGCCGGCGAGCTGGGCCCGCAGGACCTGGTGGTGATCGCCGTCAAGGCCCCGGCGTTGCGCGATGTGGCGAACCAGATCGGGCCGCTGCTGCGCCCGGATTCGCTGGTGTTAACCGCCATGAACGGCGTGCCGTGGTGGTTCCTGCACGGTTTTGGCGGTGTCTTGCGCGACACCCGTTTAGATGCCGTTGACCCGGGCGGCGAGATCGCCGCCGCCATTCACGCCAACCAGATTGTCGGCGGTGTGGTGCACGCCAGTTGCTCGGTGCGCGCGCCGGGGTTGATCCAGCACGGCTTCGGCAACAAGCTGATCGTGGGCGAACCGTCCGGAGAACGCAGCGCGCGGGTCAATGCCCTGGCTGCGTTACTCGAGCGCGGCGGCTTCGAAGCACCGGTATCGGACCGGATACAGAGCGACATCTGGTTCAAGTTGTGGGGCAACATGACCATGAACCCGGTCAGCGCCATCACCGGCGCCACCAGCACGCAGGTGCTGGACGATGAACTGGTACGCCGGTTTTGCACCCGCGTGATGGGTGAGGCGAAGGAAATTGGCGCGTGTTTGGGAATAGTTATCGATCAGCAGCCGGACGACCGCCACGCTGTCACGCGCAAGTTGGGCGCCTTCAAAACTTCGATGCTGCAGGATGTCGAGGCGCATCGGCCAGTCGAACTCGACGCGCTGGTGGGAGCGGTGCAAGAGCTGGGTCAGTTGACCGGTATAACAACGCCGTACACCGATGCGCTGCTGGGCCTGGCCAGGCTGCATGCGCGCGTGCGTGGCCTGTATTGAGCACAATGTAGACTGGCGCATGCGTTCAAACCACACCCATACTCGCGCCGACCTGGCGCGCATCGCGACCGACGCCATGACCGACCGCGGGCTGCAACCCGCGTTCCCGAGCGCCGCCTTAAGGCAGCTGGACGGCATACCCGGCCCCGCCAACGAATCGGGCGCGGACATGCGCGACCTGAGCGCCCTGCTGTGGTGCTCGATCGATAACGACGATTCACGCGATCTTGACCAGCTCACAGTGTGCGAGCCGCTGCCCAGCGGCAGCGTCAAGGTGCTGGTGGCCATCGCCGACGTTGACGCGCTGGTCAAGAAGGGCACGCCGATCGACGACCACGCCCGCTTCAATACCACCTCGGTCTACACCGGCGCGCGCATCTTCCCGATGTTGCCCGAACGCCTCTCGACCGACTTGACATCCCTAAACGCCGGCCAGCACCGGCTGGCGCTGGTCACTGAAATGGTGTTCAACGCAGACGCAAGTCTGGCTGGTTCGTCGGTTTACCGCGCCAAGGTGCACAACAAGGCCAAACTGGCCTACGACGCGGTCGCGGCATGGATCGAGCAGGGCGCCCAACTGCCTGCCGCGGCGGCAGCGGTGCCAGGCATGGACGCGCAGTTGCGCACGCAAGACTCAGTGGCACAACAACTGCGCGCACGGCGCCGGGCGCAGGGAGCACTTGAGTTCGAGACCTTCCAGCCGCGGGCGGTATTCGACGGCGAACGTGTGGTGGATATCCGCCAGCAGGTGCAGAACCGGGCGCGCCAACTGATCGAAGAGTTGATGATCGCCACCAATGGCTGCACGGCACGTTTCCTGGCCGCCAACGGTGGCGTTTCTTTGCGCCGGGTGGTTCGCTCACCGGAGCGCTGGCAACGCATCGTGGCGGTGGCCAATGAAAAGGGCGAGTCGCTGCCACCTGAGCCGGACGCCCAGGCACTGGAGAATTTTCTGGCCCGCCAGCGCAAGGCCGACCCGCTGCGTTTCCCCGATCTGTCGCTGGTAATCGTCAAGCTGATGGGCCGCGGGGAGTATGTGGTCGAGACGCCCGGAGGCGCGCCGATAGGTCACTTCGGCCTGGCAGTGCGTGACTACACCCACTCGACCGCGCCAAACCGCCGCTTTCCGGATCTGATCACCGCGCGCCTGCTAAAAGCCGTGCTGGCGGGCACGAATGCGCCCTACTCGAATTCCGAATTGGGCGCGCTTGCAACCCACTGCACCGAACAGGAAGATGGCGCCCAGAAGGTCGAGCGGCAGGTGCGCAAGTCGGAAGCCGCGCTGGTACTCGAGTCGCGTATTGGCGAACGTTTTGACGGCATCGTGACCGGCAGCTCGGAAAAGGGCAGCTGGGTCCGTATTTTCACGCCGCCGGCCGAGGGCAAGCTGGTGGTCAGTGGATCGGCGCCGAAAATCGGCCAGAAACTGCGCGTTCGGTTAACCGCGGCCAACGTGGAACGCGGATTTATCGACTTCGAGGTGGCGGACTAGGCCCGGCGCGCGAGGAGGGCCGCATGAGCATCCGCAACCTCGACTCGCTGTTCGCTCCGGCCAGCGTGGCGATTATTGGCGCGTCGAATCGACCCGCAAGCGTTGGGGCAACGGTCTGGCGCAATATGCGCGCCGGCCATTTTTCCGGCCCTGTATATGCCGTCAATCCCAAACACACCGAGCTCGACGGGCAGCCGGTGGTTGCAAACGTGGCGGATCTTCCCGGCGTGCCGGATCTGGCGCTGATCTGCACCCCGAGCGCCACCGTGGCGGGGCTGATCACGCAACTCGGAGCGCTTGGAACACGCGCCGCCATCGTGCTGAGCGCCGGTCTGGATGCGGTGCAAAAGCAGGCCATGCAGGACGCCGCGCGGCCCCATCTGCTGCGTATCCTGGGGCCCAATTGCATCGGGCTGCTGGTACCGCGGCTGGGATTGAACGCGAGTTTTGCGCATGTCGACGCCCGGCCCGGTGAGCTGGCGTTTGTCACCCAATCGGGCGCGCTGATGACGGCCATGCTCGACTGGGCCGCTGCGCGGGCGATCGGCTTTTCGCACCTGGTCTCGCTGGGCGAACACGCCGATGTGGACTTTGGCGATGTGCTGGACTACCTGGCTAGCGACGGCGGGACACGCGCCATTTTGCTGTACATCGAGTCGGTCACGTCGGCGCGCAAATTCATGTCGGCGGCGCGGGCGGCGGCTCGCAACAAACCCGTCATCGTGGTCAAGGCCGGCCGCTCACAACCGGGACAACGCGCCGCCGCGTCACATACCGGGGCCATGGCCGGCTCGGACCTGGTGTTTGATGCGGCGATTAGACGCGCCGGCATGTTGCGTGTGGACACGCTGCAGCAATTGTTCATGGCGGCCGAGACCTTGGCGCGTTTTCGCGCCAACCATGCGGACCAATTGACGATCGTCACCAACGGCGGCGGCGCCGGAGTGATGGCCGCCGATGCGGCCTCGCATGCCGGTGTGGTGCTGGCCGAACTCTCCAGCACGACGCTGCAGCGGCTCGACGCGTTGCTGCCACCCAACTGGTCACACGGCAACCCACTGGACATAATCGGTGACGCGCCGATAGAACGGTATGTGCACACGCTGCAGGCGCTGCAGGACGAACCCGCGGCCGGCGCCATCCTGTTCATTCACGCCCCCACGGCGATTGTGCCCAGCGCCGATATCGCCCGCGCGCTGGTCCCCCTGGCGGCGCAACTGCCATCACGCTGGATGGCCTGCTGGCTCGGTGACCGGGCTGTGGCACAGGCGCGCCAGATCTTCCAGGACGCGGGTATTGCCTGTTATGACACGCCCGAACAGGCGGTGCGCGCATTTGCTTTTGGCGTGGCCTACCGGCGCAACCAGGCGCAACTGATCGAGACCCCGCCTGCCGCCCACCCCGGTCTGCAAAGCGACACCGCGGCGGTGCAAAGTCTGGTGCAACAGGTGCTGGCCAGCGGGCGCGAGATGATGACCGCGCTGGAGGCGAAAGCCGTGCTGGCGGCCTACCGCATCGAGACCGTGGCCACGGCGCGCGTCGACGCGTCGCCCGAAGCGGCCGCACATGCCGCGCAGCAGATGGGCTTGCCGGTGGCGCTGAAAATCCTGTCGGTCGACATCTCGCACAAATCAGACCTGGGTGGAGTGGTGCTGAACCTCGACAGCGCGCAACAAGTGCGGCTGGCCGCCCAGGCGATGTTGGCGCGCGTGAGCCAGGCACTGCCAGACGCGCGTATCGACGGGTTCACGCTGCAGGCCATGGTACGCAGGCCACATGCGCAGGAGTTGATCGTCGGCGCGTCGATCGACCCGGTGTTCGGCCCGGTAATTCTGTTTGGCCAGGGCGGCACCTCGGTCGAGGTGGTGGCGGACCGGGCGGTGGCGCTGGCGCCGTTGAATCTCTCGCTGGCGCGCCTGCTGGTCGAGCGCACACGGGTCGCGCGCCTGCTCAAAGGCTGGCGCGACACACCGGCGGCAGACCTCGATGCGTTGTACGACGTGCTGGTGGCGGTGTCGCAGTTGATGGCCGACATACCGCAAATTGCCGAGCTCGACATCAACCCCTTGATCGTCAGTCCCCTGGGCGCATTGGCGCTCGACGCGCGCATCAGGCTCGATGCCGGTGCACCGGCGGGCGCGGAGAACTTCGCCATCCGCCCCTACCCGGCGCATCTGAGCGAAGCCGTGTCATGGCAGGGCCGCAGTGTCACGTTGCGGCCGATTCGACCCGAGGATGAGGCACAACATCGGGCGTTTTTCGGCGATCTGGATGCCGAAGACATTCGCATGCGGGTGTTCTACAGCCGGCGCAGCATCGAACATACCGAGCTGGCCCGGATGACGCAAATCGACTATGAACGGGAGATGGCGTTTATCGCGGTGGCGGACGATCCGCAAAACCCGCATGGCCCGCAGCAGACACTGGGTGTGGTGCGCGCAGTGGCCGACCCGGACAATGTGGAGGCCGAGTTCGGCATCATCGTGCGCTCCAGCCTGAAAGGCGGTGGCCTGGGCGAGGTCTTGATGCGCAAGATGATTGTTTACCTGCGCGCGCAAGGGACACAGCGGCTGACGGCCACCGTGCTTACCGTGAACAAACGCATGCTGGAGTTGGCACACAGGCTCGGTTTTGTGCAAGATGCGCTGCAGCCCGAACACGAGACGCGTTCGATTCACCTGGACCTGCAGGCGCCTGACGCATTCAAGCCGCGACACCCATCGCCTTGAGCCGCTGGCGCAGGGTTTCAAGCTCATCCATCAACTGCAGGGCCAGCGCCGCACCGGCCGGGTTGACACCCAGGTCACGCTGCAGGCGTATCGCGACACGGGCATGGCGCAGGTGCACGCCGGTAAAACGCCAAACCTGCGGTTCATCACCACTGGGGACGATCACGCCCTCCTCCACCAGTTCCACCAGCAGCTCGGCCTGCGCTTGGCAGGCGCGGCAAAGATCGGCGAGCGTAAAGCTGGTTTGTTCTTCCAGGATAAAACCGCTGATGTAAGGCGCCATCTGGCCCTCGGGTCCGGTATTCATATGGATGCTCCCAGTTTGGCGCGTGGGTGAAACGATGTGAAATGCGCCGCCATGTCGCCATACAACGCGCGCGCCTTGTCGCCGTCGGCCAGCGGCAATGCAATTTGCAACACGAAATAAAAGTCGCCCGGGGTGCTGCCCGGTATGCCGCGGCCCTTCAGACGCAACTTGCGCCCGGCCACCGAGCCCGCCGGTATCGTGAGTTCAACTTCGCCGCTGGGCGTTGGCACTTCCACCTTCGCACCCAGCGCCGCTTCCCACGGCGCCACCGGCAGCTCGAGGTAGACATCGCGCTGGTCCACGCGGTAGTGCGCGTGGGGACGAAACTCGATCTCCAGATACAGATCGCCCGGGTCGCCCTGCCCCATGCCTGGCCCGCCCTGACCGGCCAGGCGAATGTGCTGACCGGCGCGAACACCCTTCGGTATCACAAAGTCTATTTTGTGCTCACGCGCCGTTATCTGACCCTGCGCGTCGATCTCCGGCACCCGCAATGTGACACTGCGTTGCGCGCCGTTGTACGCTTCCTCAAGATCGATCTGGATCTTGGCGTGGCGGTCTTCCCCATGTGCGTGGAACGATTCAGCGCTTTGCCCGCGTGCCGGCCCGGCGCCGAATCCACGCCGAAACAAGGCTTCAAAAAAATCGCTGTGCTCGGCCGCTTCCCGTTCGCTGAATCCCCGGCCCGGTCCTTCGGAACCGGTATTCCAATCCGGCGGCGGTCGAAACTCCTGCCCGGCTTTCCAGTTGGCGCCCAACCGGTCATAAGCCGCGCGTTTCTCCGGATCCTTGAGCACTTCATAAGCTTCGCGCATTTCCTTGAAACGCGCCTCGGCCGCCGGCTCCTTGCTCACGTCGGGGTGGTACTTGCGCGCCAGGCGCCGGTGCGCTTTTTTTATGTCGTCGGCGCTCGCATCACGCGCCAGGCCCATCAATTGGTAGTAATCCTTGAATTCCATGCCATCCCCCAGGAAGAAAAGAATGTACCGCTGAACGTCCAGGCCGCGGGACTCACATTTTGACCTCGATCAAGTTGCGTGAGTTTCACCGAGGGACGCCACCACCACCGGCACCCGCTGCGCCAGCGCGCACATCAATTCGTAGCCAACCGTGCCGGCGGCGCGGGCGACCTCATCGATGGTCAGGACCAAGCCAGAGGACGAACGCCCCCACAACGTCACCTCGGTGCCGATACCGGCATCGGGCAGCGGGCTGAGATCAATCGTGATCATGTCCATGCTGACCCGGCCGACGGTGCGGCTGCGACCATCACCCAGCAACACCGGCGTGCCAGTAGGACACAGACGCGGGTAACCGTCGGCGTAACCACAGGCCACGACGCCGATGCGCATGGCGTGTTCGGCCACGAAACTCGAGCCGTAGCCAACCGTTTCCGCGGCCTTGAGTTCCTGCACCGCTATGATTTTTGCCGCCAGTGTCATGGCCGGCTGCAGGCCCCAATAGGCGGCATCGTGATCCGGATAGTCAGGCGCGCTGCCATAGGTGGCGATACCGGGGCGCACCCAGTCCGATACCAGAGCGGCCGTGCCGGCACGGACATCGCGCATATGGCGCAACGTGGCGGCGCTGTTGCTGACGCTGCGTTCACCGGGCAGGTCTCTGGAGGCGGCCTCGAAAATCGCGGCTTGCGCCGCAACACCGGCGGGTCCGTCGGCATCGCTGAAATGGGTCATGAGCGAGATTTCTTCCACTTGCGGCAAACCATTCAGGCGCGTCCATGCGGCGCGGTAACGGTGTGGCATGAAACCGAGCCGGTTCATGCCCGAGTTCATCTTGAGAAAAACACGCTGCGGTGTATGGGTCTTGTGTGCCGCCAACATGTCGATCTGCTCCTCACAATGCACCGTGTGCCACAACCCGAAACGCGAACATAGCTCCAGATCGCGCGCTTCGAACACCCCTTCGAGCAACAGCACCGGGCCGCGCCAGCCCAAAGCGCGCACCAACTCCGCCTCGTTCAAGTCCAGCACGGCAAAGCCGTCGGCGGCCCGCAACCCATCGAACACGCGCGCGATTCCGTGCCCATAGGCATTGGCTTTCACGACTGCCCAGACCTTGGCATCCGGCGCGGCCAGCCGTGTGCGCGCCAGGTTGTGACGCAGCGCTTCGGTATGAATGGTGGCTTGGATGGGACGCGGCATGGTGGGCAGATCGAGTCGGTGGGCAAGCGAATTCTGGCATCCGGGGCGGGCGAACGCTAGCGGGGGTCCGTGATATAACCGGCGCACGTTGGAGACCAGTTCATAAACCCCCGCCATCAGCGCAACTGATGACACCACCACCACGGCATGAAGCGCGGGTTTTACACCATCATGTCAGCGCAGTTTTTCAGCTCGCTGGCCGACAATGCGTTGTTCGTAGCGGCGGTTCAGTTACTGCGCGGCGCCAAGGCGCCTGAATGGCAACAGGCAGCCCTGGTGCCGATGTTCGCGTTGTTCTACGTGGTGCTGGCGCCGTTTGTCGGCGCGTTTGCGGACTCGCAGCCCAAGGGACGGGTAATGCTGCTCAGCAATTTCATCAAGGTGGCGGGTTGCCTGCTGATGTTGTTCGGCACCCATCCGCTGATGTCTTATGCGATCGTGGGCCTGGGTGCCGCGGCATATTCGCCGGCCAAGTACAGCATCCTGACCGAACTGTTGCCGGCTTCGCAACTGGTCAAGGCCAACGGCTGGATTGAAGGCCTGACGATCGCGTCGATCATCCTCGGCGTACTGCTCGGCGGCCAGTTGGTGGGGCCGGTACTTTCGCGCATTTTGCTGGGTGTCGATTTCCCGTTCATCGACGCCGGTGTCGACACCCCGCCGGAGGCCGCCATCAGCGTACTGATCTTCGTCTACCTGCTGGCGGCCTGGTTCAACACCCATATACCCGACACCGGCGTTGAAATGCGTCCGTTGCCAAAACGCCTCACCAGCCTGGTACCTGATTTCTGGACCTGCAACACCCGTTTGTGGCGCGACAAGCTGGGCCAGATTTCACTGGCGGCCACTACGCTGATTTGGGGCGTGGCGGGCAATCTGCGTTTCATCGTGCTGGCCTGGGCCGCCGCGGCGTTGGGTTACTCCGTCACCCAGGCATCGGCCCTGCAAGGCGTGGTGGCGATCGGCATGGCGGTGGGTGCGGTGGTGGCGTCGCTGCGCATGCGGCTCGAAGATGGCCCGCGGGTGATCACGCTGGGCATTGGCATGGGCGTGCTGATCGTCATGCTGATCTTCATTGAAAACGTCTGGATCGCGGCGCCATTCCTGATACTGCTGGGTGCGCTGGGCGGGTTCCTGGTGGTACCGATGAACGCGCTGCTACAGCACCGCGGACACAACCTGATGGGCGCCGGGCGTTCGATCGCGGTACAGAACTTCAACGAACAGGCCTGCATTCTGGCGCTGGGCGCCGCCTACAGCCTGTCCGCCGGGTTGGGCGTGCACACGTTTGGCGCGATCACCGGTTTTGGCGTGATCGTGGCCTCGGTGATGTGGTTGATCAAACGCTGGCACGCGCGCAATTGCATCCGTCACCGCGCCGAAGTCGAACACTTGCTGGAAATTGCGCGCAACGACAACCTGCACGGCTGACGTCGCGCGGCCGGTGCCGGCCTATCGGCGCCGCATGCGCTGAAAGTCGGATGGGGTCAATGAGGCATCAGGCTCGGTTTTTTCAACCCGGTTGCGGCCCAGCCGCTTGGCTTCATACAGAGCATGGTCGGCGGCCGCATAGAGCAACGCCACGCTGCCGTGGTGACCGCCCGGCAGGGTACCGACACCAAAGCTGGCGGTGACCACGATCTGCACCTCACTCGATATACGCGCCGACGACTGCTGCATCGAGCGCAAAAGTTTTTCGGCCAGTGTGTATGCCGCGCCCGGCGCGGTTTGCGGCAACAAGACCATGAACTCCTCGCCGCCGATACGCGCCACCACGTCGGTGCCGCGCACGCCACCCAGCAGACAGGCCGCGGCATGTTTCAGCACGCTGTCACCCGCCGGGTGGCCGTACCGGTCATTTATGTTCTTGAAAAAATCCAGATCCACCATGATGGCGCTGGTATCCGTGCCGTGGCGCTGGGCGCGCAACAACTCCAGATCCGCCAGGCGCAAAAACTCACCGCGGTTGAACAGCCCGGTCAAGGCATCGCGTTGAGCCAACCAGATCAGTTCCTGCTGCTGCTGCATCAAGGTCGCATTGCGGCTAATGAGTTCTCGCTGCAGCAACACGTACACCGTGTTTTTGTGCCACAGCACCATCGACAACACGACGCCCATGACGACGGAAGCCAGGCCATTGGCCCGGTTGCTCAGCAGTTGCACCGGGTCCTGTTGCGTGATGCCCAGACCGAAATAGAACAGTACATAAACGGCCAGGAACACCATCAACGCGGACAACGGCCGCATCAGGAACAACAAGCTGGTGAACACGCTTCCGAGCAGAAACGGGCTGATGTTGGGCGTTACCCATTGGTCGATCACCGCCAGCGCGGTAGTGAAAAACATGAAGCCCAGGGGTGCCGCGAACTGCAACATCCTGGCCCCGACATTCGGGGTGGCCTGGCGGCTGAGCCAGTGGGCGGCCAGCCCGAGCAGCACCAGCCACAGCGCCATGCACAGGTGCGTCCAGCCAATCGCGTTTTTCCAGGCCAGTTGCGCGGGAGTAACGCCGCTCACGTCCCACCAGAAAACCGCCACATGGATCAGCGCCAGCGGAATGATTACCAACACCAGCCAGCGCAGCCGGCGCAGGTTTCCCATCATCGCCTCATCCGCGACCAGATTGCTGGCAGTGGTAGTTGCGCGCAGCCAGGTGCTGGCGCGGTCTGTCAGCGACGTCATGGGCGCCAAGTATCGCAGGTGACCGGCGCCGGCGCCGGGGGGCATTTGCTGTTAAGGTGGGATCGTGAATTGTGCGTTGACCCGATTGTGAGGAACCTCCATGCCCAGCGTCTATGACTTCTCGGCCCTGCAAATCAGCGGCAAACCGGTCGCCCTGAAAAAGTTCAAGGGCAAGGCCATGCTGATCGTCAACACCGCCAGCGCCTGCGGCTTCACGCCGCAATTTGCCGGGCTGGAAGAGTTGCACCAAACTTATGGTGCGGCCGGCCTGGTGGTGCTGGGTTTCCCGTGTAACCAGTTTGGGGCGCAGGACTCGGGCAGCAATAGTGAAATCGCCGAATTCTGTCAGCTCAATTACGGCGTGAGTTTCCCGATGATGTCCAAAATCGATGTCAATGGCGCGCAGGCCGCGCCGCTGTACCAATGGCTGGCGGCAAAAGCGCCAGGCGTGCTTGGAAGCAAGGCGATCAAATGGAACTTCACCAAGTTTCTGATTGGCAAGGACGGTGCGGTGATCAAACGTTATGCGCCCACCGACACGCCGCAAAGCCTGGCCGCCGATATTGAAGCCGCGCTGGCAGCCTGAAGGGCGCCTCATGCGTCGAGGCGGCTGAGCTGGCGCCACGGCTCGAGTTTTAGCTGCGGCAGACGCGTGCTTAGAATCCTGTGGCGCGCACCGCGCGAACCATGTTGAGCCCTGATATTTCGACTCTTTTCGAGCGTTTGCCGATCGGTGCTTACCGCTCCAGCGCCGATGGCCGGCAACTGCGCGCTAATGAAAAATGGAAAAATGGGGGTCAGATTCCAATTTCAACGCCTCCTGGCCTGCGCCCGCCTGATCAAGCCAGCGCCTGGTCGAGCAGCTCTACCCAGTGCCTGACGGGCGTTGCGGTGCCACTCTGCAAATGGCTGATGCAACCAATGTTGGCAGACACAATCATGGAAGGCTGCAGCTCGGCCAGATGACCGAGTTTGCGGTCCCGCAACTGATACGCAATTTCCGGGTTCAGGACCGAATAGGTTCCGGCCGAGCCGCAGCACAGATGCGACTCATTGTTGGAAACCGTGACGTCGAAACCAAGCGCATTCAGATGTTTTTCAACACCGCCACGCAGTTGCTGCCCGTGTTGCAGCGTGCACGGCGGGTGAAACGCCACCGGCCCCGGGCCGGACGTGCTACGCGCGGCATCGAGTTTGCCGCGCAGATTTTCGACCAGCTCGGGCAACATTTCGCTCAGGTCGCGCGTCATGGCGCTGACGCGCGCCGCTTTGGCGGCATACAGCGGATCATCGCGCAGGATATGGCCGTACTCCTTTACCGTCACGCCGCAACCCGAGGCATTCATGACGATGGTTTCAACAGCGGCGCCTATTGCCTCGCCACCATCACCCTGGATCAATGGCCACCAGGCGTCGATGTTGGCGCGCATGTCGGCTTTTCCACCCTGCTGGTCGTTCATGTGAAACCTGAGCGCGCCGCAACATCCTGCGCCAGCGGCCACCAGCGTCTGGATGCCGGCGGCGTCGAGCACGCGTATGGTGGCGCGGTTGATGTTGGGCGACATGGCTGGTTGCACACAACCGGCCAACATCAGTACCTTGCGGGCATGCTGGCGCTTCGGCAATATCCCGGCGGGTTGCCGCGGCGGCAGCTTGTTCTTCAGCGCGGCGGGCAACAGTGGGCGCAGCGCCTGACCCAACTGCAAGGCGGGGCCAAACAGCGGCGACGGCAGACCCTCCTTTAGGGCCCAGCGCAAGGCCCGTTCCGCCAGCGGGCGCGGCACTTTGGCGTCCACCAGCTTGCGCCCGATATCCACCAGGTGGCCGTAGTCCACCCCGCTTGGACAGGTGGTTTCGCAGTTGCGGCAGGTCAGGCAACGGTCCAGGTGCAACTGGGTCTTGCGCGTCGGCAATTCGCCCTCCAGCACCTGCTTCATCAGGTAGATGCGCCCGCGCGGCCCGTCGAGTTCGTCGCCCAGCAACTGGTAGGTGGGACAGGTAGCGGTGCAAAACCCGCAATGCACGCATTTGCGCAGTATTGCCTCGGCAGCCATGCCGTCAGCGGTGTGCTTGTATTCGGGGGCGAGATTGGTTTGCATGCTGTTTCAGAAATCGGTGTACATTCGCCCACGGTTGAAGATGCCGGCCGGATCGAACTGCTTTTTCAGCTCCCGATGGATACCATCGAGCGCGCCGGGCAAGTCGTGAAACACCGCCGGCTGGCGCGCGGTTGTATCGGCCGGGAAACGAAACAGGGTCGCCGTCCCGCCGACAGCGTTGACCGCCGCGCGCAACTGCGCGGCCACATTGGCGGGCGCTTTGACCCAGCGCAACGCGCCACCCCACTCGACCAAAACGCCAGGCGCCGCGAAGTCCAGCGGCAGCGCCGCCGTCGTGTCTGGCACGCTCAGTCGCCACAGGCATTGGTTGGCCTGCAATGCAAAAAACGGCAACGTCTGCTCACGTAATGCAAGCCATTGCCGCGCCGCCGCGGTCTCGTGCTGAAAGTCACCGCCCATGCTCAGGCAGGCAGCGTCGACTGCCGCCTTGGCGCCACGCAAGCGCACCAGCAAGTGGCCGGCTCCCTGGTCCTCAAGCCAGCAACTGGCGTTGATCGGCAGTGGCTTGCCGGCCCAGGTATTGAGTTGGCGCAGCGCGGCCGCCTGGTCGAGTCGAAACCGCAACGTCGCCTGGGCCGTGGCCTGCGGCAGTACTTTTAGGGAAACCTCGGTGATCATGCCCAGCGTGCCCATGGATCCGGCCAGCAGACGCGACACGTCATACCCCGCCACGTTTTTTATTACCTGCCCGCCGAAGGTCAGCAACTCGGCATTGCCGTTGACCATTTGCACGCCCAACAGGTAGTCGCGCACCGCACCGGCGCTGGAGCGCGCGGGGCCGGACAATCCGGCCGCGACCATTCCGCCCACCGTCGCGCCGACGCCGAAGTGTGGCGGCTCGAACGCCAACAGCTGGCCCTGTTGCGCCAGCACGCCTTCCAGTTCCGCAAGAGGTGTGCCGGCACGCGCCGTTACAACCAGTTCGCTGGGCTCGTAACTGACGATGCCACGCAACGCGCGGGTATCCAGAATCTCGCCCTGCAAGGTCTGACCATAAAAGTCCTTGCTGCCGCCACCGCGAATACACAGCGGCGTCGCGCTGCCGGCTGCGCTCCGAATGCGGTCCACCAGATCGGAGAGATTGTTGTTCATGGCCTGCATGGTAGCCGCGCACGCCAGCGCCGGATTGAATTTTCTGAACGCGCGCTGTTCGAAAAATTATCCTGGGCGCGCCGTCAGGGCGGGTCCAGCCCATGCTCAGGTTCAATCGCGAAAGAAGTTGACTGGCAATCCCGGCACATCGACGCGCATGGAAAAAACGCAACCCGATTGCGGCATTTGCGCCAGTTCCGATTGCGGCCGGTTGTGGCGCGCGGTGGTGATGTACAAAGTCTGCAAGTCATCGCCGCCGAAACACGGCATGGTGGGGCACTGGGTGGGGGTGGGAATCTCGGCCAGCAACACACCGCTGGGCGAGAACTTGAGCAGGCGTTGGCCTTCGAACATCGCGCTGTAATAGTTGCCGAGCGCGTCGACGGCCGCGCCATCGGGCCGCCCGCCGTACCCAGGCATGCCGGGCTGCCAGGCATCCGGCTTGATCGCAAACTGTTGGAATGCGCGCACCTGGCGCATGGTGTTGCGCTGCGCATCCCAGTCCCAGGCCCGGATGATATGGTTCGGCGTATCGGACCAGTAGATGGTCTTGTTGTCGGGCGACCAGGCCAGACCATTGGCGATGATTGCGTCACCCGCCATACGCTGCACCTCGGGGTCGCGCCCGTCGCGGCAGTCCAGCGCAAACAGTTCGGCCGAGGCAGCAGTGCGCGGTTCAAACATCGTGCCGGCCCAAAAGCGACCCAGTGAATCGGCCTTGCCGTCGTTGAAGCGGGTGGTGCTGGTGTCATGCGCGAAACGCCGCAACAATCGCAAATCGCCACCCCAGGCACGGGCGCGGTAAATGCCGTCGCGCAGCGCAATAACCAAGCCCCCGCCGGCCGCCGGAGCGATACAGCCCGGTTCGCTCGGCATGGACCAGCTTTGCACACCAGCGCTACTCATATCGGCACGCAGGATTTTGCAAGCCGGTATGTCGACCCAGTAAAGCAGGCGCTCAGCCGGATGCCAGAACGGCGACTCACCCAGCTCGCTCGGATCGTGGGTGACGACTTGCCAGTTCATTGGATCCTTTCGACTTCGATGCGCATCTGCGCCGTCATCGACTCGCCCGGTTGCAGCACCGACACGCCAAGTTCCCGCGCTTCGGTTTGTGTGGTCTGGGCCAGGTTAACGGCGTTGTTGACATGGCTGACCGGCTCGATGGCGATAAAGTCGCGCCGGTCGTTGGTAAACACCACCAGCCGATGCAAATTGGAGCTGACCCGGGTATGCAACAACTCGTCGCGCAGATGCAGCACGCCGCTCCAGCCGTCGAAACAATGGTCCACGTCCAGCGCCGCGCAGTCCACGTCCAGCCCACGCGACGCGACGCAATGGGTGGGCAACTGGTCGGCACCCATCTCCCAGCGCCCGGTGGCGTCGAACGCGATGCGGCTGCGCGCGCGCTTGGCGAAATACGGGTGCCAGCCCAATCCGAATGGCGCCGCCTGCGGCGACTGGTTGGTGACGCTGAGCGTGAGTTCCAACGCATTGGTGCCAAGCCGAAACGCTTGTGAGCTGTCAAAAGCAAATGGCCAGGCCGGGTCGGGGCGATGTTCGAATGACAACAGCGCAAACTGCGCGTCCGCCTCCAGCACGACCCAGGGCCGCTGCCAGCCAACACCGTGAATCGCATGTGGTTCCGGCTGAAAATTTTGCACCAGCGGGTGACTGGTACCGTTCCACTGCAGCGTGGCGTGGCCGATCCGGTTTGAAAATGGCACCAGCGGATAACTGCCTGCCTCACGCACCGATTTCAGCTCCTGCCCAGCTGTCGAGCGCAACACCGCAACGTCGCCCAACCACAAGCCCGCAACGGCCGCGCCGAGTTCCGGCACCAGGTCGCACCGCATGTCACCACAGACCAGGTTTATCGCTGCGCTCATGTTGCGGGTTCTCCATCAACGCATTGTGCATGCTGTTGTGAGCGCGCCAAAAAAATCGGTCCGCGCAAGCCTTGGCTGGCGCGGACCGGTTACTGGCAGCGGCGCCGATGGGCGTCGCTGCCAACCTGAACCCTTAACGGTTGTAGGCCGTTTCGCCGTGCGACGTTATGTCCAGGCCTTCACGTTCGTCTTCTTCGCTGACGCGCAAGCCAATCACCAGGTCCACCACCTTGTAGGCAACCAGCGAAACCACACCCGACCAGACGATTGTCAACAACACTGCCTTTAGCTGGATCCAGACCTGGTCGGCAACCGACACCGACGTCACGGTGACAGTTACCCAGTCACCCACCAGTCCGGGACCTCCGAGCGCCTGATTGTTGAAGACGCCGGTCAGCAAGGCGCCAACGATTCCGCCAACACCATGCACGCCAAACACGTCCAGCGAGTCATCGGCGCCGAGCATCTTCTTCAGACCGTTGACTCCCCACAGGCATGCAAAACCAGCCACAAAGCCGATCACGATGGCACCCATCAGACCGACGTTGCCGCAGGCCGGCGTGATTGCCACCAGACCAGCCACGGCACCGGACGCCGCGCCCAACATCGAGGCCTTGCCCTTCATCAGCGCTTCACCGATACACCAGGCCAGCACGGCCGCCGCGGTTGCCGAGAAGGTGTTCATGAACGCCAATACAGCGGTACCGTTGGCTTCCAGCGCCGAGCCGGCATTGAAGCCGAACCAGCCGACCCACAACATGGAAGCACCGACCATGGTCAGCGTCAGGCTGTGCGGGGCCATCGCTTCCTTGCCGTAACCGGTGCGTTTGCCGATCATGAACGCGCCCACCAGACCGGCCATGGCGGCGTTGATGTGCACCACGGTGCCGCCAGCGAAGTCCAGCGCGCCCCACTGCCAGATCAGACCCGCCTTGGCATTCAGCCCGTCCACCACTTCCTTGGAAGCGTAGGCGTCCGGTCCCATCCAGAACCACACCATGTGGGCGATCGGCGCATAACTGAAGGTGAACCACAACGCCATGAACAGCAACATGGCCGAGAACTTGATGCGCTCCGCGAAGGCACCCACGATCAGGCAGCAGGTGATGGCCGCAAAGGTGGCCTGGAATGCCATGAACAACAACTCGGGAATCACCACGCCCTTGCTGAAAGTAGCGGCATTTGCAAACTCGCTTTTCATCGGGTCGAACAGACCCTTCATGAACAGCCGGTCGAGCCCACCGACGAACTGGTTGCCTTCGGTAAAGGCCAGGCTGTAGCCGTAGATGCACCACAACACCACAACCATCGAAAATGTCACGAAGATCTGCATCAGCACCGACAACATGTTCTTGCTGCGCACCAGGCCACCATAAAACAGCGCCAGGCCGGGAAGCGACATCATGATGACGAAAGCTGTCGCCACGATCATCCACGCCACGTCGCCTTTGTTCGGTATCGGCGCCGGCGCGGCCGACGCCGAAGCCGCGGCGGCGGGTGCCGGCGCAGCGGCTACGGCGGCGGCAGGCGCCGCGGGTTCAGCCGCTTTTACCTCCGATGCCGCCGAAGCGGCCGGCACCGCGGCCGCGGTCTGGGCGATGGCGGCAGTTGCGCCAAACAGAAGGCCCAGGCCCAGAGCCAGGGATACGAATAATTTCTTCACAGAGCTTCCTTTCCGGTTTCGCCGGTGCGGATACGCACGACTTGTTCCAGGTCGTATACAAAAACCTTGCCGTCACCGATCTTGCCGGTGCGCGCGGCCGATTCGATGGCTTCGATGACCCGGTCCACCAGGTCGTCCGGCACGGCAGCCTCGATCTTGACTTTGGGCAAGAAATCGACCACGTACTCCGCGCCGCGATACAACTCGGTGTGGCCTTTCTGGCGCCCGAATCCCTTGACTTCGGTGACCGTAATGCCCTGCACCCCGATCGCCGAGAGGGCTTCGCGCACCTCGTCGAGCTTGAATGGTTTGATAACCGCTGCTACCAGTTTCATGACTGCCTCCGTTCAGAAGTTGTATTTCAGGCCGAGTACCACCGTGTCCCGGCCCCAAAAGCGGCCCGACGGCGTCACATATAGCGTCTTGCTGGCATTGGTGCCAATGGCGGCCAAACTTCCAACCAGGCCATTGCCGAAGTCCTTGTTCAGCGTCAACGCATAGTCGGTGTAAGACGGTGCGCCCTTGGTGTAAGCGCCAAGGCCACTGCCAGTGATCCTTTGGTGACCGATATGCGGCACCAGACTCCAGCCGCTACCGAGATCGAACGTGGCGCTAACGTCTAGGTAGCCGCTGTTCTTGCTGTCGGCAAAACCGAAGGTATTGGTGACACTGTGTGAGTATTTGGCTGTGACCGGACCAAACGTGAGCGCCCCATACAGTTCCGTCGTGAAGGGGCTGACTGGCAGGTTGGCGCTCGGGTACAGGTAACGCAAAACACCGACGTCGTACCCAACATCTCCGATTGCACCTTTGTAACCGCCATAGATGTCGATTTCGGCGTCGGCATTACCGCCCGGAATGTCTTTGATCCACTTGATCGAGGAGGCCCAAGTGCCCAGGTAGAAGCCGCTCTTGTGCGCGAAGTCGACCCCAGCCTGCAAGGCCGGATCGAAACGCGTCTGTGTCAAACCCCGGAAACGGTAGTCGGAGAAGACGCCCACATTGAACGCTAGCGTGTAGTCGGGCTCCGGCGCCTTGGCTTGCGCGAACGCGCCGCTTGCAGTTAGGGCGATACACAGAATCGGCAGTGACTTGAATTGCATCTTGATCTCCACTTCAGTTATTGACAGACGGTTAACGCACATAGCGTGCCATGCAATTTATCAACCATCTGCAATCCAGACCCGCGCGGTGTGCACCGATTGGCGCGGCGCGCGTTAAGATGGCTGTATGAACATCCAGTTAGCACCGCTATGGTGCGCGGAGATATTTCTGACGCCCATGACGGCGCACCAAATCGAGGAACAGCCACGATGAGCTTGTCTTTGGTGCAAAGCCGCGCGCTGCTGGGTCTGGAGGCGGCGGCGGTGACGGTCGAGGTGCATCTGGCCAATGGCTTGCCCAGTTTCACATTGGTGGGCCTGGCCGACGTAGAGGTCAAGGAAGCCCGCGAGCGGGTGCGTTCGGCAATTCAGAACTCAGGGCTGGAATTCCCGCATAACAAACGTATTACCGTCAACCTGGCGCCGGCCGACTTGCCCAAGGACTCCGGCCGGTTCGATCTGCCGATTGCGCTGGGCATCCTGGCCGCCAGCGGGCAAATCGACAACACACGTCTGAGCGGCCATGAATTCGCGGGTGAGTTGTCGCTGTCGGGCGAGTTGCGTCCCGTGCGCGGCGCCCTGGCCATCAGCCTGGCATTACATTCCCGTGGGGTGTCGACCCGGCTGGTGTTGCCCCCCGATAGCGCCGAGGAAGCGGCGCTGGTGCCCGGCGCCGACGTGGTTCGGGCACGTCACCTGCTCGATGTTGTGCGTCATTTCCTGCCCCAGGCGGCCAGCGCAACGCCACCGCAAGCCGGACCCGGCTGGAGCCAGGTTGTCGCGGCGCCACCGGCAGCGCCTGCCCACTATGAAGATCTGGCCGATGTCAAAGGCCAGAGTGGCGCCAAACGCGCATTGGAGATTGCCGCGGCGGGTGGTCACAGCGTCTTGCTTTCAGGGCCGCCGGGCTCCGGCAAGTCGATGCTGGCACACCGCTTTGCCGGCTTGCTGCCGCCGATGACGGTTGACGAAGCGTTGCAGAGCGCGGCAGTGGCAAGCCTGGCCGGGCGTTTTTCAATCGGGCGCTGGGCCACTCGGCCCACCTGCAGCCCGCACCACAGCGCCAGCGCGGCGGCCCTGGTAGGCGGCGGTTCACCGCCCAGACCGGGTGAAATTTCCCTCGCCCACCACGGCGTCTTGTTTCTGGATGAACTGCCAGAGTTTCCGCGCGCCGCGCTAGAAGCCCTGCGCGAGCCGCTGGAAACCGGCACGATCACGATTTCGCGCGCCGCGCGCCGCTGCGAGTTCCCGGCGCGCTTCCAGCTTATCGGGGCGATGAATCCGTGTCCCTGTGGTTACCTCGGCTCTCCGCACAAAGCCTGCCGCTGCACCAGCGACCAGGTGTCGCGTTACCAGTCAAGATTGAGCGGCCCCTTGATGGACCGCATCGACCTGCATGTTGACGTGCCGGCCATCGCCAGTGCCGACTTGCTGCAGGCCGCGCCCGGCGAATCGACCGAGAGCATTCGGGCCCGTTGTACCGGCGCGCGCCAGCGTGCGGTCGAACGCCAGGGCAAAGCCAACCATGCCTTGCAGGGCAAAGAGATCGACCACCACCTGCAACTCGACGACGCAGCGGCAAAATTCCTGAATGTGGCCGCCACGCGGCTGGGCTGGTCGGCCCGCGGCACCCACCGCGCGCTGAAGGTGGCGCGCACCATCGCCGATCTGGCTGGCGCACGCAGCACCCAGGTAAACCACGTGGCGGAGGCGATGCAGTACCGCATGGCGCTGCGCCCGGGGCATTGACGGGCGGGCCGCGGTGCTACGCCTGCACAGCCAGCGCCTGCTGCATGGCTTGCAGCTTACGAAGGCAAATGTTGTTGGTTTATCTACGTAATCACGCCCCACAAACCGGACAGATTACTTGCTAAGAACCGGACAACCCATTTACTCCCGACACATCAACTTGTCCGTGTTGTACAAATTGGACAAATTGGACAAATTGACTATGATTGACTGATGAAGCACACCCGTACCATCACGTCTTCCGAAGCCAAGGGCAGCCTTGGCGAAGTTCTGAATTCGCTGATTAGTGAAGGACCTGTCGAGATCACCCGCAATGGCCGTTTGGTCGCGGTTATTTCTGCGCCACCAACACAAAAGCCGGCCTATGCCGCTGATCGACTGGCGACCTTGGTTGCTCAATACGCCGCGGGAAAGGTGACTTGGCGACAGATCGCAGATGAGACGGACGCCTCGTTTGGGGATGTTTTGCTCGAACTCGCAAAGCAGAACCTGGAGCTGCCACTCGTCTGCGCTGAGAAGCGCCCCGAACAACTCAGCCTCTTCAATGCCGTCTTGAAGCGGGCAGCACGATGAAACACTTCTCGCTTATCGTCACGGATTCCGGGCCATTGATTACGCTCGCCGTGGCACAGTCGCTGGATTCTCTTCTGTTGCCCAAATTACCCGTCATCGTGCCAGACATGGTACGGTTTGAAGTCATTCGAGACTCGAGCAAGCCCGGCGCTCAAGAAGTGGCCGACTGGATCCGGTTGCACGAAGGTACAGCGGTGCGTGTTGCAAGCACCGTGGAATTCGAGGAATACCAAATCTTGCTGGCCACCAACCCTGCGACCAAGACGAACAATCGCGGAGAACGGGCGGCTGCTGAAATTCTTAGCAAGGAGTTAGAGGGCAAGGACCACGGCGCCATCTTGATCTTCGAAGACAGCGGGGTCAGGAAGCAGAACTTTCTGGTCCGATTACCGGATGAGGTCTTGGTGGCGTCAACGTCAGAGTTCTTATTTGGGCTGGAAAGCGTGGGGCTGATTTCGAGCGCAGCGCAGATCTTGAAGCGAGCCACAACGCTTCGGGGAAACGAAATTCTCGAGCGTCGCCTAAGCGGAACGATTGCAGAGACTCCTGAGACTTGGCCGTCGCGCTTGCGCCGGCCCCGGCCCTGATCCTTCACTGCGCAACCCTCTGAGAAGAGTGGTCGTGAATCGAATCGGGCCCAGATCGGGCCCGTCCAGGCGGCATGGCACGGCGGCCGGGGCATTGACCGGCGGGCCGCGGTGCTACGCCTGCGCCGCCAGCGCCTGCTGCAATCATGGATCATTGGCCAAGCGCCAACCCTCAGTCATGCCATCCAATCGTTGCAGCCCGCGCCACCGGGTCTCGGTGCCAGCATGGGCGAGGGTGTCGAAGTCGAGCCGGACTGGCGCCTAGCAGCACCACCAGCACCCGACTACGAGGTCGACTACGAGGTCGATCAGCGCATCAATTGGTCAGGTGGCAAACCAGCGCTTCAGACTCACCGCGGTGAAGCTGCGTGTGGAGCGCCCGGCGCACCGGAAATCACTCTCCTGGGATAGGACTTTTTGGTGGTGAACCTGGCGGGAAAGGTGATGGTACGTGAGGGTTTACGTGGATTGAAAGCGCTTACGGGATGCGGTGATCCCATCTCTTCGATTTTCATTCCTAACCCGCTTTCATACGCGCCTCTGTGATGGCGGAATCTAGTGGTAATCATCCTCAAGTTGGTGTCGAACAGCGGCGACCACAACGTTTTCATTGTCGACAATCTCGAACAGCGCGACATAACCAGAACGACCAAATGGAATGACCAACTCGCGCAGGAAGGGACTGGGACCCGTTTTGCGGCATGTGAAGGGTGATCTGCGCAGGCTCGAGATGCCATCCTTTATCGCATCCAGCGCCCGTTCGGCCAAGTCAACATCGCCGTCGTTGCGCTGCAGTTCACGGTCAAGCACGAAGTCGAACAAACGCTCCAGGTCTTCGGCCGCTTCCCGCGTCAGTCTTACCCGAAAACTCACCGTGACCTTCGGGCTTTGACTTTGGATTGGTCGGCCTTGGCGGCGGTCAGTTTGCGCTCCAGCCTCTCGATAACGGCGTCGGAGTCAACATAGTTGTCAGCGAGTTTGGCACTCTCCAACGACGCAATGCCCCGGACAAGAAACTCTGCCTGGTTGCGCCGGCGCCGCACGCTCTCGATCACGGAGGATTCGACGAACTCCGACAAGGTCTCGTCATCATTCAATACGGCCTCGACTTCAGACCGGAGTTCGGGCCGCACACGTATGGAAGGAAAGGTGGCCGTTTTCACCACCCAAGTGTAGTGCATTTGCGTTGCGTTTGCGGTCATTGGTTGTACACGCAAGAGGTGACGCGACGTGCGCGGGCTTGCCTCCAACCAATGCGGCGCCTCTCAGGCTTCGCGGTCATCTGCAGGATCGACCCGCACTATTTAGAGATGATCCCTTGCCGCCCATCACTCCGAAGCTGCCTGGCAGGCGCGCAAACACCGCGTGGCCAAAACGCAGAGAGAATTACCCTTATGTCTGCCACTTCCCGCTTCGACCTCTGCCGATTTCCTTGAACGGGTGATACGTGGACCTTCCTTGCATCCCGCCGAGAAACAAGATCCGATCAGATGGACTTACCCGGGCTAAGATCGGTGCTTTGGCGCGTTTCGAGGAATTGACAGTTGATTACACGTCGTCAAGTCGTCATCGGCTTGGCCGCAGTTCGGTTGCCGCGCCACAGTTCGCGCAGCAGCCGCGCAAACTATGGCACATTGGCCTACTGTACGTATTTCGTGCGCCGCGCGCCGCTGCGAGTTCCCGGCGCGCTTCCAGCTTATCGGGGCGATGAATCCATGTCCCTGTGGTTACCTGCTGCGCCGGCAGATGGTGCGTCCGTACCGCAAACCGCTGGTGATTTTCTCGCCCAAGAGCCTGCTGCGGCACAAGGAATCGGTTTCACCTCTGGAAGAGT
>JANNGR010000459.1:0-19825 GCA_031403955.1 Betaproteobacteria bacterium
CACCTCTCTCCGTAAAGAACTCGAACGACATGGGCATATCGAGGTTGCACCGCTCCGCAACTTGCCGGTGATCAAGGATCTGGTTGTGTGCAAGGTGCAAGAGCGCCGCAGGAGCGCGGCCACGCGCAGCTTTGACATCCCCGACATTGAAGAACTGCTGCAGGCGGCGCGCGAAAATAATGAGCGACTTGGGCTGACCGGCATGCTGGTGTATGCCGATGGCACTTTTTTCCAGGTTCTGGAGGGCCCGCCAGACGTTGTTGAGGCGCTGTATGCCAGGATTGAGCTGGACAAATGACACGACCGGGTCACAAGAATCATCAGCGAGCCAATTACCAAGCGGTCTTTCGACGATTGGACGATGGGATTTTCGACTGTCTCGCCCGAGGAACTAGCGGGTATTTCGGGTATCCATGATTTCTTCGGCAAGGCCCGATGCTTCGCTGACAAAACGGACGAGGGGCGAGCGCTGCACATCACGTTTACCGTGCGCCAGTCGGCGTCTTTGATTCGGGTGATTTCTGCCAGGGGCATGCACAGAAAGGAGCGGGCCATTTATGAACAAGCAGACTAAAGCGATCCCGAAGTTCGCCAATTGGGCGCAGGAGCGCGCGTACTGGGAATCGCATGACTCGACCCAGCACCTTGACTGGTCAAAGGCCAGGAAGGTCAGGCTGCCGAACTTGAAACCCACGACCAAGACAATTTCTCTTCGCTTGCCCCAGCACTTGCTGGACTCCACCAAGATCGCCGCCAATGCACGCGACGTCCCCTACCAATCGCTGATCAAGGTCTGGTTGCAGGAGAAATTGCGCAGCCACTGAATGCCACTGGCGAGACCGATTTCTGACCGGGTAGATGTATGTACTGGACGGACAACAACCCGCAACAACACAGTTTCTGATTGACGCACCCGAGGTTGTCGCTGGTTACTGTTTCTCGCGAACCAGCAGGAATTGCGCTTCGATAACTTGCCCTTGTTTCGTTGAGATACCTGCTTGTTTCCAAAACGATGGCCATTGCCTGATCGCCGCCCTGACCTGGTCGATGACCCGACTGGCGGTACCAATCGCAAATCTCTCGGCTTCGGCCAGAAGGTCATCCTCGCCGATATCCCTGAACTTGCCATTCACGGACATCAGATGTTGGTTGGTCCACTCGCCCAGCGGGTTGTGCGCGAAGGTCACGTCATAGGCTGGTGCCAATTCCCACCGTTGACCCTGTCGAAGGCGGAACGAAAAGTTCTTGGTGTGATCGTCACAGTTGCGGCCCATCACGTTGAACACCATGCGCCGAAAAACCTCCTCCCTGGCCTCATAGGGCAGGCCGAGTTCACGCAACGTACCAAAGAGTTGCGAATAGGCGTTGGCACCTTTTCTCTTGTAGTCCAGGTGGCTCATGGCGCAAAGCGTTTGCAAATGGTGCCGCGCGCCACCGGCACCCCGGTCAAACCGCCTGGTCATGAAGTGGGATCGGCCGTTCTCCTGCAGCAGGCGGCACGGCATCATGTCGATTCCGGCGCTGCGTGCCATCAGGTAGTAGGCGTATTCGGTGCGGCCGTAGTCCTGCGAGGTGCCAAGTTCGCTGTCCAGACCCATGCCGTCAAACTTCAACAACCAATACTCGAATCCGGGCGGGGCCTCCAACTGGCCGGCTTTGATTTCGTCAGTCCGCGGATTCCAGGCAATGACGGCCTTGGCCCGTGCGCCGCCGGCCGAGGTGCCTACTTCGATGATGTTGCGCAGTGCCGCATTGGCGTGGTCGTCGCTGTCGATCATTCCTCTGACTGCCTTGCGCGCTTCGGTCACCAGCTTGCCCATTTCAACCATCGTCGGCCTTCTTGTCGCAGGTCCCCTGGCCGGTTTGAAGGTGAGTGCGCCCATGGCGCGGTTGCCCATATAGGCCAGGCGGTCCAAAGCTGTCACTTGCGCGGCCGAAATGCCACGGTCGGCCATGTAACGATTGATGAGTGCGTTGCCGAAGTCGTCGGGCAACGCGTCGCTGAGCATCGCAGGTAAACGCTTGTAGGTCTCGACCGGCAACTCCGTGAACAGGAAAGTCCGGTCTTCGGACGCGGACATATGCAATGGCGAAGGGTCTGTGCCGCTGGCCTGGAACTGCGGTGTGTAGCGGAACGCGTAAAAGCCGAAACTCGGGTCCAGCGCGACCACACCGATCAACTGTCCCCACAGATGGACTTCCACGCGATCTACATGTTTGTAGGGCGCTGGTTTCGCCTTAGATGCCATTGTTGTTGGACCCCGTGTTTTTGCGGCGCGCGCGTTGCCGGGGTGCCGCGGTTCGGGTCAAGGTCAGCGGATTGATGGTGGCAATTGGCGCGATGGTCTGGAGCCATTGGTCGTGGTCCAGTGCCCGCAAAACCGCGACCAGGGACTTCAGCGTCGAGCCCAGTCCCCCCTCCAGATTCTTGACTGCCCGCAGGCTGATGCCGGCGCGTTCGGCCAAGGTTTTTTGATCGATGTTCTTGTCGAGCCGAAGAGCCTTCAAGCGCTCGCCCAAACTGGCCTGGAGTTCGACGATGGTTGCGTTGTTGACCATATGAGTTTCATTAAAGCCCTTGAAGGGGCCATTATTTAGAAATATGGCTATTAAAGAGCGTATTTAATATTGATAAGTCATCAAAATGTCATATGAGACTTGAAATAAATTCAAATTAGGGCTATTAATTGAATTTTTTCGGATTAATAGTCTTTTTAGGATCCATTGACGATTGCTAAGTCCGCGCTTGATCGTTGTTTCCAGCCAACAGGCCCAGGCTTTCGGTAGAAGACCCTTGGTGCCGCATCAACTCCATTCGGTAGTTTTTGCGTATTCCGGAGAACCTGACCGGCGATTGAATCTGGGGCAAAAAGCGGACCCAGCACACAATTCGGGCTTCGTTGTCCGCCGTGGTCGAGCATCTGTGCCCAGGCTGAAAATGATCGACACTTATCAACGCTCGGCGCCGAACTACATTGAGTTGCTTCTAGTGGTTCACGACGGCGGCACGATCAGTTCGCTCGATGTCGGTCCGCGCGAAACCAAATAACCGAGGCGAATTTTTTGCGCTCAGTCGGCCAACGGCACATTGGTGACCTGTTGCGGTTGGCGGAACTGCCAGCCCAGGTGCAACAGCAGCGCCAGGATAACCACGCCCCCGCCAATCAGGGTTCTGGCGGTGGGAACTTCTGCATGCACCAGCCAGACCCAGAGTGGCCCCAGCACCGGCTCGGCGGTTCCTATCAGTGCTGCCAGGGCGGCTGGCAACAGTCGCACGCCGGTGACAAACAGCACCATGCCCAGAGCGAGGTTGAGCGCGCCAAAAACAAACAGCAGCCCTGCATCGGCCGCACTGACGCGCAGGCCACTGGTGAGGGCGCCGGCCACGGTGGCCGCCATCACGGCGCCCAGGAAAACCGCCGGCATCATGCGCACGTTGGCATGCCGTCGGGTCAGAACGGTGGCGCCGGCAAAAGCGACTGAAATCAGCAGCGCCAATCCGTCACCGGCGGGCGACACGCTACCGGCAATCGAGTCGGACACCATGATCGCCACACCGGCCATCACGGCCGCGATGGCCAGCCAGGTGGCACCAGTAACCCGCTCACGAAACAATACAAAAGCCATCAGCGCGGCGAACAGTGGCGCGCCGGCTTGCATCAGCAAAATGTTGGCGACCGTGGTGTAGGCCAGCGCCACCACAAACGCAGTTGACGCGGTGGCGAAACACAGCGCAACACCGACGCCGGGCAACCCCATCGAAGCAAAAAGCGCCTTCGTGCCGCGCCAGCCTTCACGATTGAGCATGTAACCCAGCAGGAAAACAGCGGCACAGATGGAGCGCCAGAAGATTACCGTCCAACTATCGGTGACGCTCAAAAAGCGTGCGATGGCGCCGCCAAAGCTCCATACCGCGGCAGAGCCTAACACCAGCAGCGCGCCGCGCCTGTCGATGCTGGTACCCAACATAAGTACTCTGGCTGGTATCAGCGCTGGATCAACTCGATCTTGTACCCGTCCGGGTCGGTGACGAAGGCGATCACGGTCGTGCCGCCCTTGACTGGCCCGGCTTCCCGCGTGACATTGCCGCCAATGGCACGGATTTTTTCACAGGCGGCATAAGCGTCTGGCACACCGAGCGCGATATGGCCATAGGCGCTGCCCATGTCGTAACTGTCGGTGCCGTAGTTGTAGGTCAGTTCCAGCTCGGCATGGTCCGGGTTGGAGCCGTAACCGACAAACGCTAGCGTGTATTTGTATTCCGGGTTGTCCGAGGTGCGCAGCAGTTGCATGCCCAGCACGCGGGTGTAGAAATCGATCGAGCGTTGCAGGTTGCCAACGCGCAGCATGGTGTGGAGCAGTCGCATAAATGGGGTGAAGTAGGTTGTTGGCTGGAAGCTTGTAGCGGGCGCTCCGGCGCGGCCTCAAATCGCCTGTCCGTTGGCGGCCACCAGAACGCAGCCGGCAATACGCCATGACTTGTCTTTCTGGCGCTGCAAGCGATAGATGGCCAGCCACGACCCGCCGCGCCCGTCGGTCATGTGGACCGGCTGCACCAGCAACTTTTCGTCCGGCTTGGGTTTTAGGAAAGTGACGGATGCCGGCCGGTACACCACTGGATAACTGGAGCGCACCATCCGCATGAACTGCTCCGGTGTGCCAAACATTTCGCGGATAGAAGGTGCGGCGAATGAAAAGGCACGCTCGGCGTCGTCGGCTGCGAATGCATCGAGCTGTGCCCGTACCACCAATTGCGCCGCCCGTGCGTCGGAGACCGACACCGCCGCGTGAGCGACGGCAATGAAACCAGGGCCCATCAGGCAGAGCAACAAGGTGAGTCCCGCATACAGTTTGCGCATCACGGCTCCTCGGTAGATAGTGAACAGCTTGCAAGCGCATCATGCCCGATTTGTCAGGGCTTCGGTGGCCGCGCCAGCTCGAACACCAGGCAGGTGGTAGTGCCGTGGGCATACAAGCTGCCGTCCGGTCCAACTAGCCGTGCTTGCGCCGTGGCCAGTTGGCGCCCGCAGTGGATTACCTCGCCTTCGGCGCGCAGCCGCGGCACCTTGGTAGTTATGGCGCGCACCAGGTTTACGCTCAGCTCGGCCGTGGTGTAGCCGCGCCCGGCCGGCATCATGGTATGAATGGCGCAGCCCAGCGCCGAGTCGAGCAGCGTGGCGAACCAGCCGCCATGTACGCTACCCAGCGGGTTGTAGTGGGCGAGTTGGGGCGTGCCCTGGAACACCGCGCGACCGGGGCCGACTTCGACCAGCATAAAGTCCAGCGTCCTGGAGATTGGCGGGTAGGGAAGCTCGCCGCGCAACATGGCCTGCATGATTGCCAGTCCGGTCTTGCCTGCCACCTGATCGGGGCTGGCAACACCGCAGCCCACGCCCGCGTCGCGTATCGCGGTGGTACGTTGTTCCTGCGCCATCCAGGCATCGATTTGGTTCGGTGGCACGCCGTCAGTCGGTTGGGTTTTCATGATTTTCCTGCTTCAAGTGTTGCATATACAAAGATTGTAGCTACAATTGAACCATGAAAACCGCCATACCTCCAGAATCCCGCTCGGCAGCGCCGGCGCGAGTGCATGACGCGATTCCTCAGGGCTGCAGCAATTTGCGCTTGCGCCAGTTGATGCGGCGCTTTGACCAGCACTATGACGCGGAACTGGCAAAGGCTGGGCTGAAGACCACGCAATATTCCCTGCTGTCGCACGTGGTCAAACTCGAACCGGTTCGCCCGGGTGAATTGGCGCGCGCCATGAAGATGCAGCCCTCGACGCTCACACGCAACCTGCGGCCCCTGATTGGCGCCGGATGGGTCGAGCTTGGCGGCGGGACCGACGCGCGTAGCCGCTGCATCACCAGCACGCAAGCCGGGCGCGACAAACGCACCCAGGCGCAGCGGCACTGGAAAGCGGCGCAACTCGGCATTAACCGAGCGCTCGGTGCCGCTCGCGTGGTGGCGCTGCACACGCTGGCAGACGAATGCATGGACCTGCTGGCGAGCGCGGCGGCAGCCGCCTTAAAAGGAGAACGCGATGTTTGAGCCGATTACCACCAGCGTCCCGCCGCGGCGCTTTGCCGTCTGGCTAGTCCTGCTGGCTGCCGCGGGAGCTTTTGCCCTGACCATGGGTACACGCCAGAGCATGGGCTTGTTTCTGAGCCCGCTCAACACCGCCACCGGACTGGGTTTGACCAGCATCAGCCTGGCGTTCGCGGTTGGTCAATTGTGTTGGGGGCTGACGCAGCCGTTTGCGGGTGCCATGGCCGACAAGGTCGGCGCCGGGCGGGTGCTTTTGGCCGGTGTGCTGCTGGTGACACTGGGCACCTTCATTACCCCCTGGATGACCAGTACCGCCGGTTTGATTTTTGCCATCGGCGTGTTGTCGGCCGGTGGTGCCGGCATGGCCGGCCCGGCTGTGCTGATGGCCGCCACCACCCGCCTGATACCGGCCGACAAACGCGGTATGGCGACCGGCATCGTGAATGCGGGCGGGTCGTTTGGCCAGTTCGTCATGGCACCCATCGCCGGTGCGCTGCTGGTCGCTTTGGGCTGGGCGAATGCGATGCAGGTGCTGGCGTTGCTGGTGTTGCTGGCGCTGCCAGCTGCCTGGCTGCTAAAAGGCAATGCGCTGCTGGCGGCGCCACCGGGTCACAAGCCGCAGGGCACGCTCGAGGCGATCCGCGTCGCGTTGCGCACCCCGAGTTTCCTGTTGCTCGGCGCGGGCTTTTTTGTCTGTGGTTTCCACGTCGCGTTTCTGGCCACGCACTTGCCCGGCGTGATTGCGTCGTGTGGCTTGCCAGTGCAGTTTGGCGCCTGGTCGCTGGCGATGCTGGGTTTGTTCAATATCGTCGGCAGTGTGGCGATCGGTTGGGCGGTTGGCAGGTGGCGCATGAAGTCGCTGCTGTCGCTGATCTACGCGGCGCGCGCGCTCGCCGTTGTGGCGTTTCTGCTGGCACCCAAGACCGGTCCGGTGGTGCTGGTGTTTGCCGCTGTCATGGGCCTGACCTTCCTGTCCACGGTGCCGCCAACGGCCGGCCTGGTGGTGAAGTTTTTCGGCGCCGCCAACATGGCAACATTATTTGGCATCGTGATGCTGACGCACCAGGTGGGTGGATTCCTGGGGGCGTGGCTGGGCGGCAAGGTGTTCGAGGCCACTGGTAACTTCAACTGGGTCTGGTACATCGACATCGTATTGGCAGTCGGCGCGGCATTGATCCACCTGCCGATCAAGGAAGCGCGGCTGGCGCTGCGCGCCAGCGCCTGAAGGCCTGTTTGGCGGCACAAATCATCCGGACGCGCGGCACAGGCCGGACGGATAATCCGTCTTGCCTGCGAACCGGCGGCGCTCGTCATGCGGACGAGCCACCACGATCAACGGCGACCGGTGCGGTACCCGATCTGGATGCCGATGCAACAACCTAACCAGGAGATCACCATGATCAAGTCAGGAATCGACCAGGACGCCATCATCAATATGTTTTCACAGGCGACCGCCAAACAGGGCGAAGTTTTACGCAACGCGGTGACGGAAGCCACGCTCAAAGCCATGCAGGGCCGCGAGTTGACACTGGAAAACATTCGCAAGGTACTCAAGACGGTGACGCAGGCAAGCTCGGCCGGCGCGGCATTGAATCCAGCCGGCCCGGCCGATCTCGAAGCCATGTTGGGCAAGGCCATCGCCGGCATGGATGCCGCGTTATTACAAGCCGTGCAGGCCAACCGTACGGCGCTGCAGCAGTTCATGGACCTGGGTGTGGGCCTGAAGGACGAGCATATGCAAACTGCGCTGGCCAACCTAGAGAAGATGGAAGATGTATTTTTCTCCGCCGTCAGCAAGGCGGCGCAGGGTGCCAGTGGGCCGCTGCAGGGGCCCTGGGAGCAGGTGATCAAGGGCATGAAACTCGGTGGAACCGACACCGGTGCGCAGGCGACCGAGGTGGTGGCGCAGCTAATGGAGCAGTCGCATACCGCCTTGCGCGGCGGGCGCGCCGCCAGTGTGCGCGCGGCCCAGGCAATGATGGACAGCTACGCGTCCCTGGTCAGTGGCGTGCTGATCGGCATGTCCGAGGGCTTGGCAAAGAGCGGTGTGAGCGCGAGCCCGGAAGCACGCTCGCGCAAGAAATAGAATCGGCGGTCATGCGTTGGTGCAGGCGGCCGTGAAGTTTGAAGATTCGATCGGGCAACGCACGCTGGCGTGCACGGAGTTTGACCTATGTCCACGCGTATCCTGAACCTCGACGACCAACTCTACCGGTATCTGCTGGACCATTCGGTGCGCGAGCATCCGGCCCAGCTGGCGCTGCGCGCGGCTACCCGCGCGCATACGCACGCGGGTATGCAGATCGGGCCCGAGCAGGGCCAGTTGATGGCGTTGCTGGTGCGTTTGATGGGCGCGCGGCGGGCGATTGAAGTCGGTGTATTCACCGGGTACAGCGCCCTGACAGTGGCGCTGGCGCTGCCTGCCGATGGCCGGCTGCTGGCCTGTGACATCAGCGCCGAATACACGGCGATTGGCCGGCCGTTTTGGGAACAAGCCGGCGTGGCGCACAAGATCGACTTGCAACTGGCGCCTGCGCTGCAGACGCTCGACGCATGCCTTGCAGCCGGGCAGGCGCAGCAGTACGACTTTGCCTTTATCGACGCTGACAAATCGGGCTACGACGGTTATTTTGAGCGCTGCCTGGCCTTGTTGCGGCCGGGCGGCCTGATCGCCATTGACAACGTGCTTTGGTCCGGCGCCGTGGCCCGCGCCGCCACCGACGCCGACACCCTGGCACTGCAAGCCCTCAACAGCAAGTTGCACCGCGACCAGCGCATCGATATTGCCATGCTGGCGGTGGGCGACGGTTTGACGCTGGCGCTCAAGCGTTAAACAGCGCCGGCCCGGCGCATAACGTCAGAGGCGGGCGCGAAACTGGTTCAACAGGAAGTTCGGCAGCAACCTGCCTACGTTACGCCAGGCGCGCCAGGCCAGCAGGCCACGCCGGCCCCAGCGCCATACCACGCGCGGCTTGAGCAGCACCAGCGCGGCTACCACCGCCACCAGGGCCGCCGGATGCTGGCGTACAAAGGCCTTGCCATCGTCAACTGCTCGGCGGATGCGCCAGCCCAGGTCGAACATCCGCCCCATCGGCGCCAGTTCCCGCGCCAGGGTCTGGCGCTGGGTGGTGATGCGCTCGATCAGCCGGCCGCGCTGCTGGTGCAGTTCAATCAGGCGTTCTTGCATGGCTGGATGCCGCATTGAGTTGGCGCATGTCTTCCTTGAGTTCCGCCAGCGTAGCGGCAAACGCGGGCTGCGCAAAGTTCACCATACGCATCAATACACGGTAAAAATGCGCTGCCGCCACCAGGAACAACACCGCAAATGCCGCCACCACGCCCAGGCGTTGCTCCCACATCACCAGCGCCACCAATGCCACCAGCAGCAACACGCCCAGGGCGGCGCAGAATGTGATGGCCTGGGCCAGCAGCAACATGCGTACGGCACGCAGTTTCTCGGCCTCGATCTCATTGCCCAGCAACTCCAGCCGGGTTTGGCCGATCGCCAGCAACGTGACGGCGATGGCTTGCAGGGCCGCGAGGAAACCCTCGCGGACGCCTGGTTTTCGTGGTTCAGCGCCGGCCAAGTATCAGACCCAGCAGCAGCCCCACGCCGACGGCAATGCCGACCGCAGTCCATGGGGACTCATGCACGTAGGCGTCGGTAGCGCGGGCCGCGGCCCGCGTCTTGGCTTCCAGTGTGGCCTCGGCGTCAACCAGCCGGACCCGCGCGGCTTTGAGCCGCTCCTGGATGCGTGCGCGCAGGCCGGCTACCTTTTCGCCTACCTGATCGGCAGTGGCGTGCAACATGTCCTCGGCGTCCGAAATGGCCGATTTCATGTCGCTGACAAGTTTTGAATGTTCGCTCACGTTGGATGCATATGAATCAGACATGGTGGGCCTCTTTGGGTTGGTTTCGGTGCTTCGAGGTTAGCAGATTCGACCCGTCAATCCAACCCGTATTAGGTCAAAACTTGATCGAAATCTTCGACCGGCATTCGGCGGAGTACTGGGCCAAACCGGGCGAATAGCGCACCGGCTGGACTGGAAAAGCGGCGGCGTCTGGCAAGGGCGTCGAACGGCGCGGCTCAATGGCCAAGGATCTTGGACAGGAAGTCCTTGCTGCGTTCGTTTTGCGGGTTGTTGAAGAAGTCGTGCGGATTGTTCTGCTCGACGATCTGCCCCTGGTCCATGAAGATGACGCGGTCGGCCACCGCCTTGGCAAATCCCATTTCATGCGTCACGCACAACATGGTGATGCCCTGGCTTGCCATCTCGACCATCACGTCGAGCACCTCCTTGATCATTTCGGGATCCAGCGCCGATGTCGGCTCGTCAAACAGCATGATTTTCGGTGTCAGGCACAAGGCACGGGCGATTGCCACGCGTTGTTGTTGGCCACCGGAAAGTTGCAACGGGTATTTGCCCGCCTGTTCGGCAATACGCACCCGCTTGAGTTGCACCATGGCCTTTTCTTCGGCTTCCTTCTTGGGCATCTTGCCGACCCACATCGGCGACAGCGTCAGGTTCTCCAGTACGGTCAGGTGCGGGAACAGGTTGAATTGCTGAAACACCATGCCGACCTTCTTGCGTGTGTCGTCGATGGCCCGTACGTCGTCGGTCAACTCGACGCCGTCGACAAAAAGGTGCCCCTGCTGGTGTTCCTCAAGCCGGTTGATACACCGGATCAAGGTCGATTTGCCGGACCCCGAGGGGCCGCAAATCACAATGCGCTCCCCTGGTGCGACACTCAGGTCGATGTCGCGCAGCACGTGAAAGTTGTTGCCGTACCACTTGTTGAGCTTGTCAAATCTTATGATTGGTTCTGCCATGGTGGATTGACGTGGTTGGTGGTTTTTTTGATCCGCGCGGAGCTTGCAGTCAACGGGTCTTGCCTTTGTTGACCTGTTTCTCAACCCAGATGCTGTAACGCGACATGGAAAAACAGAACGCGAAATAAATCATGGCGATAAACAGGTAGCCTTCAATCTTGAACGGCCGCCAGTTGGAATCCGAGTTGAGAGCCAGCGACAACGCGCCGGTCAGTTCGTACAGGCTGACGATGGTTACCAGTGAGGTGTCCTTGAACAGGCCAATGAAATTGTTCATGATGCTCGGCACCACCATCGCCAGCGCTTGCGGCAGCACAATCTTTATTTGGGTTTGCCAGTAGGAAAGGCCCAATGTGGCGGCGGCCTCGATCTGGCCCTTGGGTATCGCCTGCAAGCCGCCCCGGATCACCTCGGCCATGTAGGCGGCCGCGAACAATGTAATGCCCACCAGCACCCGGATCAGCACATCGATCGAAAACCCCTGGGGCATGAACAGCGGGAACATGAACGACGCCATGAACAGCACCGAGATCAATGGCACGCCGCGGATCAGTTCTACATAAATCGTGCAAAACGTACGTATGGCCGGCAGGTTGGAGCGCCGTCCCAGCGCCACCACCATGGCGATTGGAAACGCCATCACCATTGACAGCGACGCCAGCAAAATAGTCAGCGGCAAACCACCCCAGCGGTCGGTCTCCACCTTGGAAAGGCCCAGCACGTTTCCGTACATCAGGGCAAAAAACAGCGCCAGCACCAGTGCCCAGGCAATCGCCAGCCAGGGTTTCCAGAACGCGCGGGTGCAACTGGCGACCAGCAGGCCGAGCATCAGGGCAGTGGCGACCAACGGGCGCCACTGTTCATCGAACGGGTAACGCCCAAACAGGATGATGCGGTATTTTTCAGCCACCACACCCCAGCAGGCGCCGACCCCCTCGACCCGGCAGGCCTCGAAATTCGGCAACCAGGCGGCGCGCCAAATGGCCCAGCTAAACAACTGGGGCAGCAGATACAGCAGTGCGCCGCCCACCACCACCGTCATCAGACCGGTGACCCAGTCGCTGAAAAGATTAATCCGGATCCAGGCCACCAGGCCTTCGGTATTGACCGGCGCGGCGCGTGGAGCGATCGATTGAAAGGTTTGTGCGCTCATGAAGAGTGGCCTCAACGTTCCTTGATCGCAGAGCGGGCGTTGTACCAGTTCATCAACAACGAAGTTGCCAATGAAGTGGTGAGGTACACCAACATCACGATAGCAATACATTCCACCGCCCGCCCGGTCTGGTTGAGCGCGGTATTTGCGATCGACACTACGTCCGGATAACCGATGGCCACTGCCAGCGACGAGTTTTTGGTCAAGTTCAAAAACTGGTTCGTCATCGGCGGAATAATGACGCGCAAGGCCTGTGGCAGTTGCACCAGTTGCATCGACTGGCCTTGGTTCAGGCCGAGCGCGGCCGCGGCTTCGCCCTGGCCGCGCGCCACCGACTGAATGCCTGAGCGAACCACTTCGGCCACGAAGGCCGCGGTATAGACCGTGAGCCCCAGCAGAACCGAAAGGAACTCCGGCGTCAGCGAGCCACCGTTTTCGATCGAGAAATCGCCCTTGACGGGGGCGTTGAATTCCGCCGGCGCGCCACCTGCCAGCCAACCAAATACGCCCAGCAGCAGAAAGATGACCAATGGCACCCAGAACATGCTGCGCAGTTTGCCGCTGGCCTCGAATTGCCGATAGGCCCAGCGCCGGTAGACAAAAGCCAGTGCCGCGCCCGCTACCAGGCCGATCACGCCCCACAAATGGCCGATTTCCCAGACCGGAATCGGAAAACTCAAGCCCCCCTTGCTCAGGAATAGCGGGCCCAGCGTCCAGGCGTCCGCCGCCGCGGGCAGCACTTCGGTGAATAACAGGTACCACATCAACAACTGCAGCAGCACCGGAACATTGCGGAAAAACTCCACATAGGCGTAACACAGGCCACGCACCAGCGCGTTGCGGGAGAACCTGCCGATGCCAAGCAAGGTGCCCAGGATGGTGGTCAGGATGGTGGTCAGGATAATGCCCACGATGGCTACGCGCAGGGTGTTGGTGAGGCCGACCAGAAAGGCCTGCCAGTACGGCTGGCTGGAGTCAAACGGGTACAGGCTCTCGCCGATGTCAAAGCCCGCTGGGCCGAGTAGAAAATCAAATCCGCTTTGAATGCCACGCACCTGCATGTTGTGCATGGTGTTGGCGGCCAGCCACCAGAGTGCCAGTACCACCGCTCCAATGGCGATGATCTGGTACACCAGGCCTCGAAACGCCTGGCTGCGCCAGGACCAGTTCTTCTTTTTCGGGGGGGAGGTCTGGGTCATGGAAAAAACGCTTGAAGCGCCGCGTCAGGGCAGGAGATAGCAAAAAAGAGCTGCTGCCGGACCAGGTCGATGGTGCCGGCAGCAGCGTTTTATCGGCCCGGAAACACTGGCCTAGCGAACCGGGAAGGCGTACATCAGGCCGCCCTTGTTCCAAAGGTTGTTAATGCCACGCGGCAGGTTCAACGGCGTATTGGGCCCCACGTTGCGCTCGAAACTTTCACCGTAGTTGCCGACTGCCTTGATGACGCGCGCCATCCAGTCCTTCTCCAGGCCCAGCAGCTTGCCGGTGTCTTCGTTGCCACCGCCCAGCAGGCGCTGTACCACCGGGTCGGTGCTGGTGGCCTTCATCTGATCGACATTGGCTTGCGTCACGCCGTATTCCTCGGCCTCCATGGTTCCGTAAATCACCCATTTAACGATCGCGAACCATTCGTCGTCACCACGGCGCACCATCGGGCCCAGAGGCTCCTTGGAGATCAGGTCGGGCAGGATCATGTGTTCCTTGGGATCCTTGGCTACCTTGCTGCGCGTCGACGACAGGCCCGAAGCGTCGGTGGTGTAGGCGATACAGCGGCCGGTGAAATAGGCGTTCTCGGCGGCTTCGAGCTTTTCGAACACCACCGGCTTGATGGCCAGGTTGTTGGCCTTGGAATAGTCGGTCAGGTTCTTTTCGGTCGTGGTGCCCGATTGCACGCATACCGTTTGCCCCTTGAGTTGTTTGGCGCTTTTCATCTTGCTCTTGACCGGCACCATGAAGCCCTGTCCATCGTAGAAGTTCGCCACCGTCAGGCTCAGTCCCAGCGAGGCGTCGCGCGTCAGCGTAAATGTGGTGTTGCGTGCCAGCACATCGACTTCGCCGGACTGCAGGGCGGTAAAGCGCTGTTGTGCGTTCAGCGGCACGTACTTGACCTTTTCGGGGTCGGCCAAGGTGGCCGCCGCCAGCGCCTTGCAAACATCAATGTCAAGACCGGACCACTTGCCCGATGAATCGGCGGCTGCAAATCCAGCCAGACCGGTATTCACGCCACAAACTACCTGGCCGCGGGCTTTGATCGCGTCCAGCGTCTTGCCGGCGTGCGCCGGGGCCACCAGCAGCGCGCCCAGAGTGGCGACCGCCGCAGCCGTGCGTTGTAACTTGGAAATTTTCATCTGGGTTGCTCCAATAAAAAAAGGTAACGAGGTTCACGGCCCGGGATTTTCCGGGCGAAATGACCACGGCGGGACTGTAGCCTGTTCGCCATCCGCCGGCATCGGGGTTTACTCGGACAACCGGCAAGTTTTTGGCTTTAACCGGTGTCGTATGCTCGCGCTCACGCACGCGGCGGCGCATTTGACCCGGAGACAACATGACCCCATCGGCTTCCATCCAGCTCGGTAGTAGCGTCACCCGGCCCCACTTCAAGTTCTGGCCCAAGCGTTTGCCGCACCGCATAACGCCACCGGCCACCTCGCTGTGGCACAACCTGGCCATTAGTGCGCTGCGTTACCCGGACAAGACCGCGCTGGTGTTTTTTGGCACCGTCACCACCTACCGCGAGTTGTGCAACAAGGCTGAGCGCCTGGCGGGTTGCCTGCAGGCGCTGGGGGTAAAGACCGGTGACCGGGTACTGCTCAACATGCAGAACTGCCCGCAACTGGTGATCGCGCATTGGGCGATCCTGCGCGCCAATGCGGTGGTGGTTCCGGTCAATCCGATGAATCGCGCCGAAGAATTGAAGCACTACATCACCGACCCGGACGCCAAGCTTGCCATTACCACGGCCGATCTGGCAGCTGACCTGGCGCATGCGAGCAATTCGTTGGACACCAAGGACCGCCTGTCGCACCTGATCGTTACCCATTTCGCCGATGCCTTCGATGCCCAGGTGCAAGGCGACAATGCGCCGCCTCTGGCGTGGATGGACTGGTTGACCACGCGCCATGCAGAGCCAGGATTGGCGCATGGCGATGTGATCGGCTGGAACGACGCCTTGTCGACCTACAACCAACCGTCCGCGCACCTGAGCGGACCGCACGACCTGGCGCTGTTGCCTTACACCAGCGGCACCACCGGGCTGCCCAAGGGCTGTATGCATCCGCATTCCAGCATCATGCACCAGGCGGCGGCAGCGGCGTTGCTGGGCGGAGGTTCGGCCGAAAACGTCGCGTTGGCGGTGGTGCCGATGTTCCATGCCACCGGCATGATCAGCGTCATGCACAGTTGCATCTATGCCGGCGCGGCGATGGTGATCATGCCGCGCTGGGACCGCGACCTGGCGGGGCGCCTGATTTCGGCCTGGCGCGTGACGCATTGGGGCAACATACCGACCATGGTGATCGACTTGCTCGCCAGCCCGCGCTTCGACACCTACGACCTGTCCTCCCTGGTGGCCATCGGCGGCGGCGGCGCAGCCATGCCGCAAGCGGTGGCGCAGCGCCTGTTCGACCATTTCGGCTTGCATTACGCCGAAGGTTATGGGCTGACCGAGACTGCCGCGCCATCCCACTTCAACCCATCGGACGCCACCAAGCAGCAGTGCCTCGGAATCCCGTTCATGAGCACCGATGCGCGTGTGGTGGACCCCGACACGCTGCTGGAAATGCCGGTTGGCGAGCAGGGTGAAATCATCATCTGCGGGCCGCAGAACTTCCTCGGTTACTGGAAGCGGCCCGACGCCACGGCGGCGGCGTTCATAGAATTCGAAGGCAAGCGGTTTTTCCGCTCCGGCGACCTGGGCCGGGTCGACCAAGACGGTTACTTTTTCATCACCGACCGGCTAAAACGCATGATCAACGCAGCCGGCTTCAAGGTCTGGCCGGCCGAGGTCGAAACCCTGATGTTTCGCCACCCCGCCATTCAGGAAGCCTGCATAATTTCCGCCCAGGACAGCTACCGCGGCGAGACCGTCAAGGCCATGGTGGTGTTGCGGCCATCACACCGGGGCCAGGTAACGGAGCAAGACGTCATCACATGGTGTCGCGACAACATGGCGGTCTACAAGGCGCCGCGGGTAGTCCAGTTTGTCGATGCCTTGCCTAAAAGTGGTAGCGGCAAGGTAATGTGGCGGCTGCTGCAGGAGGCCGAAAAGGGGTAGCGGAACGCAGCGCTCCGCACCCAATGACCCCGATCGCGGGAGTAGTATTGCCTGGGTGTATCTTGCTTGAGTCTTGCATCGAGCTGTTCTTTCCCAACACGAGCGTTCGACATGAAACCGACCTGGAAATACCCGTTCACATGGTTCGCCGTGGTTGCCGCGGCGATGTTATTGGCGGTCGCCACACCCAGACAGCCTGGCGTGTTGGGGCATCTGCCGAGCGAGGTGGGGCAGAAGCTCGTCTACCAGGTGGCATCGGCGCAGCGTAGCGAACGCATTCTGGCGCTGGTCACTTTTAATCGCGACCAGCGCAAACAAGTGGAAAGCTGGATAAACGGGCTCAAACTGCACCAAGACCGATCGATAGCGTGGATCCGGATGCCGGTGGTCAACGATCCGCGGGATCCGCAACGCCGGGCCGCGGCCGAAAGTCGCCTGATGGCACGTTATGCAAGCCCTCAGGAGCGTGCCAACTTGTTGCCGGTAATTACCGACCGCGATGCTTTCGTCCAGGCTGCCGGTTTGCGCGATGCCGACCGTGCTTACGTGCTGGTGATCAACCGCAACGGTGAAGTGCTGGCGCGGGTGGCGGGGGAGTTCGACGAAACCAAGGCAGAGGTGTTGCGCGACACGCTGTTGATGCGTGACATGTAGCGATAAGTATCACCGTCTGAATCTTAGCCGGCTTCAGATGTAGCCCACCACCGCTCGCGCGTGGCGCAGGTGCAGTGACAAGCCGAGCGCGGCCATGTGGTTGGAATTGCGGCCGAGTATGGTCTGCGACAACGGCAAGAAGAGCTCTTCCTCATACGCGGCATGGGCGCGGTAGTCGCTCACGAGTTGTGTCAGCGTGGCTTCGTCCAGCTTGGCGTCATGTCCTTTGGCGATCTGTTTCAGCGCCGGCTTCAAGCGCGACCATAACCCTTCCATGTGCCGGTGCTCCGCGGTCAAGCGCTCGGTCGCGGCCTGGACCTGCTCGCGTTCGTCGCCGCGTGTGGCGCTTTCCAGCACGGCGGGAAACAACTCGCGTTCTTCCTGTGCGTGGTGTTCAAGGATCACGTCGTCGAAAAACGCCAGCGTTTGCGCCGCGATGGCGCGCGCCCGTGCCGCCGGCGCGACCAGTGCCGGCAAGTCAGCAAGCGTACGGAGGTGCTCAATGATGCCGACGTGGCACTGCGAAAAATTCGTGATCGGCGCGGCAGTATTGTCGTCGCCGGTGTTGCCTGGCAGTGTGTTCATGGGGTGCCTCCTGCGACAAGGGTGTTAGCAATCAATGCCATTTTGCGCCCCAGGGCAGTGCGCGAACTTGATGCCGATCAAGCTCAAAGTGTTTCTGTGTTGCCTATGGCCGCCAGGTTGCCATAACTCTCGTCGATCTCATTGAACAGCGGACTGGCGATCGTGTCTTCGAAGGTTTGGTAAGGGCCAGTGCCGCTGTGGGATGCGGTGGATGCCGCGACAAAACTGCCGCTTTTTACGTCAAACACATGCACTTCACCGTCTTCGATCACATAGTGCCAACCGTGCAGCGCGATTTTTCCGGCTTCGACCTGTTCGCGCACCATCGGGTATCCCATCAGCCGCTCAAGCTGAAGCACGACCGCACGTTGCTCCGTGCGGCGCAGAGCTTCTGGCGTAACCTGTACCGGAAGTGCCGCTTCGCGGCCAAGTTCGAGCCAGGCCGCCAGATTCTTCGCTCGCGGATGCACTTCGTCGTAAAGCGCGCGGATGCCGCCGCAATGGCTGTGGCCGCAGACGATGATGCGAGCCACCTTCAGGTAGAGAACCGCGAATTCGATCGCGGCGGAGGTGCCGTGGTAACCCGTTGGCAGGCCGGCGGCATAACCCTCGTAGGGTGGTACGAAAGCACCGACATTGCGCACAATGAACAGTTCCCCCGGCCCAGCACCGGTCAGCAGGTAGGGAACCAGACGCGAGTCAGAGCAGCCAATGAATAACATGCTCGGATGTTGGCCATCCCGCACCAAGGCCTGAAACTGTTCCTGTGCCCCGGGAAAAGTGAGGTCGTGGAAGCGGCGCAGGCGCTGCAGCAGCTCATCAGGCATGGCAAGGCCCCGGCGCCGGTCAGCTACTGAACCAGGGGCGAGTTGGCGGCTTCTAGGTCCACGCCTTCCAGCACAGCCGCACCGGCCAGAATGCGCAAATATTGCTGCAAGGCGGTCACATAGGTTTTGCGCCGCAGCGACATGGCCACCGCGCTTTGTACGCTTGCAAACGATTCTTCCAGGCCACCGTCGCGTTGCAAAACCTCCACCACATGCAAACCAAAACGGCTATGCACCAGGCGCGGCAATACGCCTACCTCCACATGCCCGAACAGTTCCTTGGCGAATTCAGGCGCGCAATCGGCGGTGGCGAGCCAACCGAGGTCGCCGCCTTGCGCCCCGCTGGGGCAATTCGAGAGCTCGCGCGCCGAGCGGGCGAAACCATCACTGGTGTTGCCGTCGTGGCAACGCACGTCCAGCAGGCAGGTTTCGGCGCGGTTGCGCAGCGCCACCACATCGACACCCGGCGTCACCGCAAACAGAATATGCCGCACATGGACCCGTTCACCGCTGCGATACAGCGACTGGTTTGCCTTGTAATGGCGCAGGCAGGCTTCCTGCTCCGGCTCGGGTAGCAAAAGCACGCGTTCCAGCAGCGCTTCGATGGCGCTGGTGGCGGCTTCACTGCTGACACCATCGGTGCCAGGCGTGTCGCCCGCGTCCAGCAGGCCCTGCGCCTGTGCCGTCTGGCGCAGCAGCTCGGTGCAGGCGCGCTGGCGCAACTCTTGCGGCGCAAGGCTCTCGCCGTCGCGGTGCAGGGGCACGCCGTTGATACGCGCAAGCTTGGCGCAGGCGGCTGAAGTGTTGGTGGCGCCGGACTGAAAAGGTTCGAGCAGCATGGGGTTACCTCGTTAGGTGCTGGCGCCGGGCTGGCGCGGCTCGTTGTGGCCGGGCGGTACATTCAGGCGACGGCTGCGGACCACCTGGTGCGGGCGGAACAGGAATGCCACGGTGGCAAATCCACTCCACACATGTACCAGCCGGCTGAACGGGAACAACAAGAAGATCGTCATGCCGAACACCAAGTGGAAGAGTATGGGCCACGGCAAGTTGAGCAGCACGGTGGAGTCGACCGGACGCAGCGTGACGATGCGCTGCGCCCAGTCGGCCAGTATCAGCATGATGCTGCCGTCGCGGTGATACCAGGAATATGGCAGCGTGATCAGACCCACCAGTAATTGCACCCACAGGATTAGGAGAACGGCAATGTCGGTCGGGTGACTGGTAAGGCGGATACGTGGGTCGAACACGCGCCGGTGCAGTAACAACGACAAGCCGACGAAGCACACCAGCCCGGCGGCTCCACCCGCGAAGATGGCCAGCATCTGCTTGGTCGCCGCGGTCATGAATAGCCCGTATACACTGTGCGGCGTGAACAGCCCGACCATATGGCCGAAGAAGAGAAACAGGATGCCGAAGTGAAATAGATTGCTGCCCCAGCGCAGGCTGCCGG
>JANNGR010000460.1:0-2006 GCA_031403955.1 Betaproteobacteria bacterium
CGGTGAACCCGGGGTGGGCAAGACGGCCATCGTGGAAGGTTTGGCGCAGCGTATTGTGGCCGGCGAAGTGCCCGAGTCGCTCAAGGGCAAACGTGTCTTGTCGCTCGACATGGCATCCTTGCTGGCCGGCGCCAAGTTCCGCGGCGAGTTCGAGGAGCGGCTGAAGAATGTGCTGAAGGACCTGGCCAAGGACGAAGGCCAGACAATCGTGTTTATTGATGAGTTGCACACCATGGTGGGTGCCGGCAAGGCCGAAGGCGCGATGGACGCCGGCAATATGCTCAAGCCCGCGCTGGCGCGCGGCGAGTTGCATTGCGTGGGCGCCACGACGCTCGACGAGTACCGCAAATACGTGGAGAAAGACGCGGCGTTGGAACGCCGGTTCCAGAAGATTCTGGTCGGAGAACCAAGCGTGGAGGCGACGATCGCGATCCTGCGCGGCCTGCAGGAAAAATACGAAGTGCACCATGGCGTGGATATCACCGACCCGGCGATTGTGGCCGCGGCGGAGTTGAGCCATCGTTACATCACTGACCGGTTCCTGCCCGACAAGGCGATCGACCTGATCGACGAGGCAGCGGCCAAAATCAAGATCGAAATCGATTCCAAGCCGGAGGTGATGGACAAGCTGGATCGCCGCTTGATCCAGTTGCAGATCGAACGCGAATCGGTGCGGCGCGAGAAGGACGAAGCGTCGCAAAAACGTTTCGACCTGATCGAAGAAGAAATTGCCAAGCTGCAAAAAGAGATCGCCGACATGGACGAAATCTGGAAAGCGGAAAAGGCCCAGGCGCAGGGCAGTGCGCAGGTTCGCGAGGCTATCGACAAATTGCGCCAGCAAATCGAAGGGCTTACGCGCAAGGGCGATTACAACAAGGTCGCGGAACTGCAATACGGCAAGCTGCCAGAACTCGAGAAACAACTCAAGGATGCAACTGCCAGCGAAGCATCGCGCGGCCCGGGTACAACGCCCAGGCTGTTGCGCACGCAAGTCGGTGCCGAAGAAATCGCCGAAGTGGTGGCGCGGGCAACCGGCATACCGGTCTCGAAACTCATGCAGGGTGAACGCGACAAATTGCTGCAGATGGAAGACAAGCTGCACCAGCGCGTGGTAGGGCAGGGTGAGGCGATCACCGCCGTAGCCAACGCCATTCGCCGCTCGCGCGCCGGCCTGGGCGACCCGAACCGGCCGACCGGCTCGTTCCTGTTCCTGGGCCCCACCGGTGTCGGCAAGACCGAGTTGTGCAAGGCCCTGGCCGGTTTCCTGTTCGACTCGGAGGATCACCTGATTCGCGTCGACATGAGCGAATTCATGGAGAAACATTCGGTGGCGCGGCTGATTGGGGCGCCGCCCGGTTATGTCAGCTACGAGGAAGGTGGGCACCTGACCGAAGCCGTGCGGCGCAAGCCATACAGCGTGTTGCTGCTCGACGAAATCGAGAAAGCGCACCCGGACGTGTTCAACGTGTTGTTGCAGGTGCTGGACGACGGGCGCCTGACCGACGGCCAGGGCCGTACCGTGGATTTCAAGAACACCGTAATTGTCATGACCAGCAATATCGGTTCACCGACCATCCAGAGCATGGTGGGACGCGATGCGGAGGATATCAAGGACGCCGTGACGGCCGAGCTGAAGAATTATTTCCGCCCCGAGTTTCTAAACCGCATCGATGAAACCGTCGTGTTCCATGCGTTGGACGCCAAACACATCGAAGCGATTGCCGCGATCCAGATCAAGGTGCTGCAGGAGCGCCTGGCGAAGATGGACTTGTCGCTGCAGGTGTCCCCCGCCGCGTTGGCCGAATTGGCCAAGGTGGGATTCGACCCGGTGTATGGCGCGAGGCCACTCAAGCGCGCGATCCAGCAACGCATTGAGAACCCTTTGTCCAAGCTGCTGCTGGAGGGCAAGTTCCTGCCCAAGGCGGTGATTCCGGTCGACGTGGATCCAATCCGCGCGCCGGGGCAGTTCAGCTTTGAGCGGGTGGTGCATTGAGGTCCGATCACGC
>JANNGR010000461.1:0-8399 GCA_031403955.1 Betaproteobacteria bacterium
GTGCCGGTGTGGCGGCAGTCGGTCATGAATTTCTCGGCCGACAGGCGCGACTCGAACGCCACCTGGTACAGGAACTCGGTGTTCTTTACCAGTTCGCCCCAGCTGCCGACCGGATGGATGTTGACTTCGATGACACCCGGGTCGGGTGTGACCTGCAACAGCTTCAGGCGCGGGTCGCGCGGTGGCGGGTAACCTTCAAGCACCAGTTTGACACCCTGCTCCTGCGCCGTGGCCTCGATCGCCGCCAGCAGGTCGAGGTAGTCTTCCAGCCGCTCCAGCGGCGGCATGAATACATACAACACGCCCGATGGCTCGCCCACCGCTTCGGCCTTGGGCCCGTTGGCGCGGCGCGGATCGCGTACCTCCACACATAACGCGGTGCGGCTGGTCCAGGCGGCCGACTGGTGGCGCTCCGGCACCGGTGCGAAATCCGCTGGTTCGTCCTGCGTCGCGCCTTGGGCGTGTTGGGCGACCGGGCTGAGCGCCGCGCCGGTTGTGGTGGCGCTTTGCAACTTGCGCTCGGCCGGCGCCATGAAGTGGTTCGCGCCGACGCCAGCATAACGACCTGCAACCACATCATGCGCCGGCAACCTGTCGCGTTGGGTGCTCGGGTCCTGCTCGACCAGGTACGGAAAATCGGTCTTGCTGATCCATGGCAGTGAGTCGAGCGGCAGGCGCAAGCCCATCGGTGAATCGCCTGGCATCAGGTACAAACGTTCATCCCGCACAAACCAGGGCCGGGTGGTCCACACCGGCCCCGAGGGCTTTGACTCATCCCTGGCTTTGATTGGCAAGACGTAACCGATGGCGCTGTCGAGTTGTTGCGCAAACACGCGGCGCAAGCGGCTACGTTCCATTTCATCGTCAAGCCTGGAATCGAACGGATCGAGGTTGACCGGCAGGCGGCGTTCGCGCCACAGGTAATACCATACGTCCTCGAAGCCGGGCAGGATGTTTTTGTCGCTCAACCCGAGTTTTGCGGTCAGGGCAAATATGAAGCGCCTGGCATCTTCACTGGAGTAGTGGGTTGGCAAACGCTCGTCGGCAAACAACTCCGGATTGCGCCACGCCGGCTGTTGGTCGGCACGCCAATAAATGTTCAAGGCCCAGCGCGGCAATTGCTCGCCCGGGTACCACTTGCCCTGGCCAAAATGCAGGAAGCCGCCTTGCCCATATTCGGTGCGCAGTTTGTGCACCAACGCGGTGGCAAAACCGCGCTTGGTAGGCCCTAGTGCGTCGGTGTTCCATTCTGGTGCATCACGGTCGCCCACGGCAACAAAAGTCGGCTCACCGCCCATGGTCAGGCGCACGTCGCCAGCCACCAACTCCCGATCGACGGCAGCGCCGAGTTGCATTACCTCGGCCCACTGTGCTTCGGTATACGGCTTTGTCACGCGGGGCGACTCATGGATGCGCGTGATCGTCATCTCGTGGTGGAACAGCACCTCGGCCTCGTCCACGCCGCCTTCAATCGGTGCCGCGCCGGAAGGTTGTGGCGTACAGGCCAGCGGTATGTGTCCTTCGCCCGCCAGCAAACCGGATGTGGCGTCCAGGCCAACCCAGCCGGCACCGGGCAGGTAGACCTCGCACCAGGCATGCAGGTCGGTGAAATCGACCTCGGTGCCGCTCGGGCCGTCGAGCGCCTTCACGTCCGATTTGAGCTGGATCAGGTAGCCGGATACAAAACGAGCCGCCAGCCCACAATGGCGCAACAGTTGCACCAGCAGCCATGCCGAGTCGCGGCAGGAGCCGGCTTTTAGCGTGAGCGTCTCATCCGGCGTCTGCACGCCTGGCTCCATCCGGATCAGGTATCGGATGTCGGTATGCAGCATCTGGTTGACGGCGACCAGGAAGTCGATGCTGCGCCGCTCGGTGGTATCGATCCTGGCCAGATAGGCATGCAGCAAGCTGGTCAGGGGGGCGGCCGCCAGATACGGTGCCAGCTCCTGGGCCAGCAACTCGTCGTAGCTGAACGGATAGTTTTCCGCCGCGGGCTCAAGGAAAAAGTCGAACGGGTTGTAGACCGCCATTTCCATCACCACATCGACGGTTACCTTGAACTCCCTGGTTTTCACGGGAAAAACCAGCCGCGCCTGGTAGTTGGCAAACGGGTCCTGCTGCCAGTTGATGAAATGACCGGACGGTTCGATCTTCAGCGCGTACGAAATTATCTTGCTGCGGCAATGTGGCGCCGGCCGCAGCCGGATCACTTGCGGCCCGAGTGTTACCAGGCGGTCATAACGGTAGTGGGTGACGTGGTGCAGTGCGGCGTGGATCGACATGCGTAATCTCTGGTTTATCCGGCTGGTTCCGGCATGGGCTGGCAATGGGAAGCGCGCCCATGCTCAGATACTAGCAATATTGGAGCCATCCTCCTGCACGGCTGTTCGCACCTATGGCCGGTCGGCCAGCGTATCGATCAAACCGCCGGTTTGGCAAGCAACGGCGCGAGAAACTCGCCCACGATGCGATTGAATATGGCCGGTTGCTCGAAGTAGGTGGAATGCCCCGCGCCTGGCACTTCGACAAATTGCGCGCCGATGTGTTCGGCCGTGCGGCGCAACAATGCGGTGGGAAATAACTGGTCCCATTCACTGGCGAGCACCAGCACGCGATGTTGTTTCAAGCGCGTGACCTCCGCTTCGCTGAGAAAACTGTCGCGTGCGAACAGGACTCCGATCGGCATCGGATCGGTACTGAAGGCGGACAGCGCCATATACAGCGTAGCGCCTGCTGGATCGCGTTTGGCAAACTCGGCGGAGATGGCTGGATGCACCGCATCGGCCGGGCGTGGCGCCGCCATGTTGCGCGCCTGTTCGATCAACGCCTCGGAGAAGATGGCACCCGGCGTGTTGCCCAGCACCAGACTGCTGACGCGCTGCGGGTGACGCGCGGCGAGGCGCGATCCGGTCCAGCCACCCATCGACTGACAAACCACGGCCGTGTGTTGGACACCGAGCGCGTCCAGAATCGCGAGCGCGTCGCCTTCGAAGTGCGTGGGATGGAAGTGTTCAGTTTTGCAGCGCGATCGGGCGAATCCGCGATGATCGAAGGTGATCACGCGATAACCCTGCGCCCGAAAGAACGGCACCTGCTGGTACCAGCTCGCCGCGTTGCCGCCGGCGCCGTGGGCAAACAGGATCGCGGGGCCGTCCGCTGGGCCTTCGACCTGGTAATAGATCTCGGCGTTGTCGCGAGTTACTTTCATGACGGGTTCCTTCGGCGCGCTCTGATGGGATAGGCGTAGAGTAGTTTAGAAGAACGGCGGCGGCCAACTTATGATTGGATGCCAAACGTTCTGATTGCGCCACAAGGAGAAGCGACATGTCGATCCAGCAGTTGTATGTACAAAAACGCGCATCCGCCGCGGATGCGGTGCGCCTGGTGCGCAACGGTGACTTCATCATCGTGCCGAGCGGTGTCGGCGAACCGCCGGCGCTGCTGACAGCGCTTTCGGAGCAGCGGCGCGATTTTCAGGACGTGAAGGTGGGGCAGATCCTCGCCATGCGCAAATATGCCTATATCGATCCGCAGACCGTGCAACACGTGCGCCACGTGGCTTTCTTCTACGGTGGCGCCACGCGCGCCGGCGGGCAGGCGGGCTGGATCGATTTCATTCCCAACTACTTCTCTGAAATACCGCGCAAAATCGAGCGCGGGCAGATTGCCGCCGACGTGGTACTCAGCATGGCGTCGTCGATGGACACGCATGGTTATTTTTCGATCAGCCTGGGCGCCGACTACACCATGGCCGCGATCGCCAAGGCTCGCGCGGTGGTGCTTGAGGTGAACCCCAACGTGCCGTTTGCGTTTGGCAACTGCCATGTGCATATCTCGCAGGTGTCGGCGTTGGTCGAAAGCAGCGAGCCGGTGCTCGAAGTGGGGCTACCGAAGATCGGCCCGGTACAGGAGGCAATCGGCAAACACGTGGCTGACCTGATCGACGACGGCTCGACGCTGCAAATCGGCTACGGTGGCATACCCGACGCCGTGGTGATGCAACTGACGCACAAGCACGATCTGGGCATACATACCGAGATGATCGGCGACGGCATCATGACGTTGGTGGAGTGCGGCGCCGTCACCAACCGGCGCAAGAATTACCTGCCCGGAAAAATGGTTGCCACCTTCGCGCTGGGCTCCAGCACGCTTTACCGATTCATGGACCGCAACCCGGGCCTGGAAATGCATCCGGTGGACTTCACCAACGATCCTTGGCTGGCCGGACAAAACGACAACCTGGTCGCCATCAACGCCACCTTGCAGATCGATCTGCTGGGGCAGTGTGGCTCCGAGAGCCTGGCCCATGCTCCGTATTCGGGCACCGGCGGCCAGTCCGATTTCGTGCGCGCCGCCAACCGGTCGCGCGGCGGCAAGGCGTTCATCGTCGTGCCCTCGACGGCCAAGAACGACAGCATTTCGCGCATCGTGCCGGCGCTCTCGCCCGGCACCCACCTCAGCACCAGCAAGAACGATATCAACTATGTCGTCACCGAATACGGCGTTGCCCAGTTGCGCGGCAAGTCGGCCAAGCAACGCGCGCGAGAACTGATCGGCATCGCGCATCCGAATTTCCGCGCCGAACTGGGCGAGCAGGCCAAACGCATGAACCTCTTCTAACGTTGCGCGGGTTTGGCATCAAGTTTTATCAGGGGAACGATATGTTGCGCTCACGCCTGATTGCAGCAACGGTGGCAATGCTGGCAGCCTTGCTTCAAGCATGCGCCAGCACCAGCAACGCGCCGGATCTGGACTCGCTGGCGTTCCAGCGAACTTCCCAGCAAAGAACCGCGGAGGAACTGAGCGCCGAGCAAGCGCAGGCTTACGCGGTCTGGGCAGTGCCGTTTTCGCGCGTAGCAAGCCATGTCTATTGCAGATACCTGTCGGGCAACGACCCTGCCAAGGAGAAGCGTGAAGACTGCCAAAGTTATCCAGAACTTGAGTCCACCGGCTGGATGCAGCTCTACGCCTCGCGCGACGTATTGAAGGACGATGAAAAAAAATCGGGTCTTGAATTCATGGCCTTCGGTCGAGCTGAACCCGGCAGTACAGGCGACATAGTGATTGGCTTCAAGGGGACGGACTTCAGCAGTTTGTCTGACTGGCGCAGCAACCTGCGTTGGTTCACCCGCTTTTTGCCGATCCCGGGACGCGATCAATATCAGGTTGTGCATTCTCAGGCGCAACAGTTGATTGATCTGGCGTTTGCGAGGGCGCAGGAAATATTTCCATCGGCGGCCGGCTTCGACGTTTATGCCACCGGTCACTCACTCGGTGGCGGCCTTGGCCAATTGCTGGCTTACAGCGATTCCCGTGTGAAAGGCGCAGTCGTCTTCGACCCGACACCAGTGACTGGTTATTCCAGCCTGGTTACCGATGGACAGGTCAACTGCAGCGTCCGTGTGGTTCGCATCTTTGAGCGCGGCGAGGCGCTCCAGTATGTACGTTCGGTATTGCGCCGCTTCTACACGTTGAGCACAAACATCACCGAGATATCGTTTGACTTGATCCACTCAGGTGGCAACCCAATAGCCAACCACTCGATGACAGCGTTCAGAGGTGGCCTCGAAGCAAGAGCAAAGGTCAGCAAGACTACGCCTTTGCCAGTCACGGTTATGCCCGGCCGGCCCGATTGCCATTGCTTTCGGGACCGCCGCCCCCAAGACCAATCTCAAGACGCGGCGGCTTGCCAGGCGGCGGCGCAATAGTGCCACTGGGAGTCGCCCCGCCCCAGCCGGCGGTAGCATGGGGCCATGCAGAGCTTGACCCCGCACGGGCAGAGCATGGCCCGATGGATGACGCCGGGCCTGCTGGGTTTCGTTGCCGGCAGCGCGGCGCAACTCTGGCAGGTGGCATTGTTCCGGTGGCCGGCTTACGCGGCATTATTGTTGCTGGGCCTTGTCCTGTTGAGGTGGACGACCTTCAAGCCAGGCGCATCCAGCTGGCGCATGGTACTGGCCGGTCTGGCATGTGGCATCGCCGCTTTTGGACTGACCGGCTGGCGCGCCGCGATTTATCAGGGTCAGGCGCTGACGCCGGAACTTGAGGGACGCGACATCGTTGTGACCGGCGTGGTTGCCGCAATGCCGCAAGTCAACGAGGCGGGTACCCGTTTTCGGCTGACGGTGGAAGCGGCGCGTCAAGTGTTGACGAACAGCGTGGTGCAACTGCCGCCCAACATTTACCTCGGCTGGTACTCCGGTGTCGGCCGCGACGCCAGTGGTGAGGGCCCCGAACTGCAACGCCAGCCATCGGTGTTAAGGGCCGGGGAGCGTTGGCAGATGACGGTGCGTCTGAAGGCACCCCACGGCAACAGCAACCCACACGGGTTTGACTACGAACTCTGGTTGTGGGAGCAGGGTCTGCAAGCCACCGGCTATGTACGCGCCGGAGCCCGCGACGCGCTGGCGCAACAACTTGGCCAGACCTGGCGGCATCCGGTGGAACTGGCCAGGCAGGTCGTGCGCAACCGTATCCTGGAACGGGTAGCGGAGCGCAAGGCGGCCGGGCTGATCGCGGCACTGGTGGTGGGCGACCAGAACGCGATCGACCGCGCCGACTGGGACATTTTCCGCGCCACCGGCGTGGCGCACCTGATGAGTATTTCCGGCCTGCACGTGACGATGTTCGCATGGTTGGCGGCGGCCGTGATTGGCGTTTTATGGCGTCTCTCGGCATGGTTGTGTTTGCGGGTGCCGGCGCCCCATGCGGCGCTGGCAGGCGGCTTGTTGCTGGCGCTGGCGTATGCGGTGTTCAGCGGTTGGGGGGTACCGTCGCAACGCACCATCTGGATGCTGGCCACGGTTGGCCTGCTGCGTTTGTCGGGTAAGCAGTGGCCGTGGCCGGCAGTCTGGCTGCTGGCCTGCGCGGTGGTGGTGGCGATCGATCCCTGGGCGTTGACGCAAGCCGGGTTCTGGCTCAGTTTTGTTGCGGTAGGTGTGTTGTTTGCGTCCAATGCCGGGTTCGAAGACAACCAGCCAAACCGCGCCGTGGCCAGAATACGTGCCATGCTGCGTGAACAATGGGTGATTACATTGGCACTCACCCCGTTGACGCTGTTGTTGTTTGGCCAGGTCTCAGTGGTCGCTCTGGCGGCCAATGCGCTGGCGATTCCGTGGGTCACGTTGCTGGTCACGCCATTGGCGATGATGGGTGTGTTGTTGGCGCCGCTGTGGGACGTGGCAGCCTGGTGCATCAATGCGCTGGGCTGGTATCTGCAGTTGTTGGCACAGTTGCCATTCGCGATTTTTTCGGTTGCGCAGGCTCCTCCATGGGCCGGGGTGGCCGGCCTGATCGGCGGGTTGTTGCTGGCCATGCGTTTGCCGTGGGCGCTGCGGCTGGCGGGTCTGCCTTTGCTGTTGCCGGTGTTGCTGTGGCAGGCGCCAGCTCCGCTGCCGGGCGAATTTGAATTGCTGGCGGCCGATATCGGGCAAGGCAATGCGGTGCTGGTGCGCACCGCCAACCACGCCTTGTTGTACGACGCCGGGCCGCGCTTCTCGCGCGAAAGCGACGCCGGCCATCGGGTACTGGTGCCGCTGTTGCGCGCGCTGGACGTGAAACTCGACACGCTGGTCCTGAGCCACCGCGACAACGACCATGTCGGTGGTGCCCAGGCCGTGTTGGCGATGCAGTCCAAGGCGGAACTGCTGAGTTCGATCGAACACGGGCATGAGTTGCAGGTAATTCGCCAGGCCAGGCGTTGCGAGGCCGGGCAGAGTTGGCGCTGGGACGGGGTGGACTTTGCGTTGTTGCATCCGATGCCGACTGACTATGACGCGCTGGCCAAACCCAACGCGTTGTCGTGCGTATTGCGCATATCGAGCCGGGGCAATGGATCAGGCCAACCGGCGCAGGTGGCTTTGTTGGTGGGGGACATTGAACGGCCCCAGGAGGCACGATTGGTCGATAGGGGCGCGACGCTTAAGGCCGATCTGCTGCTGGTTCCCCACCATGGCAGCAAGACCTCCAGCAGCGCGGAGTTTCTGGACGCGGTGGCACCGCGTTTTGCGCTGGTGCAAGCCGGTTACCGCAACCGCTTCGGGCATCCGGCCGACGCGCCGATGGAGCGTTACCGTGAGCGCCACATCACGGTGCTCGATTCGCCACATTGCGGCGCGATGACCTGGCGCTCCGGGCAGCCGGACCGGGTTCGTTGTCAGCGCATGGATGGCATGCGCTATTGGCACCACCTGGTGCCCTAGGTTCTAAGGCGAATGCCGCCAAACCGGGCATCGAACTGCATAACCTCGCTCCGGAGGCACTAGTAGTCCGTTTCATCAAAGGCATTACGAAATGAAACCGATGGATTTTTTCGCCAGGCTAGGCGTAGACCCGCAGCCGCACTGGCAGTGCGGCAAGGGGCTGCAACGACGCATGGCGGAAAAAGCCGCGGTTTCATG
>JANNGR010000462.1:0-1755 GCA_031403955.1 Betaproteobacteria bacterium
CCCGACTTCGGCGGTAGCGCCAGGGCGCACCGGATCGCTGCAGCGGCTGCAGGCGCCGCGCGGCGTGATCGCCAGCGCGTTGGGCAACGTCAACCCGGCGGTCTGGTTCAACCTGCGCTCGGTCTGGGAAGCAATGAACAACGGCTGGAACCAATGGGTACTCAATTACAGCCAGGCAACCCAATTCAATCTGCTGAAGGACATCGGGTTCCAGTCTCCCAGTTGGGAGGACCTGACCTATGTGCTGATCGGCATCGTGGTGTTCGCCAGCCTGTGCTCCGGCGCCTGGACTTTGTGGGAGCGCAGCCGGCGCGACCCCTGGCTGCGACTGCTGCACAGTGCCGGCAAACGCCTGCGCTTGGCGGGCATGGTGATTGCCCCGAATTGCCCGCCGCGCCAAATGGCGCAACTGCTTCAGCAACAAATGGGGGCGTCCGATTCACGTGCGCTGGCGATTGGCGACTGGTTGTTGCGGCTCGAGACACTGCGTTACGCACCTGCGGGGCTGGCCGCCACTGTCAAACTCATCACGCTACAACGCGAACTCAACCAACTGCCGTGGCCCCAATGATGTTGCTTCCGATCCGGTTTGCGATAGCCTTTGCCGCTTGCTGCGTTGTGTTGACCGCGGCTGACGCGGCAAAACCAAGCCGAAAAAAAAGTGCCACACCGGCAGCAACGGCGAAACAGGCGCGGCACGGACCACTGTACGGCGAGCGCGCGGACGTGATGCGGGTTGCCGACGACATAGCCGAGCGCCGCGACCTGGACCGGGCCTGGGTGCGCGACACGATTGGGCAAGCGCGTTATTTGCCGCAAGTCACGCGTTGGGTGTTGCCCGCCGCGGCCGGCACGGCCAAAAACTGGCGTGTCTACCGCAGCCGCTTCATCGACCCGGTGCGGGTGGCCGCAGGCGTGGCATTCTGGCAATCGAACGCGGCCACGCTCGAACGCGCCGAGCGGGAATATGGCGTGCCGGCCGAAATAGTCGTCGGCATCATCGGCGTGGAAACCATTTATGGCCGCGACACCGGCAACTTCCGCGTGCTGGACGCACTCGCCACTTTGAGCTTCGACTTCCCCGATGCGCATCCACGCGCGCGGGAGCGGCGCGAATTTTTCCTGGGCGAACTGGAGCAGCTGTTGTCGCTGGCGCATCGCACCGGTACCGACCCGCTGAGTCTCAAGGGTAGCTACGCCGGAGCCATGGGTTTGCCACAATTCATGCCCTCAAGCTGGGTCAAATACGCGATCGATTTTGACGGCGACGGAAAAGTGGACCTGTTCCACAACCCGGTTGACGTGATCGGCTCGGTGGCCAACTATTTCAAGGCGTTTGGCTGGCAGCGCGGCATGCCGACCCACTATCCGGTGCGGTTCGATGCGAGCAAGCTGGACCTTGATGGTCTGCTGGCGCCCGACATACTGCCCAGCTTCAGCGTCGCCGGCCTGAATGCCAAAGGGGCGTTGCTGGACGGCGTTGGGCTGCAACATATCGGCTCGCTGGCACTGGTCGAATTGCAAAATGGAACTGCCGAGCCAAGTTATGTTGCCGGCACCGAGAACTTCTATGTGATCACGCGCTACAACTGGAGCAGTTATTACGCCATGGCGGTGATCGAGTTGGGCCGCGAAGTCGCGGCCGCCAGGGGGCGGTGATCAAGGCTGGCGCAATGGCAGCCGCTGCATCAGTTGGCTGGTGGGCGCCGGTTGGGCGATCCGGCAACAACCCCGCCGTATGTCTTTAGTCTTGCG
>JANNGR010000463.1:0-3986 GCA_031403955.1 Betaproteobacteria bacterium
ACGACCGGAATGCGCCTGCGCCGCGCTTCCACGACTTCCGGGTTGTCGCTTTGCACGGCGGTCGACGTGACCACCGCGTCGGCGCTTTGCACATGCGCGGCGTCATGGCCGGCAAATACCTGTACGCCCAGGTCGCCCAGACGTTGCAGGGTGGGGCTGGCAGTCAAGTCGGAGCCCGATATCGCATAACCCAGGTTCAGCAGCACTTCCGCGATGCCCGACATGCCGGAGCCGCCAATACCGACGAAATGGATGTGTTTGATGGCGTGTTTCATCTAGGCCTTCGCCAGTTCCTCGCACGCTTTGACCACTTCACGGGTGGCGCCGGTTTTCTCCATGCGTCGGGCTTTTATCGCGCACGCCAGCAACACCGGCCGCGTAACCTGTTGCAGTATCTGGGCCAGCCGCACCGGGTTCAGCTCGGTCTGTGGCAACAACCAGCCCGCGCCATGGTCGACCAGAAAGCGCGCATTGCTGGTCTGGTGGTCGTCCACGGCAAACGGAAACGGAACGAACAGGGCAGCGGCACCGATGGCCGCCAGTTCGGTCACCGTGCTGGCACCGGCGCGGCAGATCACCAGGTCGGCGTCGGCGAAGGCGCGCGCCGTGTCTTCGATAAATGGCGTCAGGTCGCCCGACACGCCGGCGGCCGCATAGTTGGCGCGTAGTGCGTCGATTTGCGCCGTGCCGCTTTGGTGCAGCACGCGTGGCCGCAGGTCCGGTGCCATCAGCGCCAGCGCTCGGGGCACGGTGTCGTTGAGTACCTGCGCGCCCAGACTGCCGCCTAACACCAGCACGCGCAGTGGGCCGGTGCGAGCCGCAAAACGCGGCTCGGGGCCGCTTTGGTCGATGAACGCCCCGCGCAACGGGTTGCCGATCCAGCGCGCATTGGCCAACACATTGGGGAATGCGGTGAACACACGGTCGGCGACCGCTGCCAGCACCCGGTTGGCCATGCCGGCGACCGAATTCTGCTCATGCAAGACCAGCGGTTTGCCAAGCAGCACGCCCATCATGGCGGCCGGAAACGTGATGTAGCCACCTAGTCCGACCAGCACATGCGGGCGTATCCGGCGCAGCACCGTGACGCTTTGCCAGAAAGCGCGCAGCAGCCGCACCGGTAGCAGCGCAAGCGTCAATACACCTTTGCCGCGTACGCCGGAGAAATCGAGGGCTTCAAAGGCGAACCCGTGTTTGGGTATCAGTTGGCTTTCCATGCTCGGGGCGCTGGAACTGCCTTTTCCGCCGAGCCAGATTACGGTCCAGCCACGGTCGCGCAAGGCCTGCGCCACGGCCAGCCCAGGGAAAATGTGGCCACCAGTGCCGCCAGCCATAACCAGAGCGCGGCGCTGACCGATACTCATGACCGCCCCCCGTGCATCAGTTGGCGGCTTTCGATATCGATACGCAGCACCACCGCGATCGCCACCAGATTGACCAGGATCGCCGAGCCGCCGAAACTCATCAACGGCAAGGTCAGGCCTTTGGTCGGCAGCGCACCCAGATTGACGCCCATGTTGATGAAGGCCTGAAACCCCATCCAGATGCCAACACCCTGGGCCACCAGCCCGGCGAACACGCGGTCGAGCGCGATCGCCTGGCGCCCGATAAGGATCATGCGCCGTGTCAACCACAGGAACAGGCCGATCACGGACAAGACACCGACCAGGCCAAATTCTTCCCCAATCACGGCCAGCAGGAAGTCGGTATGGGCTTCCGGCAACCAGTGCAGCTTCTCGACGCTGCCACCCAGTCCGACGCCGAATATTTCTCCGCGCCCGATCGCGATCAACGCGTGTGTCAACTGGTAACCCTTGGCCAGCGCGTTTTTTTCGCTCCACGGGTCGAGGTAGGCAAAGATGCGTTCGCGCCGCCAGTCGCTCAGCGCAATCATCAAGCCGAACGCCACTACCAGGATGGCGGCGATCAGGAAGAACATGCGGGCGTTGACGCCGCCCAGGAACAGTATGCCCATGGCGATCACGGCAATTACCATGAAAGCGCCCATGTCGGGCTCGGCCAACAGCAACAGGCCGACGATCGCCACCGCCAGCCCCATCGGCAGGACGGCGCGAAAAAAGCGCTCTTTGACGGCCATCTTGCGCACCATGTAGTCACAGGCATACAACAACACGGCAAACTTGGCCAGTTCGGAGGGCTGAAAAGTGAGCGGCCCAACTGTGAGCCAGCGCCTGGCACCGTTGACGCCTTTGCCCAACTGCGGTATCAGCACGGCAATCAGCAATAACAAAGAAGCCACAAACAGCCAGGGAGCGAGTTTCTCCCAGGTTGCCACCGGAATCTGGAACGCAATCAGCGCGGTAACGAACGAAATTGCCAGCCACAACATATGGCGCTGCAGAAAATGGGTATGTGAGTAACGTCCGAACCGGGGGTTGTCCGGCATCGCGATGGAAGCCGAATAGACCATCACCAGGCCCCATGCCAACAGCGCCACGGTGACCCACACCAGTACCTGGTCAAAACTCTCCAGGCGCATCGGTGCCGCGGACATGGCGGTACGCCGGGTGCTGCCCAGGCGCACCGGCAAGTGGTCCGGCGCGGCGGCGGACCGGGCCGCCAGCCAGTGGCCAAAACGTTTGAAGGGTGTCGTCATGCGGTCCGCTCCAGCGGCGTTGCGTGGTCATGTGCCAGCACCTGAACCGCTTCGCAAAATGCCTGGGCCCGGTGCACATAACTGTCGAACATGTCCAGGCTGGCGCAAGCTGGCGACAGCAACACCGCGTCGCCGGCGCGTGCCTGCTGGTGCGCTTGCGCGACGGCTTGTGCCATGCTGGCGGCATCGATCAACGGCACGCCGGTGGATTGCAAAGCGGCGCGGATGCGAGTCGCATCGACCCCAATCAGCACCGCGGCGCGGGCAAACTGCGCTACCGCGGGCGCCAGCGGTGAAAAATCCTGGCCCTTGCCGTCGCCGCCCAGGATCACCACCAGCTTGCGTTGCGCGCCGAGCCCGCACAGCGCGGCCACGGTGGCACCGACATTGGTGCCTTTGCTGTCGTCAAAGAACTCTATGTCCTGAATTACTCCGACCGGCTCGACACGGTGCGGCTCGCCACGGTATTCGCGCAGACCGTACAGCATCGGCGCCAGTGGGCAACCCGCCGCGGCGGCCAGCGCGAGTGCCGCAAGCGCGTTGACCGCGTTGTGCCGGCCCTGAATACGCAAGGCCTCGGCCGGCATCAGGCGCTGGATATGCAACTCTTGCGCGACCTGCCCTTTGCGCGGTTTGTGAGGTTCGTCGCTCTCCATGGCGCGCACCAGCCACGCCATGCCATTCACCTGCTCCAGCCCATAGTCGGCGGCGCGTTGCGGCATGCCGGCGCCAAACGTCAGGTAGCGGCGTGGCGGCCGGCCCTTCGCGGGTGCACCGCGCATGGCCATCACCTGTGCATCGTCGCGGTTTAGCAGCAGCAACGCGTTTTGCCCGAAGATGCGTGCCTTAGCCTGCGCATAAGCGGCCAGTCCGCCATGCCAGTCCAGGTGGTCCTGGGTCAGGTTGAGCACGCAGGCGGCCCACGCCTCAAACCGGGGCGCCGCAGCACCGGCGGCCACTGGCGCCATGTCGGCCAGCTGGAAACTGGAGAGTTCAATTACCCACACTTCGGGCCATGCCGCGGCGTCCAGACAGGCCGACAAGGTGTCGAGCAGCGTCGGGCCAATATTGCCGGCTACAGCTACCGTTTTGCCTGCTCGTTTTACCAACTGCCCGGTCAGCGATGTGACCGTGGTCTTGCCGTTGGTGCCGGTGACCGCCAGTATTTTGGGCTGGTAGGCGTTGGTCAGGCGCAGTTCGTCGAGCGCCTGGGCAAACAGGTTTAGCTCAGCGGAAAACGGGATGCCGGCAGCGGCGGCCGCGGCGGCGATGCCGGCGACCAGGGTGGGGGGCAACCCCCGGCGCGTGAGAACCCCGCTGGCCAGCCTGGCACGCAGCACTGTCGCGGCCCGGCCGCCCCCGACCCACC
>JANNGR010000464.1:0-2225 GCA_031403955.1 Betaproteobacteria bacterium
GGCGAGCGGGTGCGGTCCAGCATGCAGGTCAGCATCCGATTCACCCTGCCCACGCAGGCGCGGTAGGCGGCCTATCTTCCGCCCAACCGGCGAACACATGGAAGATCGTGGGCCTTGGAAGACCTTGAGCATTGCGGAACGGTACGCCACGCCAAGTGTGAAACCCCGGAGGACCCACACAGCCCGCAGGTGCTGGGCCTCAACCAGGTGCTGTGGGGCGGGGTATTCCTGTACGTCAGGGAGGCCCGCAAGCGCGAAACCATCGAGCGTTACGGCCACGGCACGCCTGACGACTGGCTCGAGCGCCATGTTTACTCGAGATACCTCAAGCTGGGGATGACGCTGATGGGTCTCGCCGATGTCGCTCTGTTCGGGATCGTGCCCGGCGCGCTGATATTCCTCACGCAGATCGCCTGGATCCCGTTCTGGGCGGCCGGCGTCGTCAACGGCATCGGCCACTACTGGGGCTACCGCCACTGGACCACGCCCGATGCCAGTACCAATATCGTGCCGTGGGGCATCATCATCGGCGGCGAGGAACTGCACAACAATCATCACGCCTATCCCACTTCGGCCAGGCTCTCGAACAAGTGGTACGAGTTCGACATCGGCTGGTTATACATCCGCATGCTCGAGGCGCTCGGGCTGGCGAAGGTCAAGCATGTCGCGCCGGTCCCGCGTTTCATCGCGCCCAGGCCCGTGGTCGGTCCGGAAACGCTGCAGGCAGTGGTCGCGAATCGCTATGACGTCCTGGCGAAGTACGCCAGGTCGATCAAGCGCATCCACACCGAGGAAGTCAGCAAACTGCGGCAGACCTCGCCCGTGGATGCGCGCGCCCTCCAAACCCTGGAACCCTGGCTGGACCTCGATGAAAAGATGCTGAGCGAGCTCGAACGCTCGAAGCTCGCCGAAGCGCTGCCGAAGTCGCGTGCGTTGCAGACGATGCTTTCAATGCGCCGCAACCTGGTGGCCCTGTGGGCGCGATCTGCGGCCTCGCGCGAACAGCTCGTGAGGCAGCTCCGGGACTGGTGCCGGCGCACCGAGGCGAGCGGCATCGGGCCGTTGACCGAATTCTCGCGACAGCTACGCAGTTACGCCTAGAAATCGCGGAAGCTCCTGGCGTCAGAACTTCGTCGGGCGGCGCAGCGGGTTATCTATCTTGAACTTCACTTCCTTGACCAGATCTGACGCAGGACCCGTCTCAAAAGGCCACGCTGGCCCGCCGGGGGTGAGACGCTCGGAGTCGGCTCTGGCGTTGCACGATGTCCCGTGATCCGGTCTATTCGAATACGGTAGAAGACTGGGGTGAATGTCTTCGCCTGTTCGGTGTTCGTGACTGCCACCAAGGCCGGTTGCCACCACATCGCCCGTTTTTGAAGCAGTTCGTGGGCAAGCAATCGCGTGGTTTCATACTGGCGAGTGTCGGGAAGCTCCTCGTAGCTGCCAAAAACAATCAGTGTCGTCCACACTTCAACGCTCTTCACGTCCTCTATCTCCACGCACACCAGCGGGTTCGCGCGCAGGCACTCGATCTTCTGCCCTACTGAGGAGAGCCCGTAAAGATAGCTGCCGTGTAACGCGAGATAAACCGGAACCACATAGGGCTGCCCGCCCTGAGCACAAGCCAATCTGCCAAGCGTCATCTCAGGAAGCGCGCGCCGGCACTCGTTTTCGGTCATCTCACAAATAAGCATAGGGCCCCTCGGCCAAAGAGTCGTTTGCAATCGGCTTCAGTCCTACTGCCCGTGCGCTGGAGAAGACACTTTTCACCTCCGCATTGTTTCCGACCGCCCGCAGACAGCACTTGGGACATCTCACCGCCTCGGTGAGATGGAGCAGCCCGGCAGCACACACAAAAACCCGCCGGTCGTTTGAATACTGGACCCGGGATGGGACCGCAACTTGATCCATGTCAAGCGTTCCCCGGGTTACCGCCACACAGGGGAATGGTCCACGCCGTGCAGCTTGCCAGGGAACAGAAAGGTCGCGTGACCGGCTTCTGGGTCGGTCCGCCATGGCAGCCGAACGTCCCTACCGACTCCACCGCCGCAGGCTACATAACCGCTGCCGGCACTTTCTTGCGGCGAAATCCCGTTCACGTCCGAGCGCAAGATGATGTCGACGATCGAGCTCGATCACGAACACCACGACGAGGTTGTGGTGATCACCAAGGGTGCCCCGGACGTCCTGCTCGAACGGTGCACCCGGGCGCGGGTGGGGATGGA
>JANNGR010000465.1:0-4851 GCA_031403955.1 Betaproteobacteria bacterium
CCGGTGCAGACACAGGTAACTAGCACGGCCTTTCAACAAGGCGCAGCGCACTGGCAAGCCAAGCGCCTGAACCAATTGCGGCAGGTCACGCCCGAATAATTGGTCTTGCAGGGTCTTTGTCGCGGTCGACAATAAAACGCGCGCTCCGCTCATCAGAGCCGGGACCAGATAAGAGAACGTCTTTCCGACCCCGGTGCCGGCTTCGACAACCAGCGTTCCCCCGCTGTCGATGGTGTGCGCAATAGCCGTAGCCATTTCAGTTTGCCCTGCGCGCGGGGTGAACTGTTCAACTGCCAGTGACAAGGCGCTGCCCGGTGCAAACGCCAGCTCTACCTGTTCCGGCAAATTCATCCCTCAGGCAGGCTCATTGGGCGACAACATGGCGCGGATTCGCGCGATTTCATCTTTCATCGCCAGACGCCGCTTCTTGAGACGGCGCATAAGCAAATCATCGACCGGCGCGGTTTCGGCGACCCGGTCAATCAGCGCGTCGAGATCGGCGTGCTCCATCGCCAACTCGATCAGCCGCCGGTCGGGAGAGTGAAGATTGGAGTCCACTGGATCAGTCTAAAATTGAGTCGGCCAAGTGCGCGAAGGTTCTTCCTGCGCCCTGGTTCGATAATACGTGCTTAAGCCATTTTTTGCGAGGGCCGAGCTGCACCAGCAGCTCAAAAATGACCAAAGGTTACCGACTTACCGCTTCAACCGGCGTTCACAAGGGTGACCGCGACTACCAGCAAGACCGCGTCGCACTGCTAAACCATCCGCGGGCAAATGGCTGCGTGCTGGCAATTGTCGCCGACGGAATGGGTGGCCGAAGCGGTGGCCGCAAGGCTTCGGACCAGGTCATCATGACCGCCAAGCAACTTTTTGAGCGTTATGCGCCGGAAGTCGACGACCCGGCCAGCATGTTGATGCAAATCGCGCGTGAGGCGCATGTGGTAATCAGGCTCACGGCCATTTCGGCCGAAGAGGAGCCGCACAGCACGATGGCCGCTTTTCTGATCAATTCGGCCGGTGACTGCCATTGGGCACATGCCGGGGACTCGCGCGTCTACCACTACCATGCGGGCCAGTTCATGCGACGAACGGTTGACCATTCGTATGTTCAGATGTTGGTCAAACGGGGCGAGATTACCGACGAACAGGCCAATGTGCATCCCCAATCCAATATCCTGATGGGGTGCCTGGGCACCGAGAGTGAGCCGCCGGTTGACATCCACCTGATCCCCAAGCTGCGTGCGGGCGACAGCTTGCTGGCGTGCAGCGATGGTGTCTGGCACTACTTTACCGATGAAGAAATTGGTACCGTGCTGGCGAAGCTGTCAGCCCGGGAAGCGACTGAATTCCTGATCGACAAAGCCCGCGCCCGGGCCATGAGCGCTGGTGACAATCTTGCCCTCGTAGTGGTGAAACTCGAACCGCTGGACGCATGAGCGGCGCACGCCCGTTCAGGGGCTACGCGTTGATCGCTCGTCCGAACGCAGCAGTTGATCGGCGGCGCGGCGCTTGCGCTGCGCGTCGTTGAGCGAAATTTCCTGGCGCCGCAAGTCACCGAGCACTTCACGCCGATGGCCGCGAACCTCGGCCAGGCAATCGTTTACCGCGAATCTGGCGTAACACTGCGTTTCCTGGGCAGCGAACTGCGCCTGTGCGTTGGCACGGGTTTGCCTGATGCGCTCGCGTTCCACCGCGTCGGGCGACACGACTGTGTCATCAACCACTGCCTGCGCCCAGGCCGGCGACACCAGAAAAACCATCCATAGAACAACCACCAGTTTTTTCATGTCAGATCCGTATTCACCATTCGACGCTCCAGCGCCATGAACGCCTTCGTCTGCATCTCGTGCAGGCGCGACACCGTACGGACAAACTCATGCGCCAGCGGGCCTTCGGTGTACAACTGTTCAGGCGCCACTTCGGCCGAGATGATTAATTTGACACGCCGGTCATACAACACGTCAACCAGCCAGGTGAATCGTCGCGCCTCCGACGCCATTCTTTGCGGCATGGTGGGAACGTCACTGAGCAAGACGGTGTGGAACTGAGTCGCTATCTCAAGATAATCGTTCTGCGACCGAGGTCCGCCGCACAGTGACTTGAAGTCGAACCAGACCACGCCCCCGGCGCGGCGGCGGGCGCGAATCTGGCGCGCCTCGATATGCAGCACCGGATCCTCATCGTGCGACTCGGCTAGCCGCTCAAACGCCTCGCGCATCTGGGTATCGGCTGCGGCGCCGCATGGTACATGGTAAAACTTGACCTGCTCCAGAGCCCGGCGCCGGTAATCCGTTCCGTCACCGATAGCTATTATTTCAAGCCGGTCATTTAGCAAGGCGATGGCGGGCAGGATCCGGTTGCGGTGCAGCCCGTTCGGATACAGATCGTCGGGGCGAAAATTGGAAGTCGTGACGAAACCTACACCCTGGTCAAACAACGCGCGCAGCAGACGGTCCAGGATCATGGCGTCGGTAATGTCAGCCACGTGGAACTCGTCAAAGCAGATCAGCCGGTATTTCCTGGACATTTGCCGGGCGAGTTCATCCAGCGGGTTGACCGTGCCCTGCAAACTGGAAAGTTGCCGATGGACCTCACGCATGAACTCATGAAAATGCAGTCGCGTCTTGCGCTTCACGGTAACCGCCCCAAAGAAGCAGTCCATCAGAAAGCTTTTCCCCCGTCCCACACCGCCATAAATATATACGCCGCGCGGAATCTCGGGTCGGTTGATCAGCTTCTTGAATGTGCTTGAGCGCTGGGCTCGGTAGAGCGCCCAATCCGCCGCACACCGGTCCAGCGCGACAACCGCGGCCAGTTGTCCAGGGTCGCTGTGGTAGGACCGCTGACCAAGCTCTCTTTGATAAGCGTCAAAAACCGTTGTCACGCGCGCGCGCCCACACCGGGATGAGGCTTCCAGTATTGCCGGCCACTAGAAATTCAACGTCCGCTTGTCAACTGCCAGGGCAGCTTCCTTGGTAGCCTCACTGAGCGACGGGTGGGCGTGGCAAATCCTTGCAATGTCCTCGCTGCTGGCCCGGAACTCCATCGCCACCACACATTCAGCGATCAATTCACTGGCCATCGGGCCCACGATATGGACCCCCAGAATTTCGTCCGTACTCGCGTCGGCCAGCATCTTCACCATGCCGGTGGTGTCGCCCAGCGCCCGAGCCCGGCCATTGGCCAGAAACGGAAAGCTGCCCGAGCGGTAGGCCCGACCCGCCGCCTTGAGCTGTTGTTCAGTCTGCCCAACCCAGGCTATCTCCGGGCTGGTATAGATCACCCATGGAATGGTATTGAAATTGACGTGACCATGTTGGCCAGCTATACGCTCGGCCACCGCCACACCCTCTTCTTCGGCCTTGTGCGCCAACATCGGGCCACGCACCACATCACCCACCGCCCATACATTAGCCAAGTTGGTCCGGCAATCATCGTCGACGATGATTGCGCCGCGATCATCAAGCAGCAGTCCGACCGCTTCGGCATTCAAGCCGCTCGTGTTGGGGACGCGGCCAATCGAAACGATCAGTTTGTCCACATCAAGCGATTGTGCTTCGCCCCTGACATTGGTATAGGCCACCGTCACCCCCGCCTTGCCCAGCTTGACCTCACCGACCGTGACGCCCAGTTCAATCTTCAATCCCTGCTTTGTGAAGGACTTGTGCGCCTCGCGAGCGATCTGCTCATCGACTGCTCCCAGAAACGTTGGAAGTCCTTCCAAAATCGTGACCTCTGACCCCAACCGGCGCCAGACCGAGCCCAACTCCAGTCCAATCACGCCCGCGCCAATCAAGCCCAGCTTCCTGGGAACCACCCCAAACCGAAGCGCCCCGTCATTGGAAAGAACCATTTCCTCGTCAAACGGTACCCCCGGCAACGCACGGGCGCTGGAGCCGGTTGCTACGACAACCTGTCGCGCCAATAACGACTCCGCCAAAGCACCCGCCACCTGAATCTCGTAGCTGCCATCGACGACGCCGGCAAAGGATGCGCGACCATGGAAAAAACTGATCTTGTTCTTTTTGAATAGGTACAGGATGCCGTCATTGTTCTGCTTGACCACCATATCCTTGCGGCCGACCATTTTTGCCAGGTCAAGTGCCAAACCCTTGACTTCAATTCCATGGTCCGCGAAGTGGCGCGCCGCATGATCGTAGTGCTCGGAAGACTGCAGCAGCGCCTTGGATGGGATACATCCCACGTTAGTACAGGTACCGCCTGGGGCCGGACCTCCCTTGGCGTTTTTCCACTCATCCACGCAAGCCACGTTGAACCCGAGCTGGGCAGCGCGAATCGCAGCTATGTAGCCACCCGGACCACCACCAATCACGACCACATCGAATTGTCTGGACATGATCGGCCTTCAAATGTCAAACAGCAGCCGGGCCGGGTCTTCCAGCGCCTCTTTCATCGCCACCAGGCCCAGCACCGCCTCGCGGCCGTCGATGATGCGGTGGTCGTAACTCAAGGCCAGATAATTGATCGGGCGCACCACAACCACGCCGTTCTCCACCACCGCACGGTCCTTGGTCGCGTGAACGCCCAATATGGCTGACTGCGGCGGGTTGATGATGGGTGTAGACAACATGGAGCCAAACACACCGCCATTGGAAATCGAGAATGTGCCGCCAGTCATCTCCTCGATTCCCAGCTTGCCGTCACGTGCCTTGCTGCCGTACTCGGAAATTTTCTTCTCGATGTCGGAAAAACCCATCTGATCGGCATTGCGCAGGATCGGGACCACCAGACCGCGTGGTGAACCTACCGCGATGCCGACGTCAAAGTAGCCGTGATAAACAATATCGTTGCCGTCAACCGACGCATTCAGCACCGGGAACTTCTTGAGCG
>JANNGR010000466.1:0-2354 GCA_031403955.1 Betaproteobacteria bacterium
TTTGATGGCGCCGCCGACATCGCCACCGCATCTGACACGCCCGTTATGTTCCGCAGTTTCGAGCGCGACGACTACGTTGTCATCGGCACGTTTGTGACCACCTCGGACGACGTCAAGCTGATCGGGCGCAAGAACGCCGGCATCACGCTGCCCAGCCACCTTCGAGGCAAGAAGGTGGGCGCGGTGCGCGGCTCTTCGAGCCAGTTCTTTTTTGACGCATATCTGCTATGGCATGGCATCGACCCGGGCTCGGTCGATCTCATCTGGCTGCAGCCCGATCAAATGGCCAGCGCCTTGCACGCTGGCCAGGTAGCCGCAGTGGCGGTCTGGGAGCCGTTCGCCTTCGACACCATCGGCGCGCTGAAGGGCGATGCCATTGTGTTGCCACACTCCGGCGTTTATAGCTTGAGCTTTAACCTGGTTGCGCACCGGCGCCTGGCCGGCCCGCGCGACGCCGAGCTGGTGAGGCTGCTGCGTGCGGTTGCGCGAGCCGAGGAGTTTATCCAGCGCAACCCGCGCGAGTCGCAGGCCATCCTGCGCCAGCGGCTGGGCGTCGACCAGCGATTTGTCGATTGGGTCTGGCCCGGCTTGCGTTTTCAGCTCGCGCTCGATCAGAGCCTGGTCAAGACTTTGGAAAGCGAAGCGCGCTGGGCGATTCGCGAAGGCCGCGTAGCGGGCAAAACTGTCCCCAACTACCTGCGCTATCTGCATGCCTCGCCGTTGCGGGAGGTGGACCCCAACGCCGTTGGAATGTTGCGCTGACGCGATGCGGATTCGCACCAGCGTCCTTGCGTCCGCGGCGCTTGCCATCACGGCGACCTTTTTCTGCGCCGCCTTGCTGTGGATCGGCGCGAGTCGCTCGATCGCGGCCGATTTCGAGCAGGAGAAGGTGCGGGCCACTCTGCGCCTGATCGGGGCGCTGAGCATGTTGACGAATGAATACGCCTTGCACCCCGAGGCGCGCGCGGCAGAGCAATGGCGACAGCAGCAAGAAGCGCTGCTGGTCACGCTGTCGACAGCCGTCCAGTCGAGCAAAACCAGCGATGCGCGGCTGGCCTTGCGCAGCTTGGTGGACGAACTGCCGGCGCTCTTTCTCCGATTGACCGAATTCACCGCGCAGCCGACCGGGCCGCTGACGGAACGTAGCCGCTATCTCGTGGTGGATCAGCTGCTTGTGCGCACACAAGCGTTGGCGGACACCGCCTACCGATGGTCGCGCGAAGCGGCGGCGGAAGAACAGGCCGCAAGGCGCTGGCTGCGGTTCGGCGGTGCTGCCGGACTCCTGTTGTTGTTGGCGATCACGCTCGGGCAGCCGATCATCGTCTGGCGGCGCGTACTACGCCCGTTATTGGTGCTGGAGAAAGCCGCGGCGGCGGTCGAGCGAGGCGATCTCACGGTGCGATGCGCGAGCACCGTGCGCGACGAACTGGGCCAGGTGTCGCGCCGCTTCGATACGATGACGGCCGCCTTGGGCCAGCGCAGCGCCGAGCTGCAGCGTTCCGAACAACGCCTGCGCGCGATTGCCGACAACCTGCCGGTGCTGATCGCCTACATTGACAGCGGGCAGCACTACCGGTTCTGCAACACGACTTTCGCGCAATGGTTTGGCATCCCGGTTGCGCACCTGGAGGGTCACCTGGTGGAGGAGGCGCTGGGTGCGGCTCTTTATGCGCAACGCCGACCGTTCATCGAGCGCGCGCTGGCCGGCCAAAGAGTCGAGTTCGACCTGGTGACGCAACTGGACGGCACTGACCGCCACGTACACGCGTTGTACGTGCCACACCATGAAAACGGCGTGATACTCGGGCTGTATGCGCTGGTTACCGACGTGACGGCAATCAAGCGCAACGAAGCCGAACTGTTGCGGCTGGCCCGTTTCGATTCACTCACCAGTTTGCCGAACCGCCGCCAGTTCGACGACCGGCTTGCCGAAGCAATGGCCCGCGCGCGGCGCACCCGGTATCCTGTCGCTCTGTTTTTTCTTGACATTGATCGCTTCAAAACGATCAATGACACCTTCGGTCACGCGGTGGGCGATGGCGTGCTGAAGGAGTTTGCGAGTCGGCTGAAAGCTTGCGCGCGCGTGACCGACACCGTCGCGCGCTTGGCCGGCGACGAGTTCGTGATCATCCTTGAGGCCATCCACGACGTCTCTGAAGCCGAGCAGGTGGCTGGCAAGATCATGCGTGCCATGCAGCAGGATTTTGTGATCGAAGGCAAGACGCACCTGGTGAGGACAAGTATCGGCATTGCCCTGTTCGAAGGCGACGCCAGCGCGCCCGCCGAACTGATGGCACGCGCGGACGCGGCCTTGTACGAGGCGAAGAGCGCAGGGCGCGACGGCTACCGCGTTG
>JANNGR010000467.1:0-3838 GCA_031403955.1 Betaproteobacteria bacterium
GACACAAGATTGAACGGTTCCAGCAGGTGCGCCGTGGCCGGCTGCGGTATCTGAATGGACGCGGTCAACCGCCGCCAAAGCTCGTCCGGTGACGCATAACGATCGACCTCCCGTTCCGTGCCCGTGGTGTAGTCGATCTCGTGCGACATAACTTGAGTACAAGTTAGTCTCCTCTGAAACTTCGTTTTCGCGAGTTGATCGATCACTCGCGCGAACCGGTCATGAAAGTCATCCCATCGTCCGCAGCCGTGCAGCCCCAACAAATCGTTCACACGCTCCAGTCACCATCTGCGGGTACGCCATCACGAACCAGCCATCGGTGTTGAATCCTACGCCTGCCTGCGGGCAGCCGCCGCTCCCATGCCGCTTCCGCCAGCCGTAATGTTGGCCAAGGGCCAACCTTCTTGCACAATGTAACCACGTGCAGTGAAGCGCAAAAGCAACCGATGCTCAGCAAAGCTTTGCTTTCCTGGATTCTGATAATTTATCCAGATAGCTGGGTGCAATGGTCCCTTTTGTCAGGCTTAGCCGTTCAGCCCCGTTCCACGACGAAGCTGACCACCGTCGCGCAGGAGCCGCCGATGTTGAGCGTCTGCATGCGACGTGCGCCTTCGATCTGGCAGGCGCCGGCCTGCGCGGTCACCTGACGAGCGGCATCCCACACCATGCGCGCTCCGGTGGCGCCCACCGGGTGGCCGCAGCCGATCAGGCCGCCGCTCATATTGATCGGGCACGCTCCGCCGGGTGCGATGCGGCCGTCTTCCACCGCCTGCCAGCTCTGGCCCGGCGCGGTCAGCCCCAGGTGGTCGATGGCCACGTATTCGGTGGTGGTGAAGCAGTCGTGGGTTTCCACGCCGTCCATGGCCTGCACGCCGGGTACGCCGGCGCGCGTCCAGGCGTCCTGCAGTGCCTGGCGCAGGTGTGGGAACACATAGGCCTGGTCGCGGCTGCGATCGAACTTGTCCTGCAGGCGCAGGCCGGCGTTGCGGTGGCCCCAACCCGAGATGCGGGCGAGGCTCTCCAGCGTACTGCCGTGGCGCTGCGCGTGTGCCTGCGCAAAACGCGCCGAGGCCAGCACCACCGCGCTGGCGCCGTCGGTCACCTGCCCGCAGTCCTGGCGGCGCGTGCCCGGCTCGATCAGCGGGTTGGCCTGGTCGTCGTCGGTGAAGCTCAGGGCGTCGAACTGCCACTTGCGGGTCTGCGCCAGCGGGTTGTTGCGGGCGTTGCCGTAGTTGATCTCGGCGATGCGGTTTAGGTACTTGCGGTCCAGCCCGTAGCGGCGCTCATACTCCTGCGCCACGCGGCCAAAGGCGGCCGGCCACATGAAGGTGCAGTCGATGCCTTCATGGCCCTGCCAGGCGGCGGCATTCTGGTTCTTCGAGGCTTCGTGCCCGGAGGTGTTCTTGAACTCCTCCGCGCCCAGCACCAGCACGCAGTCGTAACGACCGGCCTCGATCTCGGCCATGGCCGAGAGGATAGCCAGCGACGAGGAGGCACACGCGCCTTCGTGCCGCATCGCGGGCACGCCCCACAGCTCCGGCACCACCTGCGCCACCATGGAGCCCAGGTGGGCCTGTTGGCGCTGCAGTTCGGCGAACGCGTTGCCAACGTGGATGCTCTCGATGGCCGACGCGTCCAGGCCGCCGGATGCGAGCGCGCCCAGCGTGGACTCGCGCATCATGTCCGAGATGTCCTGGCCGTTGCGTGACCAGGCCTTGGAAAAGTCGGTCTGGTGACCGCCGAGGATGTAGACTGGAGATTGCATGGTGTTCCTGTAAGAGGTTCAGCCCAGACCGGGCCAGTCGGATTGGATTTCGCTGGAGTCGGCCCAGCACGAATGGGTACCACTGCTGATACGGTGCGGCAGCATGATGCGGGCCACCGGCCCGGCAGTCAGGTCACGGGCGTCAAGTAACACGCACTCGGAGCGGTCGGCCCGCATGTCGCTGACGAAGCTGACCACGTAGCCATCGTCCTCTGCCTTGGCATCGTGGCAGGGCGCCATGGGCGATTCGCTGCCGAAGCGCCCTTCGCCGAACAGGTATTGTTGTGAGGCGCCCGTGGTGTGGTCGTAACGCATGACGCCGTCGAACAGGAATGAGCCGGGGTGCGCGAGCATGTTGTACGAATAACGGTAGGGCTGGCCCCAGTAGCGCGCGTTGACCATGCCGAACTCCAGGTGACGCTCGTCCAGTCGGCGCTCGCTGGTCTTGCCGGTACTCAGGTTCAGGCGCCATTCGTAGAGCGTGGGACCGTAACGCTCCGGCCCCAAGGTGTTGCCGGTGTTGTCATAGCCGGCCTTGGGCATGGGGCTCTTTTGGTGGTAGCCATGCATCACGATCTCGTCGCCTTCCTCCCAGGCGTTGAGCCAGTGCAGCACATAGGTGGGGCTGGCCTCGAACCAGCGTATGCCGGTCAGCGGCGCACCCCGGCGCGGCACCACGGCGAAACGCGCGGGCTGGTCGTCGCGGTAGATGAGCTTGTGCTTGCCCTGGGCCAGCAAGGCCTCGTCCCAGTGCAGGGGGAAATCGTCGAGGATGGCGAAATGTTCGGTGAACACCATGTCGTGTGGCAGCCGCGGGCCGGGCAGCGGAACCGGCACGTAGTGCACCAGCTGGTTGTTGCCGTCCACCTCGCCGTAATGCATGTAGGGCGCCTGCTTGCCGTAATTGAAGAACAGCAGGTCGCCGGTGCGCGGGCACACCTTGGGGTGGGCCGAGATGCCATTGTCGGGCAGCACCCGCTCGCCCCAGGCGTCCACGCCCCGGCGTTCCAGCGTGCGCGCATCGAAGCGGTAGGGTTCTCCGCACTGGTAGAAGGTGGTGAGCGCGCTGCCGGCGTGCACAATGACGTCGGTGGCGGAGGTGTCGCGCAGACCACCACGCGCGCCCCAGCCCGGGCGCTGTGCCAGGCCGGGCTTGTCGATCAGGCCCGCGTACAGCGCGTGCCCGGCAGCCTGTTCCTCCATGAAGGCCTTGGTGCGCAGAAAACGGTTGCGGTATTCGCAGCGTCCGTTCTGAAAGCTCATCAGGTGCAGCATGCCGTCGCCATCGAACACGTGGTAGGTGCCCAGCGGCTGGTGCACCGGGTTTTGCGTGTTGCGCAGGTAGACGCCGTTCAGGCGCCGCGGAATCTCGCCAATCACCTCCAGATCGGTGGCGTTGTATTCCAGATAGTTGGGCTTGAACGGACCACTCATGTAGGGGTGATCCGCCGGCAACAGCGTGGGGTGAATTTCGCCGACGATTTCAGCGTGCATGATTCGATTTCCTTTTAATGACAATTGCCCAGTGCGGCAAAGCGCCGACCGGCCTGTGCGTACTTCGCAACCAGGTCTTCCACCACCTGCGCCACCGACTCCACCGCCTTGACCGAGCCCACGCCCTGCCCGGCTGCCCAGACATCGCGCCAGCGTTTGCTGGCCAGCGACTGGTTGCTGTCGTAGTTGCGCGGCGGCGCCGCGGGCAGCTGCTCCGGGTCCAGGCCGTTGGCGCGCAACGAGGGCTTGAGCCAGCTCGCCGGGGTTCCGGTCAGACCGGCGCTCACGACCAGGTCGTCGACCGTGCTGTCCACAAGCATTTGCTTGTAGGCCGGGTCGGCCATGCTCTCGACAGTGGGGATGAAGCGCGTGCCCATGTAGACCAGATCGGCGCCGCAGGCAACCGCACCGGCAACACCCCAGCCGTCGCTGATGCCACCGCCCACGATCACCAGCCCGTCGAAGAATTCGCGCACCGCGCTGACGAATGCGAACGGCGACAGGAAACCGGTGTGTCCTCCGGCACCGGCCGACACGCAGGCCAGGCCGTCGGCACCGGCCGCCACGGCCTTGCACGCC
>JANNGR010000468.1:0-4500 GCA_031403955.1 Betaproteobacteria bacterium
CGCCTTTTTAACAACGCTGGAGATCAAGTCGATGTGCTGCGCCTCCGACCACGCCGCCCGCCAAGCCGTCTGGGCGGTTGACACGATCGCCACCCGATTGCGTCTGTTACTGGATGCCATTGGATTCCTTTGCGATGCCGATCAACCTGTAATCTGAAACTTTTTCGGATTGTGACAGGCGCCGGAAACTTGTCAACCGCTCCGGAGGAATGCGCCGGTTGTGTTGTGTTGGGCGCTGGACTACCATGGTCGGCGATTGGGCAGGCGCCGCGGTAATCGGTATCGGAGCACGGCGTCAACTGACTTTCGAACCGGGAAACCCTATGTCGGTGCAGTACAAGAAGGTCGCATTTCTGGCCCGGCGGCCCGATCTGAGCGATGACGCTTTCGGCAGCTATTGGCGCCAGATTCACGGCCCGCTGGTGGCCAGTTCCCCCGGCTACGCGGCCTACCGTCATCGCTATGTCCAAAACCATGTGCTCGCGCCGGGGCCGGTCGGGGATGGATTCGCCTTCGCGGGCATGGCAGAGTTCTGGTTGCCGGGCGACAACGAGGACTAATTCTCATCGACTCCGATCTACCGCGACCGCATCCGCCCAGACGAAATGAAGTTCATCGATATGCATGGCACGGTCTCGATGTCAGCGCTGGAACAGGTGCTAAAACCGGGTCGAGGGCCGGTCAAGATAGTTGTGTTGTCAGGCCGGGCTTCGGGGGTAAACACCGAGCATTTCCGCGAGCGGTTTGCATCGGCCTTTGTGGAAACCGCGCTGAAAGAGCAGGGGTTTGGCGCTCACTTGCGGGGCTGGAGCGCCGACTTCGTCGTTGAGGGGTCATTCCGTCTGCCGGGCGCGCGACCCGTATCTGCACTGCAGGTCGACTGCATCCAGAATTTCTGGTTTGACTCCGATGACGAGATGACAGCCGCTTTCGCGCACTTGGGAGTCGCGCAACGGGTGAGGGCAGTCTCCGACAGCATTTTCTCTGCCGTGAGTTGGCGGTCGTTCAAAGCGGAAGAACTGGTCTTCTTCGACCACGGGCGCGCCATGTTGTGAATACTCCGCGAATCCGGGGTCCGGTTCAACCTCGATACGCGATCTGCCCTTGCATGGCCCAACAAGGATTCGCGGCTACGGCCGTTTCGGCTCGACTACGGCAGAGCGACCAAAAAGAGATTGACAAGGTTTTAACGCCCGTCATAATCCGATTTCATTTCGGATTGGCGACGCTATTTCGTGCAGACGGTGCAGACGGCTTGGCGCCACGGCCCGCAAGGCGTCAAGCCGGTGGGTCTGTCCGGGCGCACATGAACACTGGTAGAACATAGAACATGTTTGCACAGCAATTGACCAACGGCCTGGTGCTGGGAAGCATCTATGCGTTGTGCGCGCTCGGCTTCACGCTGATCTTCGGTGTGGCCCGGATCGTCAATTTTGCCTACGGCGAGATCCTTATGCTGGGCGCGTTCGTCACGCTCAGCCTGATGACCTACCTAAACATCAACTTCTTCGTCGCGCTGCCGATCGGCATGCTGGCGATAGCGGCATTGAGCGTGCTGGTCTACGTTGCAACGGTGCGACCGGTAATGCGCGGCACCGCGTTGCAGGCGCTGCTTGTCACCACCGGCGTACTTTACGTGTTGCGTGAGGTGGCGATCTTCATCTGGGGAACGGCGCCACGCCAGATGGAGATGGGCGTCGAAGGCGCACTGGAGGTCGGAGACATCATCGTCACTTACCAGCGTCTAGTGGTTATCGCCACCATGGTCGTGCTGGTCGTGACCTTGTACCTGATCCTCTACCGCCTGCGCATCGGCAAGGCGTTGCGGGCGGTCGCACAGAACCGCGCCGGCGCCGAAGCGATTGGCCTGGATGTCGATCGCATGGTGAGCTTTGCGTTTGCCGTGTCTGGAGCCATGGCGTGCGCGGCGGGCGCCCTAATCGGCGCGCTCTATGCGGCCGAGCCGAGCATGGGCGGTGCGCCGCTGCTCAAGAGTTTCGTCATCGTGAGCTTCGGTGGGCTCGGAAGCGTGCCAGGCGCGATCGTCGGCGGGTTGCTGATCGGCTTGATCGAGACCTTCGCCGGCAGCTACATCAGCTTCGCCTTCAAGGACGTCTTCACGTTCCTAATCATGATCGCGGTACTGCTGTTTCGTCCGGCCGGGCTGCTCGGCGGGAGGACGGCATGACGCAGGCAACCATCATCGCGCTCGCCGCGCTGGCGATGGTTGCGCCGTTTCTGGGTGACTACCAGATCTATCTGCTCAGCCTGACGCTGCTGTGGGGCATCTTTGCGCTGGGTATGGGACTGCTGCTCGGTTATGTCGGCGAGATCAATTTCGGCCAGGCCGCATTCGTCGCGATCAGCGCCTATGTGTCGACCTTGTTGCGGCTCAAGCTGGGCTGGAGCTTTTGGGCCGCGGCGCCGGTGGCGCTGGCAGCGGTGGTGATCTGCGCCGCGCTGGTCGGGATGATCACGATGCGCCTGCGCGGACCGTTTTTCGTACTGGTCATGCTGGCCTTCGGCGAGATCGTGCGACTGATACTGGCGAACTGGCAGGACATGACGAACGGTCCGCTGGGCCTGCGCCAGATACCGCCGCCCGAGCCCGTGCTGGGATTGACCTTCGACTCCAAGCTCAGTTTCTACTACCTGGTGCTGGCAACCCTCGCCTTCTCAACGGTCGCGCTGGCCCGCCTGGTGCGGACACGGACCGGCCGCATGTTCGTCGCCGTGCGGGAGGACGAATTATTGGCTGAGTTTGTCGGCATCCCGTTGATGCGGCACAAGGTGATCGCGTTGTGCATCAGCGCGTTTGTCGCGGGACTTGGCGGTTTGTTGATGGGGCCGTTCCTGACCGTGCTGGCACCAGCGCAATTCAGCATATTTGCATCGGTCGACCTGGTGGTGATGGTGATTGTCGGCGGCGTCGGAACACTTGCCGGACCGCTGCTGGGCGCGGTATTCCTGATCTATGTGCCTGAGTTGCTCAGCTTCGCGCGCGAGTTGCGTCCGGCCATGATGGGCGTGCTGCTTATTCTGGTGACGCTGTTCATGCCCGGAGGGTTGCTCGGCTGGCTTAAACCGATGCTGGACCGCTGGTCCCCGGCGCGCCGCAAGCCCGCGCCAGCGGCAGCCCGGAAAATAACATGACGACCGGCGCGCCCTTGCTCGCGGTCAACGGCCTGACGAAGAACTTTGGCGGCGTGCGCGCTGTCGATAACGTCTCGTTCCAGGTGCAAAGCGGATCGATCATCGGATTGATTGGTCCGAATGGCGCCGGCAAGACGACCACTTTCAATCTCATATCGGGCCGCTTTGCACCCAGCGCCGGTAGCGTGCAGATGAGCGGCCGCACGCTCACGGGGCTACGGCCGGACCAGATCGCCGGCTGCGGCATTGCGCGCACTTTCCAGGGCACACGTATCTTTCCAAAGTTGTCGGTGGTGGAAAACGTGCGCATCGCCGCCCTTGCCGGGGCCAAGCTTGGATTCTGGGAAGACTGGATCGGGTTGGGCGTGGCGCGCGCCGCGGAAGCAGCCGCCGAACAGCGCGCAGACGAAGTTCTAGCATGGATCGGCCTATCCAGCTTCGCCACCGAGACCGCCGGAGCGCTGGCCTACGCGCACCAGAGTCTGCTTGGCATCGCGCTTGCCCTGGCCCTGCGACCCCAATTGTTACTGCTCGATGAGCCATTCGCAGGCATGAATCCAGGCGAGACGGTGCAGGCCGCCGAGATGGTGCGGCGCATCCGGGATGACGGAATGACGGTTGTTCTGGTCGAGCACGACGTTCCAGCCGTGATGCGCATTTGCGACCGTATCGTGGTGCTGGACCAGGGGGTAAAAATTGCCGAGGGCACACCCGAGCAGATCCGTGCCAATGAGCGCGTGGTGGAAGCGTACCTGGGAGTCGATGCCGATGCTGACGGTTGAGAACCTGAAAGTCGCGTATGGCCGCGTGGAAGCGCTGCACGGCGTCTCGATCAACGTGGCGCAGGGCGAGATCGTGACTATCATCGGCGCCAACGGGGCCGGCAAGTCGACGCTGCTGCGCGCGATCTGTGGTGTGCTCGCGCCCTGCTCGGGAACCATCCACTTCGACGGCGCGGACGTTACGGCGCTCACTTCGCCGGCCATGATCCGCCGCGGCGTGGCGATGGTGCCGGAAGGCAGGCACGTCTTTCCCGAGTTGACAGTGCAGGAAAACCTCGACCTCGGAGCCTATTACCGGCGCGACGTCACCATGGTGCGCTCCGACCTGGAACGCGTGCTCACGCTGTTCCCGATTCTGCGCGAAAGGTTGCGCAGCGCCGGCGGCCTGCTGAGCGGCGGCCAGCAGCAGATGCTGGCACTGGGCCGCGCCCTGATGAGCCGCCCCAGGCTGCTGCTGCTCGACGAGCCGTCGCTAGGGCTCGCCCCGACCATCGTGCAGCAGATCGGCCGCATCATCCGGGACCTGAATTCTGGCGGCACGACTATTCTGCTGGTCGAACAGAAT
>JANNGR010000469.1:0-1642 GCA_031403955.1 Betaproteobacteria bacterium
GAAGATGCCGATGGCGATGATGGCGTTGACAATGCCGGCACCGAACACGGCAGTCAGCATGATGGCGGACAAGATGGCGGGGAAAGCGAACGTGAAATCGGACAGGCGCATGATCAATTCTTCGACCCAGCCCCGGCGAGCGGCTGCCAGCAAGCCCAGCGCAGTACCGGTCAGCAAACCGATGCTGACCGCAATCACGCCCACCAGGATCGAGTTGCGCGCGCCGACCAGTAGCAGGGATGTGACGTCGCGCCCGAACGCATCGGTGCCTAGCCAGTGCAGCGCGCTGGGCGGCTGCAGCTTCGCAGCCATGTCGATTTCGTAAGGTGACCACGGGGTCCAGACCAGCGACAGACCCGCGGCGAACACCAGCAACGCCGTCAAAACGCCGCCAACCAGAAAACTGCGGTGTGTCAGCGCGCGCCGGGCGAAGGCTGGCGTTGTGTGGCTGGCCGAAGACTGGCCGGCCGTGGACGTGATGCTCATATATCGCTGGCCTTCACGCGCGGGTCGATCACGGCGTACAGGATATCGACGATGAAGTTAACCACCACCACCATGGTGGCCAGCAACATCACGCAGTTGCGCACCACAATCAGGTCGCGGTTGGAGATGGACTGAAATATCAGGCGGCCGAGTCCGGGCAGGTAGAACACGTTCTCAACCACGATCGTCCCGGCCAATAACTCAGCCGCCTGCAGGCCCATGACGGTGATGACCGGTATCAGGGCATTGCGCAGCACATGGCCCCATAACGTTGCGCGCCGCGAAAGGCCTTTGGCCCGGGCGGTTCGCACATAGTCTTCGCGCATCACCTCCAGCACGGCCGAGCGTGTAATGCGGGCCAGGATGGCCGCTTGAACAACGGCCAATGACAAGGCCGGCAACAGCAGGGATCGCAGCGCCGGCCCGGCGCCGTCACTCCAGCCGGGAAAACCGCCGGCCGAGAACCATTGCAGTTCGACCGAGAAAAACAGGATCAGCAGGATCGCAAACCAGAAATTGGGAATCGCGATGCCCACCTGCGTCAGACCCATCAATCCCACGTCGCCGAGCCGGTTGTGGCGCGCTGCCGCGTAGATGCCGACGGTCAGCGCCAACGCCGTGGTCAGCACCATGGCCATGAGTGCCAGCGGCACCGTCACGGCGAGCCGTTCGACCACCAGCTCAACCACTGGCGAACTGTAGGCATAACTGTCGCCCAGATTACCCGTCAACATACCGGTGACCCAGTGCCAATAACGTTCCATTGGTGGCCGGTCGAGGCCCAATTTGCGGGCCAATGCGCGCACCGCATCGGGCGCCGCATCCGGGCCCATCATCAGCTGGGCTGCGTCTCCTGGCAGTATTTCCAGCACCAGGAACACCACCACTGAGGCGCCGATCAGCGTGGCAACCAGCGTCAGCACACGTTTGAGAAGGAACAGGCCCATCAGAATAAGTCAATGCAACCGCGTGCCGGGATTTGTTCGGGGCTCGATCCGGGCCGGCCATTAGCATGAGGCCAGCAGGGTTTAGAGCGCTTGGCATTCGAAGGCTGGGATAATTGCGCCTATATCCGCTGGGTTTGGCGGCAACCGTGGGCAAGCAATGGCTTTGATCATTACCGACGAGTGCATCAATTGCGATGTTTGTGAGCCCG
>JANNGR010000470.1:0-2871 GCA_031403955.1 Betaproteobacteria bacterium
GTTTGGAGCCGCGGCGTTCAGCCTTGCCAGCGCACCGCATCGCAGCCCACTCGGGCGCGTCCAACTGCCGAATCAAGGTTTAAGCGTCTGTTGGCGCTGATCGGTCTGCTGCTAAGCGGGCCAGCGGTGGCCGCGCTGGAACTGATTGACGACCGGGGTGTGCGGTTTCAATTGACGCCCCCACCGCAACGCATTGTGAGTGTGTTGCCGTCGCTGACGGAAATGGTTTGTGCCCTGGGTCAATGCCAGCGCCTGGTTGGCGTGGACCGTTACTCGAATTATCCCGACAGTGTGCGTGCCCTGCCCAAAGTTGGAGGGGGTCTGGACCCCAACATAGAGGCGATCGTGGCGCTCAAGCCCGACCTGGTGTTGCTTGCCGCGTCCTCCCAGGCCGGCGCTCGGCTGCAGGCGTTGGGCATCAAGGTGGTGGCACTGGAGCCAAAAAGTTACGCCGATGTGCAACGTGTGCTGGAAAAGATGGGGCTCTTGCTCGATGTTGCGGATGCGCGGCGATTGTGGCGCGAGATCGATGCGCAGGTAACCGCGGTGGCAGGTTCGCTGCCGGCCAAGCTGCGCAACACCCGTGTGTATTTTGAAATCAACAGTGCGCCGTATGCGGCCAGTGAGGCTTCGTTCATTGGCGAAACCCTGACTCGATTGGGCGTGAAGAACATCGTGCCAGCCGCGTTGGGACCGTTTCCGAACATCAACCCGGAGTTTGTCGTGCGTGCCGACCCGGACCTAATCATGGTTGGCGACGCGAGTTTCGCCGGCCTGGCACAACGCCCCGGCTGGTCGACGATGCGCGCCATAAAGGCCAATCGGGTCTGCGTGTTCACACCCGCGCAATCCGATGTCATGGTGCGGCCCGGGCCGCGCATGGCCGAAGCGGCGCGCGACATGGCGCAATGCCTGCGGCAACACTTTCCATGAGTTTCAGTGCCAGCGCCAGCCGCCGCCGGCAGCACAAAGCGCCGCTGTGGGTGTTGTTACTGGTGTTGTTATCCGTGGCCCTGCTGGTGCTGGGCATTGGCGTCGGCAGCACCGGTTTCGAAAGTGTGATGAATGTGCGCCATGATCCGGTGGCGCTGCAGATCGTATGGGACATCCGCGCTCCCAGGGCGCTCGGGGCGTGGCTCTCAGGCGCCTTGCTCGGATTGGCTGGAGCGGTGGCACAAGGACTTTTTCGCAACCCGCTGGCCGATCCCTATCTGCTGGGCAGCGCATCCGGCGCGTCGCTGGGCGTGGCGCTGGCGCTGGCGGTGTTGGGTGGCACGCCGGTCGCGACCGAGTGGCTGGTCCGGCTGGGCCTGACCAGCGCCGCCTTTGCCGGTGCGGTAGCCGCGGTCTTGCTGACCCTGTTGCTGGCCCGTGGTGTGCAACACACGTTGCGCCTGCTGCTGGCCGGTGTCGTGGTGGGCGTGGTGCTGGGCGCCATCGGATCCCTGATCATCATGCTGCGCCCCGAGGTGATGCTGGCCATGCAGGCCTTCACATTGGGTACTACCAGTTTTGTTGGCTGGACCGCCTGCGCGTTGATGGGCGGCGCCTGGCTGTTTTGCAGCGTGGTGGCATGGATGTTGAGCCACGTGCTGGACGGCCTGACACTGGGTGAAGCGACTGCCAGCAGCCTGGGTTTGCCGCTGCCACGGATGCGTGCCGCGCTAATCGCCGTGCTGGCTCTGGCCACCGGTACCGCGGTGGCGCAAACCGGATTGATTGCCTTTGTCGGGCTCGCCGCGCCGCACCTGGTGCGCTCGGTGGTCCGGACGACGCACCGGTTTCTGATCCTGTTGTCGAGCCTGATGGGCGCTGTGCTGCTGCTCGCGGCCGACACGCTGGCGCGCTGGTTGATAACACCCCAGGAATTGCCGGTTGGGGTGTTGACCGCCGTTCTCGGCGGCGGTTACCTGTTGTGGCTGATGCACCGGCGCAGCGGCCAGCGGGGCGTGGTGTGACTGCCCTCGCACACGCCAGCGCGATCGAGGCGCGTGCCATCTACGCGCGCCTGGGTGATGTGGAAGTGCTGCATGGCATTGATCTGTGCTTGCCAAAGGGCCGCTGGACCAGTGTGGTGGGGCCCAACGGCGCCGGCAAATCGACTTTGCTCAAAGTGCTGGCACAGCTATTGCCGCATACCGGTGAGGTGATTCTGTTGGGCCAGTCGATGCGCGTTTTGACCGGACGCAGTCGCGCCAGGCGGCTAGCCTGGCTGGGGCAGAACGAGTCGAGCGGCGACGACCTGTCGGTATGGGACGTGGCTATGTTGGGACGCTTGCCGCACCAGGCCTGGCTGGCGGCTCCGGGCGCGGCCGACTACCAGGCGGTGGAGCAGGCATTGCGGGCCACCCAGGCCTGGGACTGGCGCGAACGCGCCCTGGGCCAACTCTCGGGCGGCGAGCGCCAGCGTGTGTTGCTGGCGCGCGCGCTGGCGGTGCAGGCCGACGTATTGCTGATGGATGAACCGCTGGCCAACCTGGACCCGCCGCACCAGGCCGACTGGTTGCGCCTGGTGCGCGCCCTGGTCACCGCGGGCAAGACGGTGGTCAGCGTATTGCACGAAATTTCCTTCGCCTTGCATGCCGACGAGATGGTCATCATGGCGCAGGGCCGCATCGATCACCAGGGCGCTTGCGCGCAGCCGGCGACGCACCGCGCATTGGAACAGGTGTTTGACAACCGGATTGCGATGTTCAACCTGGCTGGTCAATGGGTGGCGTTGCCGCGCGAATCGGACTGAGCAAGTTGTGTGTCAATTTTCAATCTTGTTTCCCACCGATGCTTCTTTCCGAACCTGGTCTTTCAATACCTTCTTATCGGTCTTGTTGACGCTGGTCTTCGGCAACGCGGACATTTGCTCAATGCGGACCG
>JANNGR010000471.1:0-2956 GCA_031403955.1 Betaproteobacteria bacterium
GTGTAGTCGGCGGCAGCTCGGCGCCGCCCGACTGCCGGCACTTTACGGCCTGCCACGATCTTGGTCCGGTCGCCGCCGATCGCGCGGTAGAGGCGAAACAACGACGACGAAAGGATCTGCTCGCTCCAGTAGCCGTATTTACCCGCGTGTTCCTCGTTCGGATCACCGGCCTCGCCGCAGTTCATCGGTCCGCACCAGCCCCAGCCGCGTTGTACGTCCCGGTCGTGACGGCGCGGGATGTGGATCCACGGAAACGTTACGCCACGCCATGGCCAGTCATTGGCGGCCGCGCCCGACGCGTCGCAGGCCAGTTTGGATGCCGGGTCACACAGGATGGCGGCCAATGCATCACCGGCACTGTGGGCGAATCGGAACTCTAGTTCCCCTACCGTCGCGGCAATCAGCACGTGCCCGAACTCGTGCCAGCACCAGCGCGGGTCGCTCGCGACGCCGAGCGGCGCACGCTCGATCGCGCTTCGATGGTTCGCCGGCAGGCGGCCAGTCGCGCGGTACAGGTCGCCCAGCGCGAAGCGCAGCTCCAGTGTCCGACGCGGCGGAGCGCCGGTTTGTTGGGTGAACGTCATGCGCACCTGCGCGTTGACGGTCCTTCCATCGCCAAAACCGGGAATGATGCCGGAGCGATAACGGACATCGAGTGGCAGGTCGACAAACCGGAAATAGTCCGCTGGCACGATGCCGCAATGGCGCAACCGCTTGAACAACTCGGCCGTGTGGTGGAATGCATTGACGGCCGAAAATTCGTCGCTCAGTACGTCTGCTTTGCTCGGATTGGGCACCTCTTTCGGGTCGCCCTCGTCGAACGGCCGGTCGACCAGGCGCGCGTTGCGGACAATGAAGTTTGCATCGACCAACTTGACCGTATCCTGCACGGTGCCCTGCGCAAGCGGCCCAAGGTTCACTTGAGTACGCTCCTTATCGAGTTCACTACCAAGGCGCCGTGGTCGCAATCGCACGAAATGGTGCGCGCCATTTTTCGACACCGGGTCTTGCGCGTAGACGTGGGCATGCGCGAACGCGATCTGCGGTTGTTTGAAGACCGGTTCCACGTCCACACGGAAGCCATCAAAACCATATCGACCGACCAGCGAATAGGAAGTAGCGCGCATGTCCACGCTATCGCGCTCGGCGGAGATGGGAAGGGCGGTCCTGAAAAGAATTCGCGTCTCGAACGACGCAGCTTCTTCCATCTCCTCGTTCTGCGCCAGTTGGTATCCGAATTCAACCGGCTTGACTTGCGGTGGCAAGCCAAACGCATCCGGGATTTGCCTGCGGGCTAGTCGAAGCAGGGCTGGCCTCAGGCCGACCCCAGCCATTCGCAGCCACTCGTTCGCGGCCAGCACGGGCAGCGTCGACGTTACGCCGGTGATCCGCACCGGCGCAACGCCACCCCTGCTTGCTCCCACGTGCGCGAGAATGCGCAGGCCCTGGCCGCCGAGCAGGCGCAATATGACCTTCCCCTTGGACGCCAGTGTCACCAGCAATACAGCAGTTCTGTCCAGAGGCTGGTCAGTTTCCTGCTCGGGTGTCGGGTCGAGTCCTGCGTGCCGCTCGACCCAATAAGAGTTGCTTGGCAACCGCCTAAGGCACAAACCAAACAGACCGTTGGACGCAGGATCGGTCAGACTCTCGAGCAACTCTTGCGCCAGCCCCAAGCGTGCGTTGACCAAGGCCAGATATTCACTGGCGATGTCGAACAATCCGGACAAATCCGTGTCGTTTACCTGCCAAGCCGCCGGATACGGATATCCGTCATGGCGAACCTGAAAAACGCGGGCGGAGTACGCAGAGGTTTCGGCGATCACCGCCGGATTGGCCGGATCCCAAGTCGTTGCTCGTTCGGCAGCGCCGTGCGCGCTTGCGGGATTGTCCGACGGCTTGGTCATCGCGCTGTTACCCCCTAAGAGGCTCACCGGGCGGCAAGCCTTGGTTGATTCTGGTAATCATATTACGCCCGACGGCGGCGCGAAATGTTATCGGCACCTGTTCTGCGAACAACTTTGGGCGTTTGACAACTCGCCAAAAACCGGTGAATCGGGGAAAATTATCCAAACAACTGGAGCGTCCGGCATGAATGGATTTGTGTTGATCGTCGAATTCAGGGTGAAGCCCGATTGTCTTGGTCGATTCCACCTGTTGATCGAAAGCAATGCAAAAGCCTCCGTGGCCGATGAGCCGGGATGCCGGCAATTCGACGTTCTGTCCGCGCTGGAAGACTCAACGAGAATCGTGCTCTACGAGGTTTACGACGACGAGGATGCCTTCAAAGTCCATTTGGGCATGCCACACACCCAATTCTTCCTGGCTGCCGCCAAGGACATGATCACCGGGCAAACCATCACGCGATTGAGTCGAGACTTCGCGCCCCACGTGAAGGCCTGACACGATGGGCATGCCGACGATCACTCACGTACGAGCCTTCACGGTCCGCGGCGGCGGAGCCGATTACCACGACCAGGGAGAGGGCCACTGGATCGACGACCATATCGCCACTCCGATGGCCCGTTACCCCGAGTACCGGCAAAGCCGCCAGTCCTTCGGCATCAACGTGTTGGGCACGCTGGTAGTGGAGATCGAGGCCAGCGACGGTACGGTGGGTTTTGCGGTCACGACCGGCGGCGAGATCGGCGCCTTCATTGTGGAGAAGCACCTGGCGCGTTTCCTCGAGGGCCGCTGCGTTACCGAGATCGAGAGGATGTGGGACCAGATGTACTTCGCCACGCTGTACTACGGCCGCAAGGGCGTAGTGATCAACACCATCTCGGGCGTGGACCTGGCGCTGTGGGACTTGCTCGCCAAGGTGCGCAAAGAGCCCGTGTTTGCGCTGCTCGGTGGTGCGGTGCGCGACGAGTTGCAGTTCTACGCCACCGGCGCGCGGCCCGATCTGGCTAAACAGATGGGCTTCGTCGGCGGCAAGATGCCACTGCGGCATGGCCCA
>JANNGR010000472.1:0-7369 GCA_031403955.1 Betaproteobacteria bacterium
GCCTCGCCTGAGCCGAAACTTGGTGGGCTACTCATTTCCCGGCGCGCGACCTTCGACCGGCATCGTCGAGGTCAAGCCGCAACGCGTTTTCGCGTTGTCGTGCTTGAACGACCAGCCAAATTTCGAGCCACTTCCCTGCGAAGCGCGTCGTTGATTCGTGACTGGTAGCCGCTTCCCTGCGACTTGAAGAATTCCAACACATCCGCGTCCAGGCGTAATGAGGTCAGAACCTTTGTCGGCGTGGCTTGCGGTCCGCGGCCGCGCTTGAGAACAGGTTCACCAAGCATGTCTTCAGTCCATGCGGGGTTGTCAGGATCGGACACCTTAGCCGAGGTTCTCTTTGGCAATTTGGCGGTAGTACCGAGCTTCATGCTTTTCTGCCCTTCGCAGAGAGATCACGTGTGAATGGCATGCTTGCCAATTGAAATTTAACCATCCGTGATGGCTCGCCAAGTACAACATGGACCGGAGCGCCCTGAACAAACGACCAATCGGCCCTTGCTCAGATAACCTCAGAGCACTAGCGGCTTGTCCGGCAGTTCGTTCCCGCTGCGTCCGTCAGCGGGGAAGTGCTGCACCAGATGCCGCGTCACGGCTTGCACCCCCGTGACAACGCCGCCCTGGTAGTTCGATTGCCTGAAGGCGGTTTCCATCTGGTGGCAAATCGTGCTCCATTGTTGCGCGTCTACTTTGGCGTTGATGCCGCGATCGGCAACAATTTCCACCGCCCGGTCGGCCAGCAGCAGGTAAATCAGCAAGCCACTGTTGTGTTGCGTGTCCCATACGCGCAGTTGCGCAAACAGGTCGATGGCGCGTTCCCGGGCCGTCTGATCCTTGAACAGCGGCCAACCGTCCAGCGCACCCTCTACCGCGAAACGGATTTCCCCGTCGTGGCTGGTCTCGCTGGCTTTGATGGTTTGCTCGATCGCCTCCAACGCGCTGCGGGGAAAAGTGCGCCGGACCTGAGTGTCTGTCACCAGCAAATGTTTCACGATGCGTTTGATGTTCATATTCACCACCGGCCCGACGCACCGCCGCCACCGAAGCCACCACCACCGCCGCTGAAGCCACCACCGCCACCGCCGCGGCCGAAACCGCCGCCAAAGCCACCTCGTCCACCGCCGCCGTAATAACCGCCCAGACCGCGCCCGCCCATGCCGCCCAACAACGTGACGAACAGCGCAATCACACCGGCAACCAAGGCGATCGACAGGGCACCGGCAATGAACCAGGCCACTGTAGCGACGGCGCCGCCGGTGACGACCGCGCCAGGAACCTTGCCTAAAGCGGAGCGCAACACGCCACCCGCCACGATGGCCAGAACGAACAGTATCGGAGCGTACTGCCGCACATCGCCAATGCCCTCGGTGGGCTTGCCGCCGGGCGCCGGCAAGGGCTCGCCGTCAATCACGCGCATGATTTGCCCGACTCCGGCACTGATGCCGCCGTAAAAGTCTTGCTGCTTGAATCGCGGCAGTATGGTTTCGCTGATGATGCGTTTGCTGGTGGCGTCGTTTAGCGCCCCTTCCAGGCCGTATCCGACCTCGATGCGCAACGCGCGGTCGTCTTTGGCAACCACCAGAATCGCGCCGTCATCGACCTTCTTGCGACCGAGTTTCCATTGCTCTGCCACCCGCAAGGCGTAGGGTTCGATAGCTTCCCCTGCCGTCGAAGCCAGCATCAATACCGCGAGTTGGCTGCCTTTCCTGACCTCGAACTGCGTCAAGATTTGCTCCAGCGACGCCTTCTGCTCCATGCTCAGCGTGCCGGTCAGGTCAATGACACGCCCGGTCAAGGGCGGAACCGGTACCTGTGCCGCGGCCAGCAAGGCCCAGCACAACAGGTACGCCGCCAGCAACGATCTGGTCACCCCCGCGGCGGAAAACAAGACCATCACTTGGCCGGCCCCGAGGCAACACCTTTGGGAGCTGCCGGCGCGGTGTCGAAATTGACGCTTGGCGGGCGCGAGATTTCCTTTTCGTTCTCGACCGTGAAGTTGGGCTTTTGCTTGTAGCCGAGCACCATGGCGGTCAGATTGGATGGGAAGGACCGCACTGTCACGTTGTATTCCTGCACCGACTTTATGTAGCGGTTGCGCGCTACCGTGATGCGGTTCTCGGTGCCCTCCAATTGCGCCTGCAAGTCCCGGAAGCCCTGGTTGGCCTTCAGGTTCGGATAGTTTTCCGCCACCACCATCAACCGCGACAACGCGCCGGTCAATTCGCCCTGGGCTTGCTGGAATTTCTGGAACGCGGCCGGATCGTTGATCAGTTCCGGCGTGGCCTGAATCGAGGTAGCCTTGGCACGCGCTTCAATCACCTTGGTCAGGGTGTCCTGCTCGAACTTGGCTTCGCCCTTGACGGTGCTGACCAGATTGGGTATCAGGTCGGCCCGGCGCTGGTATTGGTTGACTACCTCCGACCAGCTCGCCTTGACTTGCTCGTCGCCGGTCTGAAAGGTGTTGTAGCCACAGCCGGTCAAGGTCAATACCAGTGTTGTTGCCAGGGACAGGAATAGTCTGCGCATTTTTTTTCTCCAAATAGTTCAGCGTTAGCTTATACCGTGGGCCAAGGTTGCCGAGCATGCACCGGCAGCCGTCAAGTGACTGTGTGGTGGCGCACATAACCGGCTCCGGGTGATTTTGGTGCCGATCGCATAGTGTCTATGTGCGGTATCGCACCGACGCGGCAGGCTCTCTGAACGAAACTGGGCGTAGGTTGGGGGCAGTCACGCCAGGCCGAACTTCCGCTCAAGAATCACTTTTACCTGCGCCCTTGCTTTGCCATGGGCAGTCCCCAAGTCCGCGCAGGGTTGTTGGAGCTGTATTGATGTCAACGCCGGATATGGACAGGCGCCGCGAAGCCATACGCAGGACGCTGGCGCAGCGTGCCGCCGGTGCCCCAGACGCGGGCGTGGCCGCCGCGGCTACCCTTGGCACCTGGCAACAAATGGCCGAGCGGATCGAGCCAGTAATCGGCGCGCGTGGTGTCGACGTATTGTTCGGCCGCTCGCTGCAGTTGACCAGCAAGGCCTTCCCCTGGCTTGCCATTGGCGGGGTTCCTGGCAATAGCGCCAGTTCGTTGGCCAGCCTGCGGGCATGCCTCGAGACGCGCGAGATCGCGGTCGCGACGGACACCGGCGTAGCCTTGCTGGTCACTTTCACCGAACTGCTGGCAACCTTGATTGGAGATTCTCTGACCGAGCGCCTGTTGGGCGCGGTCTGGCTGAACGCCCCCGCGGCGTGTGAACAGGGAACCGTTTAATGAGCAACAAAGTGACCATCCGGCGTCTCGCCACCGGCGTTCCGGGACTCGACGCGATTCTGGGCGGAGGCTTGCCGGAATACTCGTTCAATCTGATTGCCGGCCCTCCGGGCTCCGGCAAGACGACGCTGGCGCACCAGATAATGTTCGCCCTGGCAACCCCGGAGCGGCCGGCGCTGTTCCTGACGGTGCTTGGCGAGCCGCCGCTGAAGATGCTGCGTTACCAGCAGCAGTTTTCATTCTTCGATGCCGACAAAATCAACCAGTCGATTCGCTTCGTCAACTTGAGTGACGAGGTCGCGACGGACGATTTCGACCAGGTGCTCGCGCGCATCACGAAAGAGGTAGAGGCCTGCTCTCCGGGCCTGGTGTTTGTCGATTCGTTCCGCTCGGTGATGCTGGAGGCGGAGCGTCAACCTGAAGGTGCGATCAGCCTGCAGCAGTTCGTACAGCAGCTCGGAACACAGTTGAGCTCCTGGCAGGCCACTACCTTCCTGATCGGCGAGTACCTTGCCGGCAACGACACCCACCCGGTCTTCACAGTCGCCGACGGCCTGCTGTCGCTGCAACAAAGCGTGCACCGCAATTCAATGGTACGCAAGATTCAGGTCCTGAAAATGCGTGGCCAGGCGACCAGTCCGGGGCTGCATACGTTTCGCATTACCGGCGACGGCATCCAGGTATTTCCGGCGGCACTGGTTCGTGACGATGGCGGCGCCGCGCCGCAGGCCAACCGGTTGCCGCGCGCCCAGACGCGACTGGCTATGGGTGTGCCGCGCTTGGACGACATGCTGGGCGGCGGGCTGCCCTCGGGTTATTCGCTGCTGGTGGCGGGGCCGTCCGGATCGGGCAAGACCATCGTCGCCACAGCGTTCCTGGCCGAAGGCGTGCGCCGGGGCGAGCCGGGCGTGATCGTCGCGTTTGAGCAGACGCCGAGTCAGTCTTGGAACCGCGCCATTGACGACATGGTGCAGGCCGGGAAAATCGGCTTGATCAATACCCGCTCGCTGGATCTGTCGATCGACGAGATCGTTCAGCTTCTGCTTGACCTGATTCGCAAAATGAAGGCCACCCGGGTGGTGATCGACTCGTTGTCCGGGTTCGAGCTGGCCGTGGCACCGACATTTCGGGAAGACTTTCGCGAGTCGTTGTTTCGCATGGTCGCCGCGTTGTCCGGCCTTGGCGTCACGGTATTGATGACTTCGGAACTTGAAGACCGATATACCGATCTGCGCTTCAGTTCCTACGGGTCGGCGTTTTTGACCGACGCGATCATCGTACAGCGTTACATCGAGGTCGAGAGCCGCCTGAAGCGCGTCATGGCGGTCGTCAAATTACGCGGCAGTGCCCACAGCAACGAGCTGCGGCAGTTCGAGATCACCGAAGACGGCATCGTCATCGGTGAGCCGGTGCTCGATTACGAGGGACTGCTGGGCGGGCGGCCGATCCGTGCGCCGGCGTCCGACACGGTCGACTCGGGCCGGCCGCGTTGAGGAAGATGGACCGCCCTCGTCTGGATGACGCGACCGGGCTGCCGTCCCCGATCCAAGTGGTTGGGAGCAGTCTGGCGGAGCGCGAGGCTGCCGTCCTTGCAGACCGGCAACTCGCGAACCTGCGCGAAGCGGCCGCCAACCTGCGCCAACATGCCGCCGACCAGCGTGAACAGGCCGCTGACCTGCGTGATGAGGCCGCTGACCTGCACGAGCAGGAGGCCAGGCAGCGCGAGCACACCCTGCGTGCGCAGGAAGAGGCCGCGCGGGCCAAGGCCACGCGTGGTTCGCCGATCGAAGCGCAGTTGCGCGAAGCGAACGAGCGCCTGGTGGTCGCGACGGTTCGCGCGCAGTCCATGACCGAGGCCGCCGAAGGAGCCGCCATGCAGATGTCGCATATGGCCACACACGATTTTCTTACCGGCTTGCCAAATCGTTCCCTGCTGATTGACCGGCTGGCGCAGGCGATCACGCTGGCACAACGGCATGGCAAACGCGTTGCCCTGATGTATCTGGACCTGGACCACTTCAAGCACATCAACGATTCGCTCGGGCATGCGGTGGGCGACCAGTTGCTGCAGGCCACCGCCCGGCGCCTGCAGGAAAACGTCCGCCACTCCGATACCGTCTGCCGCCAGGGTGGCGACGAATTCGTGGTGCTGCTGTCGGAGATTGAGGCGGTGGGAGACGCGGCGCACAGCGCCGAAAAATTGATCCAGGCCATGACCGAGCCTTATGTCGTCGGTGACCATCGGCTGCACGTCAGCGTGAGCATCGGCATCAGTCTCTATCCGGACGACGGCAAGGACGTCGATTCGCTGGTCAGAAACGCCGATACCGCGATGTACCACGCCAAGCGAGCCGGGCGCAACAACGTTCAGGTGTTCAAGCAGGAGATGAATGTGCGCGCCGTCGCGCGCCAATCGGTCGAGGCGGCGCTGCGCCACGCGCTCGACCAGCGCGGGTTCGTGCTGCATTACCAGCCGAAGGTTGATCTTGAAACCGGCGCCATAACCGGTGCCGAAGCGTTGCTACGGCTGCGCCGATCCGGGCATCCGCTGGCTTATCCGACGCAGTTCGTCGGCATAGCCGAAGACTGCGGGCTGATTCTGCCGATTGGCAAGTGGGTGCTGTATGAAGCCTGCCGTCAGACGGCGGAATGGTTGCAAGCCGGTCTGGATATGGGGCAGGTCGCCGTCAACGTTTCGGCGGTCGAGTTTCATGGCAAGGATTTTCTGGCCGGTGTGCGTGCCATTCTCGACAGCACCGGTCTGGACCCGCGCCATCTCGAACTCGAGCTGACCGAAAGCGGTCTCATGCAGGACACCGACCACACGACGGCCGTGCTGCATGCGTTAAAGGATCTTGGCGTACAGGTTGCCATCGATGACTTCGGCACCGGTTATTCCAGCTTGAGTTATCTGCGGCGTTTCTCGATCGACACGCTAAAGGTCGACCAGTCGTTTGTGCACGACATCCACGAAGGCAATGGCGAAGCGATCCTCGTCAGCGCCATCATCGCGATGGGCAAAAGTCTGAAACTGCGCGTCGTGGCCGAGGGAATCGAAACCCGTCAGCAACTCGACTATCTGCAATCCCAGCGTTGTACCGAGGGACAAGGCTATTACCTCGGCCGGCCAGTGGATGCCGGGGAATTCGTCAGCTTGCTGGCAGCCAGCCGGCTTTAGCGGCGCATTGGCGTGCGTTGCCGCACGGAAATATGAGCAGCAAAGAACGCACCGTCGATACGATGCTGGAAAAACTCCAGCGCGAAACCTTCGGATATTTCGTGCATGAAACGAATCCGGCCAACGGCCTGGTGATCGACAAGACCGCGCCGAACTGGCCTTCCAGCATCGCCGCTACCGGCCTTGCCCTGGCCTGCTACCCGGTAAGCGTAGAACGCGGATTCATGACCCGCGCCGCGGCAGTGCAGCGAACGCTTGCGACGCTGCGTTTCTTCTGGAACAGCCCGCAAGGCCCTGAGCCCGACGCCACCGGCCACAAGGGGTTTTATTACCATTTTCTCGACATGCAGACTGGCCGTCGCGCCTGGCAATGCGAACTGTCAACCATCGACAGCGCCTTTTTGCTGGCCGGCGCATTAACCGCCGGTACTTATTTCGACGCCGGTACAGCCGACGAGATTGAAATCCGCAACCTTGGCGACGCGCTTTATCGCCGCGCCGACTGGCAATGGGCACAAAACCAGGGTGACACCGTGACACACGGCTGGAAGCCGGAAAGCGGTTTCCTAAAATACCGGTGGGAAGGCTACGACGAGGCGCTGCTGCTTTATGTCCTGGGCCTGGGCTCGCCCACTCATCCACTTTCCGAGCAAAGTTACGTAGCGTGGGCCTCCACTTACCGTTGGGAACACCATTACGGACTGCAGTATCTTTACGCCGGGTCGCTATTTACCCATCAGCTTTCACATGTCTGGATCGACTTCCGCGGCATCCAGGACGCCTTCATGCGTGACCGAGGTATCGACTATTTCGAGAACAGCCGCCGTGCAACTTATGTGCAACAACAGTATGCGATCGACAACCCGCTGAAGTTTGAAGGTTATGGCGCCGCGCAGGATTTCCTCCTCCTGCCGGGCCCCGCGCAGGA